>NZ_JBFDAE010000003.1:0-241687 GCF_040720935.1 Algibacter sp. 2305UL17-15
CAATGCCAATTAGAAATTGGGGAATTATATTGAACCAATTTTTAGCTATATTTGAAAACAGGATTAAACTATAAATAATTTAACCCTGAGTTTTGAAACTTACACAGATTTTAGGATAGTGTCTTTGCATCAAATTCAGCTTCAATAAATTCATCTCTACTGATCCAATATTCAGAGGTAGTTAAAATATAAGTATTTTCAGAAGTAGCTTTTAAATCCCAAATAATATGTTCAGCTTCATCAAATTCTTCTTTTCCAGCGAGTTGGTCTTCAAATAAACGTTTTATCACATTGCTTTTAGCGAGTGAAACGCTCAACGCTTTTAAAACAACTTCTTTAGAAATCTCTTTATTTGGTGTGATTTCAAATTCAATAACAGTCGCTTTGGCATTAGGAAAAGAACCATTATAGGCTTTATGCAGCAACTGATTAATGTTGAACAACTCATGATGAAACGAAATATCTGCATATTCTTCCGAAATCTTATCTAACAACATTTCATGGGAAATTTGTTCAATTTGATTTTCATTTAATGAATCTGAAAATTTATAACTTAATACAATGACAGCAGCTTCTGTGGGTTCAAAATCTGAAATAGCCATAAAGAGTAAATCTTTCAATTCTTCAGGGTTAGAATTGACAGCATCTGGAAAATCAAAGCGATCAAGCAATTCAATAATAGCTTCATTACTCCAGGCATCTGTGAATTCATCTACCGTTTTTACACTATTAATGACGATATGGTATTTCATAAATTTGAATTTGTTATTGTAAATTTAGTTTAAATAGTAATCATTTAAAAGCATAAAATGCAAAAGACCCGAGTTAAGACTTGAGCCTTTTACAGTACTAAAATTATAAGCTATTCTTATTTGTTCTTCTTTTTATCTTTACCTTTTGGTTTGTCAAAATTAGCTTTCAGTTCTTCTAAAGTAACTTCGCCATTAGCATCTCCGTCCAATTTTGTGTATTTTTTTTCTAATTTTTCAACTGGTACTTCATTTTACGTTTAGCAGATTTAAACTCCTCTAAAGAAATGGTTCCGTTTTTATCAGCGTCAAATCTCTTTAACATTTTTTCAAAGTTTGGTTCTTTTTTTTCTTGAGCAGATGCTGCTGCAGTAAAAGCAAATAGCCCTAATGTTAATACGCCTAACTTTAAAGTATTTCATTTCTTTTTCTCAATTTTAATTTATAGTGAAATAGTTCAAAAAAATTAGACTGTAAGTTCAAGTAATAAGTGCAATACAACTATTTAAAACTGAAAAAGGTTTAATTGAGACTAAAATATTTTTAATTTATAACACTTTTTACAAACGTTTCAATCGAATTGACACCCTCGTTAGTCACATGTTTCACAAAAGCACTTCCAATAATAGCGCCTTTTGCATACTGCGTTGCTTGGGTAAACGTTTCATTATTACTAATCCCGAAACCGATAATCTGGGGGTTTTTTAAATCCATTTTTGCAATACGTTCAAAATATGAAGTTTGTTCTTCCCCAAATCCAGATTGCGCTCCAGTTGTACTCGCACTACTTACCATATAAATAAATCCGTTTGAAATAGAATCAATATATCTAATCCGGTCGTCACTTGTTTGTGGTGTAATTAAAAATACATTTATTAATCCATATTTCTCGAAAATCGCCTGGTATTCATTATGATAAACATCAACTGGTAAATCCGGAATAATCAGTCCATCAATACCTAATTCTTGGCATTTTTTGCAAAATTTTTCAACACCATATTGAAACATAGGATTAAAATAGCCCATAATGATTAATGGAATATTCACGGTTTTCCTGATGTCTTTTAATTGATTAAAAAGCACCTCGGTAGTCATGCCATTTTTTAATGCTTTTGTAGAGCTATCTTGAATAGTTGGTCCATCGGCCAATGGGTCACTAAATGGCAATCCAATTTCAATCATATCCACACCGTTTTTTTCTAAATCTTGGATTATAGAAACGGTATCATCAATATTCGGATATCCAGCTGTAAAGTAAATAGACAGCAGTTTTTTATCCATTTTCAATTTTTCAACAATTCTATTCATGTGTCGTTTTTTATTTTTTATGGCGTTTCCCCTCGCTCATACCTACAAGGTTAGAAAAAAACCTTGCAGGGTCGCTCACGGTCGGGCTATCCGCTATATCTTTTTTGCTTTTAATGGCAAAAAAGGATGCCGCTTCTATCCCTAACGCGGGCAAATCCGCCAATGTCAATTATTAACCTACAAGGTTTGTGTATTCTTGTAAGTGTCTTTTATATAGACCTGTCAGGTTTTTAAAACCTGACAGGTCTTGTTAACTTATTCGTATTTTAATTTATAGACTATTTTTCTTAAAATATCGGATGTTTCTTCGCGTTAGGGATTGAGCGATTGTTGGAGCTCCTCGCAGAGAGCGACTCGTGAAAGCCCGACCCCTTGTGGGTAACGCCCAAATATTAAATCTTAAAATAATCTATATAATTCTCTAAATCCTTATCTCCACGACCAGACAAACTCACAACAACAACATCATCTGGCTTAAACGTTTTTTGTTCAAAAATAGCTAAAGCATGAGAGCTTTCTATGGCTGGAATAATGCCTTCCAGTTTACAAAGTTCTAAACCAGCATTCATAGCGTCTTCATCTGTAATGGCCATGAATTCTGCGCGCCCAGTTTTGCATAAATGTGCATGCATTGGACCAACACCAGGATAGTCCAATCCTGCGGAAATAGAGTAAGGTTCTGTTATTTGTCCGTCTTTAGTTTGCATTAACAAGGTTTTGCAACCGTGGATAATACCTTCTTTTCCTAAAACTGAAGTGGCAGCACTTTCGCCAGAATCTACTCCTAAACCAGCAGCTTCCACAGCAATTAGACCGACTTTTTCTTCGTGTAAATAATGGTAATATGTTCCTGCAGCATTACTACCTCCGCCAATACAAGCCACTACATAATTAGGGTTTTCTTTACCTGTTTGTTCTTTTAATTGCCATTTAATTTCTTCTGAAATAACAGCTTGAAAACGCGTTACCATATCTGGATAAGGATGCGGGCCAATTGCAGAACCAATAATATAGTGTGTGTTTACTGGATTATTTATCCAATCTCTAATGGCTTCGTTGGTAGCATCTTTTAGAGTTCTGCTTCCTGATAGTGCGGGTACAACTTTAGCACCCAACATTTTCATTCTAGCTACATTTGGTGCTTGTCTTGCAATGTCAATTTCGCCCATATAGACGATACATTCCAACCCCATTAAAGCGCAAACAGTAGCTGTTGCAACACCATGTTGACCTGCTCCAGTTTCAGCAATAATTCTAGTTTTACCTAAACGTTTCGCCATTAAAATCTGACCAATAGTATTGTTTATTTTGTGCGCGCCTGTATGGTTTAAATCTTCACGCTTTAAATATATTTTCGTGTTATATTTCTCTGAAAGTCGTTTCGCAAAATAGAGTGGTGAAGGACGCCCAACATAATCTTTAAGGAGTTGATTAAACTCCTTTTGAAAGTCAGGTTCTGCCATAACTTTCAAATAGTTTTGGCGTAACTCTTCTACATTAGGATATAGCATTTCTGGTATAAATGCACCTCCAAACTCGCCGTAGTAGCCTTTTGCGTTTACGTTATAATTCATAATTTTTTCTTTTTCGTCATTGCGAGATTTTTTGTGAAATAAGCTTGTCCTGAGCGGAGTCGAAGTATGGCAATCTGTTTCTTTTGATGAGATTACTTCCTCGCTTTCTCTCCTCGTAATGACGTTGCTTTTAAATGCTTTTAAATCTTCAATGTTTTTTAATCCAGGTTCAATTTCAAATTTGCTGTTCACATCAAAAGCATAGCAGTATTTTGATGCTTTGCTGTTTGTAAATTGATTAATCTTTTCAACTTCGTTTAATCCTATACCACCACTTAATAAGAATGGTTTTTTTGATGGGTAATTGTTTAATACATTCCAGTCAAATGTGTAGCCGTTGCCACCAGGCAACTTCCCTTTGGTATCGAAAAGAAAGTAATCACAAACATCTTCATAAGGCTTTAGAATACTGAAATCAAATTCATCTTTTATAGAGAAGACTTTGATGATTTCTAGCTTTTTGTCATTGCGAGACTTTTTTTCTAAGTCGTGGCAATCTGCTTCTATTAAAGAGATTACTTCGTCGCTTTTCTCCTCGTAATGACGTTTTAATTTTAAGCAGTATTCAGGAGATTCCTTTCCATGCAGTTGAACAGCTTGTAAATTGTGTTGGTTAATTTTTCCTATTACAAAATCTAAATCTGCATCTACAAAAACGCCTGTTTTTTTAATTGAGTTTGGTAATTCTGGAATCGATTCAGCATCAAAGTGTCGCGCGGATTTTTCATAAAAAATAAAACCAAGATAGTCAGGTTGCAATTCAGCAACTTGCTCAATATTATCTTGATATTTCATACCGCAAACCTTTAATTTCATCCTTCTAAGGTTTTTATAAATTCCGTTGCACTTTCTCCCGGGTTATCAGTTTTCATAAAGTTTTCTCCAATTAAAAAACCTTGATATCCGTAAGGTTGTAACTCTTTAATGGCTTCAATATTACTAATGCCGCTTTCGGATACTTTTACAAAATCGTTTGGTATGAGATTGCTTAAGGCTTTACTGGTTTCTAAACTAACATCGAAAGTTTTTAAATTCCTGTTATTTACACCTAACATATCTAAACTGGGCATAATCGATTTATGTAATTCTTCTTCGTTATGAACTTCTAAAAGCACATACAGATTCAAACTTTTTGCAAATTCTGAAAATTGTTTGATTTCATGTCTTGTTAGTATTGCTGCTATTAACAGAATAACATCGGCGCCATAAGCTTTTGCTTCTAATATTTGGTATTCATCTATAATAAACTCTTTTCTTAATAAAGGCAGATTACAAGCTGCTCTTGCGGTTAGTAAATCGTCTAAAGAACCACCAAAATATTTACCATCTGTTAAAACGGACATCCCGCAAACTCCTGCAGATTCATAACCTTTTGCTACATCTTGAACATTTAACGTATTATTAATTACAGATTTAGAAGGTGAACGCCGTTTGTGTTCTGCAATAATTCCTGATTTGCTGTTACGTAAGTTATCTGCAAGTGAAACTGTTGCTCTTTCAAATAGAATAGATTGCTCTAATTGAGAAACTGGAATGAGTTGCTTTCTTAACTCAACTTCTTTTCTTTTATCTAATGTTATTTTATCTAAAATATTCATCTTTATGTTTATTTCTGTTCATTTTGTCTTGATACACTATTTAATTTGAAAAGTCCAGTGGACGTTTTAAATTAAATACGATGAACCAAAAAATCAAATCAATCTGAGGAAATTGCTCAAGCACCATTCGCTTTCGGAATTACGCGCTTAAAGCTGCGCTTTGCAACTCCATTAAACTGCGTTTGTATCTTCAATTTAAAATATATTTTAAATCTCAATAATGCTCATTATTTCTGCAGATTGATGATTCGGACTATGTCCGAACTTGGGTTTTGACTTTCTGCTATTTTCTTTTATATTTTTCAAATTATTTTCTAATCTTCCTAACTCCTAACTCCTAACTCCTAACTCCTAACTCCTAACTCCTAACTCCTAACTCCTAACTCCTAACTCCTAACTCCTAACTCCTAACTCCTAACTCAATCAATGTATCTAAACTCGTTTTCGCTTTACCTGAAAACAAGGATTCTTTTGCCATTTCAAAACCTGCTTGATGCGAAATTTGCTTTGAGGTTGCTATAGCTAATCCTGCATTGGCGCAAACGACATTGTTTTGGGCTTCTGTCCCTTTTCCGCTAATGATATCAACGAAAATGTTCGCTGCATCCTTAACGGTATTTCCTCCAAAAATAGCATCTTGTTTAATCTTAGAAACTCCCAAATCCTCTGGTGAAAACAATTTTTCAGTATGATTGGAAACTATTTTTGCTTTTCCTGTTAATGAAATTTCATCATAACCATCTAAGGCATAAACGATATTATAGTTCGTTTCTGTATTTTGGTATATAAAACTATAGAGGCGTAAAAGTTCTAAACTAAAAACACCTAGCATTTGGTTTTTTGGAAATGAAGGATTAACTAAAGGGCCCAACATATTGAAAAAGGTCTTAACGCCCAATTCTCTTCTGATAGGAGCAACGTTCTTCATTGCTGGGTGAAATAATGGTGCGTGTAATATGCAAATTCCGGCTTTATCGACACATCGTTTTAAAAAATCTTCATTATTGGAAAATTTTACGCCTAAATGTTCCATAACATTTGATGAACCAGACGTTGATGATACACCATAATTACCATGTTTGGAAACGTTAACGCCTGCACCTGCGGTAATAAAAGAAGATAGGGTAGAGATGTTGAACGTGTTTTTGCCATCGCCTCCAGTACCAACGATATCAACTGCATTAAAGCCGCTGAGGTTTATGGGTACGCAAAGTTCTAAAAGGGCATCTCTAAAGCCTTTTAATTCTTCTATGGTAATGCTTCGCATCATGAAAACAGATAGGAAGCATGTTATTTGGCTAGGGTTATACATATCGTTTGATATGTTAACTATAACCTGTTTTGCCTCCTCGGTTGATATGGTTTCGTGATTTATAAGTCTGTTTAGTATGTCTTTCATCCTCTCCCTAGCCCTCTCCGAAGGAGAGGGGATTGATTTGTTATTTGATTCTATTATTTTTCACTATTAAATCCCCTTTCGGGAATTTGGATAACTTTTTTTAAGCCCCTTCGGGGTTTGGGGAATTCACCCAATTCTCCAATATCTTTTTTCCTTGTGGTGTTAATACCGATTCTGGATGGTATTGAACTCCTCTAACATCATATGTTTTATGCCTTAAAGACATGATTTGTCCGTTTGCATCAAAAGAGGTTGCTTCCAAGCTCTCAGGTAATTCTGGATTTACAACCCAAGAATGGTAACGCCCAACTTCCATGTTTTTATCTAAATCTTTAAAGATATATTCATCATCGACACATAAAGTTACATTGGTTGCAACACCATGATAAACATCCTCTAAATTAATTAGTGAGCCTCCAAAAACTTCTCCAATAGCCTGTTGACCTAAACAAACCCCAAGGATACTTTTTGTAGGTGCGTATTTTTCAATAATAGCTTTTAATAAACCGGCTTCATCAGGAATTCCTGGGCCTGGAGATAATACAATTTTATCAAAAGGTTGTACATCTTCTAAATCTAATTTATCGTTTCTTACAACGGTTACATCGCAATTTAAATCTTCTAAATAGTGGACAAGATTGTATGTAAAACTGTCGTAATTGTCTATAACTAATACTTTTTTCATAAGCCCCTCTTAATCCCGAACTTAATCGGGAAACTGTTTATGTTAAACTTTTTTTCGACTTTAATTTCTGTTAAAATGTTTTTTTCTACCAAGAAGTTTTCAAACCTTTCTAACTTCTAACTTCTAACTTCTAACTTCTAACTTCTAACTTCTAACTTCTAACTTCTAACTTCTAACTTCTAACTTCTAACTTCTAACTTCTAACTTCTAACTTCTAACTTCTAACTTCTAACTTCCAACTTCTAACTTCCAACTTCCAACTTCCAACTTCCAACTTTAGATATCTTCCGCTAATTTAATAGCTTTTGTTAATGCGCCTAATTTATTATAAACTTCTTGCAGTTCACTTTCTTGATCGGATTTTGAAACCAATCCTGCGCCTGCTTGCCAATTGAGTTTGTAATCTTTACTTAAAAAAGTCCGTATCATAATGGCATGATTAAAATTACCATCAAAATCCATAAAACCAATGGCGCCTCCATAATAGCCACGACTTGTTTTTTCGTAATCTTCAATAAGTTGCATCGCTCTATGTTTTGGCGCACCACTTAAAGTTCCTGCTGGAAAGGTGTCTGCCACCACTTGCATGGTTGAGGTTGTGTCGTGCTTTTGTCCCGTAACTTTACTCACTAAATGAATAACGTGAGAGAAAAACTGAACTTCGCGATACGTGACCACTTTTACGTCACTGCCATGTCGGCTTAAATCATTTCTGGCTAAATCTACTAGCATGACATGTTCGGCGTTTTCTTTGTCGTCATTTTTGAGCTCTTCTGCTAGAATTTCATCTTTGGCCTCATCGCCTGTGCGCTTGAAAGTCCCTGCAATAGGATGTATTTCGGCTAGTCCATCATCAACAATAAGTTGTGCTTCTGGTGAACTTCCGAAGATTTTAAAATCGCCATAGTCAAAATAGAATAGGTAAGGCGAAGGGTTTATACTTCTTAAAGCGCGGTATATATTAAAATCGTCGCCCGTGAATTCTTGAGAAAAACGTCTTGATAATACGAGTTGGAATACATCTCCGCGCTGGCAATGCTTTCTGGCTACTTCAACATGTTCTCTAAATTCCTCGTCAGTTAAATTAGATTTAATAGCACCTTTTGAATTGAAATTATAAGATGCAAAGTTTTGAATGTTTATGAGTTTGTCTATCGCGTCAATATTATTTTCGGTGTCTTCATAACAATGTGCGAAAATATAAGCTTCATTTTTAAAGTGATTAATGGCTATGATGTTTTTGTAAACCGCATAATACATATCTGGAATAACCACAGAATTGTCCTTTTTGCTAATTTGAACATCTTCAAAATACCGCACAGCATCGTAAGCTGTATAGCCAAAAATGCCGTTGTTGATGAATTTGAAATCTTCTTCCGATTTCGTATCGAATTTTTTAGTGAATTTATGAATTTCCTCAGCTACATTCACATCTTTTGTTATTTCCAATTCTGTTGAACTGCCGTCAGGGAAAGTTTCTGAAATCACCTCGTTTTCAACTTTAATAGTCGCAATAGGGTTAAAACAGATATATGAGAAATTCTTATGGCTTCTATGATAATCGCCACTTTCCAGCAAGATACTGTTGGGGTATTTGTCGCGTATTTTATAATAGACAGAAACCGGCGTAATAGTATCTGTTAGGATGCGTTTGTGATGGGTATAAAGACTATATTTTTTCATAAAATCTGTCATTGTCTTTTCCGCGAAGGCGGAAATTTTTTAATTCAAATTAAGTTCATATAAAGAAATAAGATAAATCATTCCAATCAGGATTTAAATCATTTATTAGATTTATTTTCCATGATCTATTCCATTTCTTAATCTGTTTTTCTCTTTTTATTGCTTCAATTGCACTTTCAAATTTTTCATAGTAAACCAATATGTCTAGTCCATGTTTATTTGCAAATCCCTTAGTATATTTCTTTTTATATCGAGTTATTCTCTGTTTTATGTTTCCTGTCATTCCAATATATAATATGCCATCTTTCTTGTTAGAAATTATATATACATAAAATGTTTCATCATTATACATTTCGTTTTCATATATTTTCTGCCCTCGTGGAAATAACAACATTTTAATTAGTTTCCGCCTTCGCGGAAATGACAACATTTTAATTAGTTTCCGCCTTCGCGGAAATGACATTGTTTTATATAAAAAAGGCTTGTCGTGAATGACAAGCCTTTTGGATATTTTAAGTTTTAAATATACTAGGATTTTACTTCACGAATTTTAGTTTCGAAAGCACCACCACCAAGTATTGTTTAAATTTTTATTCATTTTTATTTTTTCTACGCACCAAATATAAAGATGAAAATAGAATTACGCAATTCTTATCCTGATTTTTTAGATAAAAAAACTACCATAAGATTATGGTAGTTTCAATCGACCATTGAGAAACAAGAGAGATTTAGTTTGCTATTAACCTGAGTTTGCTCAATAATCTAATAAGTTCGGTGGCCTCTTTATCCGTTAGGGAAGCAACCATATTTACTTCTTCGCCATCAATTGTTTTATCAATCTTTTCTAAGAAGCTTAACCCTTCAGCAGTAATACTGATATCAATTTTTCTTCTATTGGCTTTGTTTATACTTTTAACAACTAGCCCCTTTTTTATAAGCTTATCAACCAATCTGGTTGTATTGCTCATTTTATTTATCATTCTATCTTGTACAACACTAAGAGAAGCCGGTTTGCCTTTTTGACCTCTTAAAATACGCAATACATTAAACTGTTGTATTGAAATATCATGAGGTTTTAAGGTTTTATTTAATGCTCCATTTATTAATGTATAGGTATGTAAAATGTTTACAACAACACTCTTTGATAATGGAATATCCGAACTTATTTTTAAAATATCCTCTATTCTCATCCCTAACCGTTGTATATACAAATGTAAAAAAAGAATTATTAGTGAGATGTGTTTTGATTAAATATTTGTTAAACAGTATTTTGATAGCGTTGTATTGTGTAAATTTATGTCTGATTTAATAATTTATGAAGTTAAATATGTTACTTTTTTTGTTGGCTACAGTATTTTCTTGTGCTGATAAAAAGAAATCAGAGGTTCTAACAGAAGTTGATAATCACAAAATTGAAGCTATAGAAACTAATGCTCAAGAGGTTGATTTAGAAATATATGACTTTGAAGGTTTTAAGCAGTTTTTAAATAAAAAAGATAATAAAACGTATGTCATTAATTTTTGGGCTACATGGTGTGGGCCCTGTGTAAAAGAATTGCCTTATTTTGAGAAGCTGAACGAATTATATAAGGACAAAAACGTAGCGGTTATTTTAGTGAGTTTAGACTTTCCGCATGTTTATGAATCTAAATTAAAACCATTCATTATTAATAAGAATTTAAAGAGCAAGGTTATTGTTTTAAATGATTCAAACGAAAATAAATGGATCAACGAAATAGATGAATCATGGTCAGGCTCTATACCTGCAACCATAATTTATAATAAGAATGAACGTAAGTTTTTTGAGAAATCTTTTACCTATGAAGAACTTGAAAAAGAAGTTAAACAAATAAAATAAACAGATGAAAAAAATAATTAAAGTAGTATCTATCGTAACTTTGGTAATAGTTACAAGTGCATTTACCAATTCTAAAATTAATCACGATCGTGGTTATGACATTGGGGATGTGGTCGATGATTTTTCGTTAAAGAATATTGATGGAAAAATGGTGTCGTTAGCAGATTATAAGGATGCAAAAGGATTTATAGTCACATTTACCTGTAATACATGCCCGTTTTCGGTAGCCAATGAGGACAGACTTATTGCTTTAGATAAAAAGTATGCCCCTAAAGGCTATCCTGTAATTGCAATAAATCCAAATAACCCTAATTCAAAACCAGGAGATAGTTTTGAGGCAATGCAGGAAAGAGCTCAAGAAAAAGGCTTTACATTTCCGTATTTGGTAGATGAAGGGCAAAAAGTATATCCAAAGTTTGGAGCCACCAAAACGCCCCATAATTTTGTGTTAGAGAAGACGAAAAAAGGATTAGTTGTAAAATACATAGGTGCTATAGATGATAGTTCTAGAAATCCTGATGCTGTAAAAGAAACTTATCTTGAAGATGCTGTTGACGCTTTATTGGAAGGAAAAGAGGTTAAAGTGAAAAAAACTAAAGCTATAGGTTGTTCAATTAAGGTTTAAAAAAGGGCAAGAAATTTGCAAAGAAGTCCGAGGTGTAATACTTCGGATTTTTTTTCGTCTATACATTTAGTTATATTAATTTTGCAGCATATAATTTTTTTAAAAAAAACATGGAAGATTTAACACAAGAAGAGTGGACAGAACAACTGGCTAAAGATGATAATGCCGTTGTTTTGGATGTAAGAACTGAAGCTGAGGTTGCAGATGGAATTATCCCCAACGCCATTCATTTAGATATATATAAAGGGCAGGAGTTTATCAATGAAATAGAAGACCTAGATAAAAGTAAAAATTATTATGTGTATTGTCGTTCTGGTAACAGGAGCGGACAAGCATGCCAAATCATGGAACAACTCGGTTTTGAAAATGCGTATAATCTTGAAGGCGGTATGCTAGATTGGACAGGAGAGGTTGTTGATTTAGAATCTTAAATAAGAAGTATGAAAAAAGTTCTTTTCATATTTTTGAGTTTTATGGCAGGAAGTTGCCAATTGTTTACCCAAAACGAATCAGTTAAATTAAACTCAGAGGCATTTAAAGTTGAGATAAGCAAAGCAAATGTTCAGCTTGTAGATGTAAGAAAACCAGATGAGTTTGCTACGAGTCATCTGAAAAATGCAAAAAACCTCAATTATTTTTCCGAAAGTTTTGCCGATAACGTTAAATTATTAGACACCACTGCGCCAGTATTTATTTACTGCCGTTCCGGAAAACGAAGTGCTAAAAGTGTTTCAGTATTTAAAGAAGCGGGTTTTGAAACTATTTATGAATTGGAAGGTGGGATTTTAAATTGGAACAACAGCCATTTGAAAACAACATCAGAATAATAGTCTTGAGAAAATAGAAGTTAACTATTGATTCTTTGGGATATTATCAACTTTGACCTTTTTTTTAAGTACTTTACCTTTTTTATTTTAATGTATGTACCTCTTTGTGCTACTTTTATTAAATAATTTAGAAAGTCTGGAAAGATTTTTATAAATTTAAAAGATTTTACCTCAAAAGATACAATTATGGAAAATGGCTTAATAATATTAGGATTGATAGGATTACTCTTTTTAAGCATGTATGGTTATGCTTACGGAACTGTAGCCTTAGAAAAAATGCGTCTTAAAAAACAAGAACAAGAATTAGAGCGTATTGCTGCAATTAAGCATGAAGAGCGTTTGCAAAGACAAAAAGCTAGGGATGAAAAGTTGGCAAAACTTAAAAAACGTAGTGATGAAATACGTCTTGAGTTAAATCGTTTAGAGAAAGTTAATACTCAAAATGCAACCAAAGACCAAATGAAGGTTGAGAAAATGAAAAAAAGAATTGAGGAACAGCAAAAGGCTAGTTAAAACAATAAGCACATTAAAAGTTATAAATATTGAAGCACTCTAATCAGAGTGCTTTTTTTGTGGGTTATTTTGTCGGGTTAAACCATTCTACTGCTCATTTATAAATAGAACAATACTTTAAAGATAGATAATAAAATTACAAAAGATAAGATATTGGCATTGGTACAATAAGTTTAAATTAAATGATTTTTGGTCATCATCGTGAAGCGGTTAAAGTAAAATGAGAACATATGTTTCAGTATTCTATACATATGACATTAAAAAAGACTGAAAAAATAGCAATATTTACCTATCAATATAAATCAAACCAAAACCAACTATCTATGAGAGTACTCAACTTCGCAATCATAGCTTTTTGCTTATCATTTGTTGCATGTAAAAAAAGCACTTCCTTTTGTAGCATAAAAGAATTTGGAGCTATAGGTGATTATAAAACCAATAATACTTTAGCTATTCAATCGGCCATTGATGCTTGCCATAAATCTGGAGGAGGAGAAGTTCTTGTAGAAGGAGGCGATTATGTTACCGGAACAATTCTATTGAAAGATAACGTTACCCTAAAAATTGAAGAAAACGCGTCCTTAATTGGAAGCGAAAACCCAGAGGATTATAGAAATATAGACTCATTTGTTGATGCCACAGGGCAGGTTAGGGGTAAATGCTTAATTGGAGCAATTGATGCTAAAAATATTGGATTGGTAGGTACTGGAGTGATAGATGGTAGAGGTAAAATCTTTGAGAGTAAAACACTTCGTGAAAAATTAATGAATAAAGGTTATGAAAAAAACACCATAAACAAATTAGTAGCAAACAGACCTTTTTTAATTCGTTTTGTAAGAAGTGAAAATATAAAAATGGATGGTCTGTTGTTGAGACAGTCGGCAGCTTGGACATGCCATTTTTTTCAATGTAACGCTATAAATGTTAATCGTTTAGAAATATACGGCCATGCCAATAAAAATAATGATGGTATTGATATCGATTCAAGTCACGATGTGCAAATAACAAATTGTTATATCAATACTGGCGACGATGCTATTTGTTTAAAAACCACAAGCCCGTTGCCAACTTATAATGTTAAGGTAAGTGATTGTACATTAAAAAGTGAATGGGGAGCAATTAAGTTAGGAACAGAATCTATGGGCGATATGTACAATATCGATATCCGACGGTGTAAAGTAAATTATACTAAAGGCGGAGGTATAAAAATATTGAGTGTAGATGGTGCCAATATTACTGATGTTACAATAGATAGTATTAATATGACAAACGTAGATATGCCCATTTTTATAAGGTTGGGAGAGCGTCTGCGTACTTATAGAGATGCGCCAAAACGGGAGGTAGGATCCATAAACAATGTGAATATTTTAAATATTACAGGGTCATCGGCAGATTTAGATGGGTCTAGAGTATCTCCACCAGCTGGTGTTTTTATAACTGGAACGCCTAATTATAAAGTGGGTAAAATTAATTTAAAGAATATCTACATTACATTGCCTGGAGGTGGTTTAGCTGAACATAAAAATATTAATGTAATAGAAGATGAAACAAAATATCCAGAGTTTAGTCTTTTCGGAATTTTACCATCTTATGGATTAATGGCTAGACATGTTGAAGATCTCAATTTAGAAAATTACAAATTCATAATAACCAGACCAGATGAACGTCATGATATTTTAACGTTGGATGTGGATAATTTTAATAAAAAGTAATTTATGGTATGAAAATCATAATATCATTCTTCACGGTTTTTATTGCTTTTAATTTATGTTTAGCTCAAAATTTACCTTATGGTTTTCCGGATAGCGATAGAACAAAAGAAATCATTAATCAAGGTTGGAAGTTTCAACTAGGAAATCCTGATGCCGAAAATTTTAAAATAGATTTAGATGATTCGAAATGGGAAACTGTTACTATTCCACATACTTTAGAATTAACATCTTTAACTCTTGATGGGTTGAACGATGATAAAACCCAACTCGTATTCCATCGAAAAGTAGGTTGGTATAGAAAAGATATCAAGGTCAGCAATTCTAATAAAAAAGTGTTTTTAGAGTTTGAAGGCGCACACCAAGTGACTGATGTTTGGATGAATGGAGAACACATCGATCAACATGCCGTAGGTGGTTACACACCTTTCCATTTCGATATTTCAGATTACGTAGAACGCGGAAAAACCAATCAAGTGACTGTACTTTGCGATAACAGAAGAAATGACGTTGTGCCTCCAGACCCAGGACCGTTTGATTATGTGAAGTTTAGCGGATTATATCGCGATGTGTATTTAGTTGAAACACATCCTGTACACGTCACTTTTAACTGGGAAACTTTAAATTCAGGCGTAAACATTACCACACCTACTATAGATCCTGTTAATAAAAACGCGGTTATTAATATTAAAACGTCGATTAAGAATGAAGCTGAAAATCCTAAAGCAGTAACACTTGTAACACGAATTATTAATACTGAAGGTATTGTCGTTTTAAGACTTACGGATAGTAAAACGATAAGCGTCGGACAAGAATATCAGTTCAATCAAATAGGAAGTCTAGAGGACGATGTACATTTTTGGGATACCGAAAATCCGTATTTATATAGAGTGAATAGTTTGGTTTTAATTGATGGAAAAGAAATTGATTTTGTTGAAAATAAAATAGGACTTCGAAAGTTTGAATTAGATCCAGAAAAAGGTTTTATGCTGAATCATAGGCCTATTGAATTGATAGGTTTTAACCGTCATCAACAATATCCTTATATAGGCGATGCGGTACCGAATGCGTTGCATTATAAAGATATGCTGCAGTTTAAGGAATTCGGATTTAATATTATGAGAACTGCACATTATCCACAAGATGATGCCTTAATCCAAGCCTGTGATGAACTGGGGATTTTGGTTTATGAAGAAGCACCAACATGGATTTCAATGTCGCAAAATGATGCATGGTGGGATAATTTAGAGAAATCTGCCAGAACAATGGTTCGAAACCATCGCAATCATGCATCTATAGTGATGTGGGGCGCAGGCGTCAACCACCGCGGTTATGTGCCAAGGATTCATAATACCATTAAACAAGAAGATCCAATGCGTTTAACGGCGTCTCAAGGTGCACGTTGGACGGGGTGGCAAGCATCAGGACTAACCGACATTAATGCGAATATGTTGTACGGTCCTTTTTTATGGGATAGGTCGGAACCTATTTTCGCCATGGAAGGTCGTAGCGGCCCCAAAGCGGTCGCACCTTACAAAAAAGACCCCATGATGACAGGTTTAATTTCTTGGACAGCCCATGCATATTACACATTTCATCCATCCCATGATAAGGCCAAAAGTAATATCGATAGAACTAGAAGCGGTATGATGACTATTTTTAGATACCCAAGACCTCAATTGAAATGGTATAAATCTGAATTGTTAGAAACGCCTTTTATTTCTATTGAAGAAGATTGGGTTTCAGGTACAGATGAAGTTACTGTTTTTAGTAATGCCGATGAGGTGTCATTAACGCTTAACGGAAAGGAAATTGCTAAAAGCAAACCAAGTCAGGATACTATTTATGATGGTTTAGAGCATCCGCCATTTCATTTTAAGAATATAAACTATAAAGCAGGAAAGCTGGTTGCAAAAGCTGTTTTTAAAGATGGAAAAGTAATTGAAACAGCTCAACAAACACCGGGGAAACCATATGCTATTAAATTGAAACTAGATACTAAAGGAAGAAGTTTTATTGCAGATGGAAATGATATTTTAATGGCATATGCTACAATTGTAGATAAAAACGGAACAACTGTAAGTGATTCGAAAAACTTAGTAACCTTTTCTGTAAAAGGCGATGCAAGTGTTATTGGAGATGGCGCAAATATAAATTCTAATCCAATGTTTACCGAGTATGGTGTTGCTCCAGCACTAATTAAAGCAGGAAATACTGCCGAAACTATTACAGTTTATGCAAAATCTAAAGGTTTAAAATATGATAGGGCAACGGTTACTTTAATTTCTAATAACACAAATTATATTCAGACGAATGCAAAACCTATTTATGATTTCGAAAGAGAACTCGTAGATCTTGGTGCATCAGACCAATTAGTACAATTCGGTTGGAACTTTTGGAATGGTGAGGATGACAATGAAAATGTATATAGTTTTAAGAATTTTGAAGGCGTAAAAGCTAAATTGACAACAGCTTCTAACGATGGAATTTGCCGATGGTTGGGGGAAATGAATGTCATCGGGAAATATGGTTTTGCTTATGGCGATGGCGTTATTGCAATAGATGATGAAGGATTAAATCTAACGTTTGAAAACTTGCCAAAAGGTACTTATAAATTAAAAACATGGCATCATGCTCCTAGTAGTAATTCTGATTCTATGGATCCGAATAAGGAAAAATTAAAATCGGTTACAATTCATAAATTACCTTATGAAACGGATTTAAAGGTAACATCCTCTTCCATAGAAAAAGCGTATGCTGTAAATGTAACAGATGGAAAGGAAATGCAATGGGAATTACCTGGAATGGGGGAGTTTGTATTCACTTCTGATGGTAAAAATCCTGTGATTGTTAATTTTGACGGCGCAGGCGATAAGGGTATTTGGCTGAATGCTTTTGAGCTGAGTGAGTGGAGGGAAAATTAAATGTTATTAAATAACTTGTTACGCCACCAAGCATGAGCTTAGCCATAGCGGATTTCGTATAAAAATTTCAAATTGAACGTAAAGAAGATTATCTATTTGAATGATTTGCATAAAAAAGAATCCGAAGGATTCAAATATGTATAGAAAATAAATAGCGATATGTTTAATGCGACCCTGACGGGGTCGAACAAACAAACACAAATTAAATCCTTTTGCTTCCGCTGCTTTTGGAGCTTTTTCTTTTCGGTCGAACAAACAAACACAAATTAAATCTGCTATTAGGCTTATTAGAAATTTGCGCATGTACCTATTTCTTCTATTTGTATTGGGAAGAATGGTATGCGCAAATTATCTTAATTTGGGTTCTGCTAGTTTGTGCTACTTTTATTGTTGATAATAAAGTCGATTTTGATGGGCTAAAGAATCTGGAGTTTTGTTTTAATTTTATTATCAGTTATTGTTATTCCATGGGTGTCTTATTTATTATTAAATGTTTTGGCAGCTTCATTTATAACAGCAGTATTTATTAGTGTTGTGTGGAAAGTTTTATTGGGAGTGTTTATAGTGTTTTTACTAGGTCAGTTAATTTTACTTTATTTAAATCATAAAAAAAGAGGAAAGACTAGTGATTACAAAAAATAATGGAGCAAATACAACTTCCCCAGCTACAACTAAGCTCCTGCTTAGTGCCGTGGATTATAACAATAAACATGATAGTTCTATTTTTTATAAAGTTCTTCTAGAGTCCAATAGCCTTCTCTATCTTTAATTTGTTCTCTAACGTGATTTACTCTCCATTGCGGAATTGCAGGTGCATCATTTAAATGCATTCTTACATAGGTTAATACGCTAGCAAGCCATTGGTTGTCCTGGTTTTTCATGCCAACCATAATCCCCGAATATTCTTTGCCGTCAATAGGCCCCGTAAGTCCATTCAATATTATTTTTGTCATTATATCTGGATGACCAGTAACCCTTGGCGAACCAATAAGTGTAGGGGCTAAACCTTCGATGCCTTCGCCGTCGGGACCGTGACAGGCAGAACAAATGTTTTTATAGTTTGTGTAACCTGAAACAATGCTATTTCTTACGTTAGGGTTTTCTAAAACATACTTCTTTTTAAGTTGTTCTATTACTGGTGGCACTTCTTTTAGGTATTCGGTAGCTGAAACCAAAATGACTTCGTTTTCAGGGTAAGCATCCATGATGTCTTTAATAACAGCTTTTGTTTCATCAGTTTTATGTGTGCCTAAAGAAAGTATCAATTGATTAGGGACATTGACGTCAGCATCATTTTTTAGAGCAGTTAAAGCCTTGAATATTTCTTTGTTATTTGTCTTTAAATAGGGTTCAGATAATCTAATTGCAGCTTGTTTTACTCTTGAATCTTCATCTTCTAAAGCGTTTAATAAAATGGCTTCACCTATAGCATCTAATCCGTCTAAAGTCCAAAGGGCATGTAATCTTCCTAAAGGCGCATCATCATTTTTAGCCATTTTTTTCAGACTTTTAACAACAGAAGTATCGCCTTTTAAAACAATTAATTTTTGGGCATTCATTCTGTACCAACCATTTGGATGATTTAAGTATGAAAGCAATTCTTTAGATGATTTATCCAGCAACTTTTCTTTTTTGGCAGGATCTATGTCATCATGAACAATTCTGTAAATTCTACCTTTGCCAATGTTTTTATCAAAGCCCATTTTTTCTACAACAGGACGTAAAAAACTTCCTTTTCTAACCCAATTGCCTTCTTGAATAATACCACGATACATATCCACGACATATAAACAGCCATCTGGACCGGTTTTCATATCTACTGGTCTAAAGTTGGCATCCGTTGAAGCCAAAAATTCGGTTTGCTCATAAGGATTGCTTAATACTGTTTTCCCATTAATACGTTCTACTTTTGCACGACGAATTAATCTTCCAACAGGCTCTGGAATAAATAAATCACCATAAAGCGGCAATTTATCGCCTAAAAATATGGCTTGACCGCAACTAGCAGTAAAGTGATTTAGTGTGCCGTCTTCACGTAAACGCATCAAACCTCCTTGAACATCAGGCGTTCCTATAATGGGCCATACGGCTTCAAAACCTTCTTCCCATTTTCCGGGCATTTCTAAATTGCCATAAAAAGGATGTTGTTGGTAGCCCAGAGCAGCAGTTTCTCCTCCTGCACTAGAATAATACAGTTGCCCGATTTCATCTTGGGTCAATCCCCATTGCCCGTTTGGAGCATCTTGCAAGGTATCTGTTTCAAGTTTACCGCGCGTAAAACGATAACGAATTGAATTTCTGGAAAGGTATAGCCAGTTATCGATACTCCAAAGCATGCTCGCCGATTGGTGCTCTAGATTCGCATTATCCCTTTTATCATCTTTTAAGAGCAATACTTTTTCATCTGCTACATTGTCGCCATCGGTATCACGATAACTCCAAATATCCCGATTGTATGTTTCGCCAACAATTAATCGATCATCTAAGGGCATAATAATTCTTGGTAATAAAAGACTGTCGATAAAAACGGTGCTTTTATCCATTTTACCATCATGATCCAAATCTTCCAAAACAGATATTCTGCTCCATGGTTCGTTTTCGTTTGTACCGTCTATATCTTGCATGTAGGTTAGCATTTCGGCAACGTAAAGTTTTCCGTTAGCATCCCATTCCATAACAACAGGCTCGTTTATCATGGGCTCGCTAGCAACCAATTCCATACGATAGCCTTCAGGTAAATACATGGTTTTAATGCTTTCTTCAGGCGATAGAAAATTTACTGCTGGTATTTTTACTATTTCGGGTTTTTTGTAAATGATGTCGGCATAAACTTTTGGTTCTTTTTTGCAGTTAAAAAAGATTAATACGAAGCTAAATACAATTAAAACAGGAACTATAAATCGTGATTTTTTCATTTAAACTAAGTGTTTTGTATTGATTGTAAAGTGCGAAAGCTCAAACTTATTGTTCTTTTAAGTGAAATAAAAGAATTTAAGGGTATAAGATAAAATGTTTTTTCAATTTAAGCTTTAGTTTTTACTTTTCCATATATTTATGTCCGATTAAAATATTTTGTCATCCTTTGAAGTATCGATTTTATTGCCTTTCGAGAGTTTTTAAACCAAGACACCCTACCTTTTTTATAAATTTATAAATTACGATGTATGAGAAATTTATACTGATTTTCAATTAGTTAGGGTCAAGTCTTTATTCTTGATTCTTGCAGCGCAGCGACTGCCGGCAGGCAGGGTCTTTTGTCTTTTATGTCTTTTATCGGACAACAATGTTTTCAATAATTAGACTCATGTAGCCGATATTATAGCCATCGTATTTTAAATAGTTGAAAAAAAGAATGAGCCAATACTTATTCTGAAAGGGGATATTTTTTGGATTTAAATAAGCCCATCAAAAAACAACAACGTGTCTTTTAAATGTTCCCGCCAATAGTCCCATTCGTGTTTGCCTTCAAATTCTTGATAAACATGTGTAATGTTCTGATCCGTTAATTCTCTGTGAAGCTTGCGATTGTGTTCAATTAATAAATCGTCTTTTCCGCAGTCGAAACGAATTTTGGGTAGGTTGTTTTTGTTTTTCAGAATAGTCCTGAATACAGAAACTTCGTCTAAATCTGTATCAGGGTAGCTGTCCTGCGGTTCTTCAACGAATAAAGGCATTTGGTCAATATGAGTAATAGAAGAATGTCCGGAAATAGCTTTAAAAATGTGTGGATATTTTACACCCAAATGCAAGGCGCCATAACCACCCATTGACAATCCGGAGATAAAAAATGTTGAATTTTTAGAAGCTACATCTATATTTTCAAGTACTGCGTGTCTCACATCATCCACAATCCAGTTTTCAAAATTTTTTCCATTATGTGGAAGATATGCAGAACCATCGCCCCACAATCCATCTGACGGCATTGCCAAAATGAATGGTTTAATGTCTCCATTTTCAATCATCTTGTTAGCCGTAAAATGTGCACCAGCTTTATGGGCCCAAATCCATGCGCTACCGTAAACACCATGAAGTAGAATTACAACAGGTAAATCTTTTGCATTGTCAACTTTCGGAACAAAAACACAGATGTCTCCTCGTCCTTTTAAATTATTCGTTTTTACGGTAATAAATCTCAGATTATTACTTTCAAATTCTGGGTCTGATACTTCGGTAGTTCTAAATTTGGTCATATTATTTAATCGAATACAATCACTCCTTTTGCATTTTTACCACTTAACATATCATCAAAAGCTTGTTGTAAATCTTCGAGCGGGTATGTTTTGGTAATCATTTCGTCCAGCATTAAATCGCCTTTATCATACAAAGCTTCTAATTTCGGAAAATCAATTTCAGGTCTCGCTGCGCCGTATAAAGGGTTGATGTATTTTTTGTCCCATTCAAACAAGCGCATATCCACAGTAATTTCTTCTTCAATACCACTTACCTGAACTGCTGTTCCAGCATTTCTTATCATGGCTAAGGGCGCAACTCCCAAAGCAGGGACTGCAGTACATTCAAAAGCGAAATCAGCTCCGCGACCTTCGGTCATTGTTTTTACAACTTCTGCTGCATTGTTTAAACCTTTGTCATTTCTATCGGCTAAAATTACATCGGTTGCACCAAATTCTTTCGCCATTTCTAAACGCGTTTCATTAATATCAATCGCAATAATTTTGGCTGCTCCAGAAATTCTTGCTGCTTGAATAACGTTCAATCCAACACCACCAGTTCCCAAAACCACGACTGAACTTCCCAAAGTTACTTGAGCCGAATTAAAAACAGAACCGCAACCCGTCATAACACCACAACACACAATAGAAGCTGCTTCAAAAGATAATTTTTCACTTTTCTTTTTCACGACTGCGGATGCGCGTACCAAGGTATATTCTGAAAGTGTACCGATATTAAAAGAGCGTTCAATGGGAGTTCCATTCCATGTAGTCCCTTCAATAGCCACATGACCTCCAGGGAGTTTCCCTGCATGATTGGCTATTACCGGAGAATTGGTTTCACAGATATGTTGGTTGCCTTCTTGACATTGAAAACAGGTGTAACACGGTGTAGCCCAATTCAAAATCACTTCATCTCCAACATCTATATGCTCTACGTCTTCTCCAATTGCCTCTACAATTCCAGCGCCTTCGTGACCTAAAACAATAGGCATGCCCCATGTTAAAGAATCATGATCTGTATGGCACAAACCAGAAGCCTTCAGTTTTACTAATACTTCATCTTTTTTTGGTTGATTTACGCTAATAGTTTCTATTGTAAATTTTCCATCGCCAATTGATATAGCCGCTTTACATTGTAATGACATTTCGAGTTTTTTTAATTTGGTTGCAAAATTAAAAGTAAAGGGTTTTACTTTACTTATGTATCATGTTTAAATAGTAACCAATCTTAACTGGTGTAAAAGTTGTATTTCATAATATGGGTTTTAATGAAGTTAGGTGAAAAAGTAAATAAAGAGTGCGTTTAAGGAGCTTAAAACATACATTCTGACCATTTGTTGTAGTTATTAGAACATATTGTTTCAAACAAGCAATAAAAAAACAAGAATTTAGTATCCCAGTTTTAAGCTACAATTTTAAATATCTTATTTCCTAAAGAATGACCAAAAAATCCAACCTTATTTTACTGCTATTTTCTGTTATTTTAATTACTGCATGTAAATCTAATAACGATAAAAAAGCGAATATAGCAGATTCACAAGAAGTTAAAAAAGTTTACGAACCCAATTGGGAATCGATTAAAAAACATTATAAAGACCCAGAATGGTTCAATAAGCAAAAGTTTGGGATTTTTATCCATTGGGGTGCCTATTCAGTTCCTGCATATGGTTCAGAATGGTATCCTAGAAATATGTATATGGATTCCGCTCAATTTACTGCAGAATTAAAACTTCAAAGAACAGGTCCTTCTGATGTAAATAAACATCACGTAAAAAATTGGGGAGATCTTAAAGAATTTGGGTATAAAGATTTTATTCCAATGTTTAAAGGTGAGAACTTCAACGCGGCAGAATGGATTGATTTATTCAAAAAAGCAGGTGCTAAATATGTAGTTCCGGTCGCAGACCATCATGATGGTTTTGCAATGTATAAATCAAATACAACGCGGTGGAATGCTGTAGAAATGGGGCCTAAAAGAGATATTTTAGGGGAACTAATGAAAGAAGGGCGCTCTAAAGGACTCATTATGGGAGCATCTTCCCATTATGCCTTCAACTGGTCTTTCTTTAATAAAAAAGATCATTTTGACACTACAGATCCAGAATATGCAGATTTATATTCAAAAAAAGGAAAAGATTTAAATGAGCCTGTTTCAGAAGAATTTAAAGAATTATGGTGGGCAAGAACAAAAGATTTAATTGATAATTATCAACCAGATATTTTATGGTTCGATTTTATGTTAGACACTCCGGAATGGAGAGAATACCGTCCAAAATTAGCTGCATATTACTATAATAAAGGCATAGAATGGGGGAAAGAGGTCGTTTTACAAGACAAGAACTTCTATGAACAAGCATTCCCCGAAGGTACCGTAATTTATGATTTGGAAAGAGGGAAATTACCAGGTATTAGAAAATTACCATGGCAAACAGATACTTCTATTGGTAAAAATTCATGGTCTCACGTAACCAATTGGAAATCTAGAACGGCTAATTCTTTAATTGATGATCTAATTGATATTGTTTCTAAAAATGGAAACTTATTATTAAATGTTGGTCCAAAAGCAGATGGAACAATCCCTGAGGATCAAAAACAAATTTTACTGGAAATGGGAGCATGGTTAGATATTAATGGAGAAGCTATTTATGACACTAAATACTGGAAAACTTTTGGTGAAGGGCCTACAGAGGTTGGTACTGGTCACCATTCGGAAGGGGGAAATAAAGATTTTACAGGTCAAGATATGCGTTTTACACAAAAAGACGGAAACCTATATGCTATACTTTTAGGATGGCCTGAAAATGGAAAAGTGGTTATAAAATCGATAGATAAAAACGAAGCCGTAAAATCTATAAGCATGTTAGGTAGTGATGAAACTTTAAAATGGTCTCAGGAAGAAGACGGTTTACATGTTACATTGCCATCTAAAAAACCTTGTGACTTTGCATTCAGTTTAAAAATACAACAAGAATAACCTGAAAGTTATTTTTGTTAATTTTGAGTTAGTTTTTAGTTTAGAAGCGGGCAGAAGTGCTCGCTTTTTTTGTGCTTTAAAATTAGTGGTTTATTTATTTTTTGGAATTTAGTCCCGATAGCTATTGGGATTGATTTTTTGGAATTTTAATACCTCGTGGGCCTGCGCCGAGGTAGTTTATTTCCTATTTGAAGAAGCCCTAATAATTAATTCAGGTTTCAAAATCATTTTATTTAATGATACTTTTTCGTCAGGATTGGCAATACGTTTTAAAAAAGTTTCTGCTGCCAGTTTACCTATTTCTTCACTATGTTGTTCAACCGAGGAAATTGATGGTGTAATTAAAGAAGAAAAAGGTTCGTTGCTAAAACCAACTAGGGCAATATCTTCCGGTACCCTTATGTTTTGTTCTTTCATAACTTCAAGAGCACCAAGCGCTGCATAGTCTCCAGAAGCATAAACCGCATCTGGTCTATAGGGAAGTTCTAGTAATTTTTTCATGATGTCCCTGCCATCAACTTTTCTTAAGTTACACTCATAAATTAAATCGTTTTCAATAGGAAGATTGTGTTTTTCTAAGGCGTCAACATAGCCTCTAATTCTGTTTTTATAAATCCGTGTATGGCTAAAACCACCAAGGTGTGCTATACGCTTACAACCTTGTGCAACAAGGTGTTCAATTACAATATGGCTGCTCAAATAATCGTCTATTCCTATATAATCAACATCAAGATCGTTTTCACCTCTATCAAATAAAATTAGAGGAATACCTTTATCCTTTATTTTTTTATAGTAGTCTAAGTTAACGGTTTCATTTGCCATAGAAGCTATAATCCCATCAACTTGTGTAAAAAGTAAAGCTTCAATACTTCTACATTCTTTTTTGTAAGATTCATTAGATTGGGTAATAATTACATTGTATCCTTTTTCGTTTAGAATATCTTCAATTTTCTCAATAATAGAAGAGAAAAAATTGCTATTTGCACGAGGAATAATAACACCAACTAAATTACTTTTGCCTTTTCTCAAGGCGCTAGCGAGATGATTTGGTTGATAGTTGAGGTTTTCGGCAACCTGTTTAACAGCATCTTTAGTCTTTTTACTTATCCTTGGGTGGTCATTCAAAGCCTTGGAAACTGCTGATGGGGTAATACCCAATACATTGGCAATATCTTTTATGGTAGATTTTTTTTTATGTGACAATTTTTTTATACTTTTGTTCCATCGTTTGAACAAATATACTATTTTTTTGTTGAGTTCAAAATTTAAACCAACTAAACCAGCACCAATATTCCCATAAATATTTGATTTAATAGTCTTTAGAGATTCTGTTTAAAAGTAGCTGTGTTTATATTTTGCTGTATTTTGCTTAATTGTTCAAACGTTGTAACAGTTAAAAAGAAGGTCGTTAAATAAGTAAAAATAATAGGGTTAAAATAATTGTTTATCTTTAAAAAAAATGGTTATTTTTAGCATATAATAAGTTACATCTTACAACTAAAAAATAATAAATAGTAAGCACATGAAGTATATAGTTTGCGAAAAACCAGGGGAATTTTTACTAAAAGAGAAAGCAGCACCAACAAGAAAATCAGGAGAAGCATTATTGCAAATCAATAAAGTTGGCATCTGTGGAACAGATTTACATGCTTACGGCGGTAATCAAGCATTTTTTACATATCCGAGAATCTTGGGTCATGAATTAGCTTCTGAAGTTCTGGAAATTGATGATAATCCTCAGGGTATAAAAGCTGGAGATAAAGTAGTGGTTATGCCTTATGTAAGCTGCGGAAAATGTATTGCGTGTAGAAATGGTAAAACCAATTGCTGTACAAACATTACGGTTTTGGGAGTTCATGGCGACGGAGGTATGCAAGAGCAAATAACTGTGCCCACTAACATTTTATTAAAGGCGAATAATTTAAGTGATGATGAAATGGCAATTGTAGAGCCATTGGCTATTGGCGCCCATGCTGTGAGAAGAGCTGATGTAAAAGCCGGTGAATTTGTGGTTGTAGTAGGTTGTGGGCCAATTGGTATTGGTATCATGAAATTGGCGCAGATAGAAGGTGCTAAAGTCATTGCAATCGATATGAACGAAGATAGGTTGACATACGCCAAAGAAAAAATTGGTGTTGATTATGTGGTGAATGCTGGTAAAAACCCTGTTGAACAAATAGAAAAAATTACAAACGGAGAATTAGCTACTGCCGTTTTTGATGCTTCAGGAAATAAATTTGCTCTAGAAGCGGGCCCAAGCTATATGTCCCATGGTGGAAGATTTGTCTTGGTAGGCTTATCAAAAGGAGACTTAACGTATAGCCATCCGAAAGTGCATTCAAAAGAAATGACATTAATGTGCAGTAGAAATGCTACTACAGAAGATTTTGAACACGTTATTAGCGTGCTAGACCAATTCCCTACGGATTCTTTCATAACACACAATGTGCCTTATACTGAGATGATTGCCAACTTTGATAGTTGGTTAAATCCAGAAACTGGCGTAATAAAGGCAACTGTAGATTTTAAAATATAAGTATTAACAACTAACTAAATTAAATTAAGAATGGCAAAAGTAGTAACATTTGGAGAAATCATGTTAAGATTAGCTCCTCAAGGATTTTTAAGATTTTCACAAGCAAATAATTTTGATGCAATTTATGGTGGGGGAGAATCTAATGTAGCAGTTTCATTGGCAAACTATGGTATTTCATGCGATTTCGTAACACGTTTACCAAAAAATGATATTGGTGAATGTGCCATGATGGAAATGCGTAAAAGAGGCGTAGGTGTTGATAAAATTGTTTGGGGCGGTGATCGTTTAGGGATCTACTTTTTGGAAACTGGAGCGGTATCTAGAGGAAGTAAAGTAGTTTATGATAGAGCATATTCTTCAATGGCCAGTATTCAATCGGGAATGGTAGATTGGGATGCTGTGTTTGAAGGAGTTGAATGGTTTCATTGGACGGGTATTACGCCTGCGATTTCCCAAAGTTCTGCGGATGTTTGTTTGGAAGCTGTCAAAGCGGCAAGCAAAAAAGGCATTACAATTTCAACAGACTTGAATTACAGGGCTAAGCTTTGGAAATTTGGTGGAGATCGTGAGGCTATCATGACTGAATTAACGTCTTATTGTGATGTTATTTTAGGAAATGAGGAAGATGCAGAAATGCACTTTGGTATTAAGCCTGCAGGAGCAGCTGTTCAAACAGCTGGACATGATGTGAAGGCGGAAGCATTCTTATCTGTTTGTCAACAAATGATGAAAAAGTTCCCAAGAGCTAAAAAGGTAATCACTACGTTAAGAGGTTCTATTTCTGCGTCTCATAACACATGGGCAGGCGTTTTATATGATGGTAAACAAATGTTACAGACACGTCAATATCAAATTACCGATATCGTTGATCGTGTAGGTGGTGGAGATTCATTTATGGGAGGTTTAATCTACGGATTATTAACGTATCCGGATAACGATCAAAACGCATTGGATTTTGCTGTTGCAGCGTCTTGTTTAAAACACACTATTAAAGGTGATGCAAACTTGGTAACTGTTGATGAAGTTCAAAAATTAATGGGTGGCGACGCTTCAGGGCGTGTTGCGAGATAAAAAAGTATGAAGATAGAAGTTTGGAGTTCGATGTGATGCTCTAAACTTCTATTTATTTATCAATTTAAAATTTTCGGACTTCCAACTACGGACTTCCAACTAATACAATAAAAATGGCACAATTTTCAAGATTAGAAGTGGCTCAAGCCATGAAAGATACAGGAATGATTCCTTTATTTTTTCACAACGATATAGAATTAAGTAAAAAAGTATTAAAAGCATGTTACGATGGTGGGGCGCGTTTAATGGAGTTTACCGCTCGTGGCGATTTTGCCCATGAAGTTTTTGGCGAATTAACAAAATACGCCATCAACGAATTACCAGGTATGATTATGGGTGTAGGTTCTGTTACCGATGGGGCTGCAGCATCGTTATACATGGCATTGGGAGCAAACTTTATTGTAACTCCAGTTTTAAGAGAAGATATTGCAATTGCCTGTAACCGTAAAAAGGTATTATGGTCACCAGGTTGTGGTACGTTAACAGAAATTACCAAAGCAGAAGAATTAGGCTGTGAAATTGTAAAGTTGTTCCCCGGGGATATCTACGGTCCTCAATTTGTAAAAGGTATTAAAGGCCCTCAGCCATGGACGAGTATCATGCCAACAGGTGGTGTGTCTCCAACAGAGGAAAACTTAAAAGGATGGTTTGATGCAGGTGTAACCTGCGTTGGTATGGGGTCCCAGTTGATCTCAAAAGATATTATTGCTAATAAAGATTATGCTAAATTAGAGCAAGATGTAAAAAATGCGCTTGCAATAGTTAAAGCAGTTCGAAAATAAAAAGATAATGATCGAAAGTTACGTTCAAATAGATCCAAAGGATAACGTTATTGTGGCTATCACACCTTTAAAAGAAGGTTTGGTAACTAACATTGCAGGTAAGCAAGTGACCTTAAAAGAGAACATCAAACAGAAACATAAGTTCACGCTACAAGACTTTAATGTGGGTGATCAAATTTATATGTATGGTGTTTTAATCGGTAAAGCCACCCAGCCCATAGCGGAAGGTTGTGCTATTACTACTGAAAATGTAAAACATGCCTCGGCGGAATTTCAGGATACTAAAGAAGCGTACACTTGGACAGCTCCTGATATCTCTAATTTTGAAGGTAGAACGTTTAATGGATATCATAGAGAAGATGGTAAAGTGGGGACTGCCAATTATTGGCTGGTCATTCCATTAACCTTTTGTGAAAACAGAAATGTTGATGTTCTGGAAGGTGCACTTTCTGAAAAGTTAGGCTACGAGACCAAAAAGGATTTTGCGGTTAATACCGATGCTTTAATTGAGCAATACAAATCTGGTGCTTCAAAAGATGCCATTTTAAATACACCGATTATTACCACCAAAGAGGAAATGTCTCAAAATAGAATATTTCCTAATGTAGATGGTATCAAGTTTTTAAAACACGATGGTGGTTGTGGCGGTATTCGTCAGGATTCAGAAACCTTGTGTAAATTATTGGCAGGTTATATCACAAACCCAAATGTTGCGGGAGCGACTGTATTCAGTTTAGGCTGTCAAAATGCACAAATTAGCATGTTGCAAAATGCGATTGATGCAATTGCGCCCAACAATACAAAAACCGTTCACTATTTAGAACAACAAAAAAGTGAGAGTGAAAGACACTTAATTGAAGAAGCCGTAAAACATACCTTTTTAGGTTTAGTTGAAGCGAATAAAATAACACGTAAACCAGCACCATTAAGTAAATTGACTTTAGGTTTGGAATGTGGCGGATCTGATGGTTTTTCAGGCATTTCTGCAAATCCAGCGTTAGGTTATGCATCAGATTTATTGGTAGCTCTTGGAGGTTCACCAGTTTTATCTGAATTTCCAGAATTGAATGGTGTTGAACAAGAACTCATCAACAGATGCGTTACTGATGAAGATTCCAAAAAGTTCTACGGTTTAATGCGTGCCTATTCTGCTGCTGCGGTTGCTGTGGGTTCTGGATTTGAAAATAATCCGTCGCCGGGGAACATAAAAGATGGTTTAATTACCGATGCCATGAAATCTGCGGGTGCAGCCAAAAAAGGAGGGACATCCCCAGTAGTTGAAGTATTGGATTATACAGAACAAGTTACAAAACCAGGTTTGAATTTATTATGTACACCGGGTAACGACGTAGAATCTACAACAGGTTTAGTCGGTTCTGGATGTAATGTGGTTGTTTTTACAACAGGTTTGGGAACGCCTACAGGAAACCCAGTAGCCCCAGTTTTAAAAATGTCGAGCAATACCAATTTATACGAACGTATGAATGATATCATAGATATTAACGCAGGAACTGTAATAACCGGCGAAGATACTATTGCCTCAATGGGCGAAAAGATTTTAGACCATATTATAAGAGTGGCAAGTGGAGAAACTGCATCAAAAGCGGTATTACACGGAAATAACGATTTTATTCCTTGGAAACGAGGCGTTTCATTATAAAAATATAAAAGACCTGTCAGGTTTTGAAAACCTGACAGGTCTAAACAAAATTCAAATTAATGCAAGAACTAAACAGAAATACAGTAAACGTCAACACTTACACCGAGCGTATCATACAATTTGGAGAAGGAAACTTTTTAAGGGCCTTTGCCAATTGGATGATTCACGAAATGAACAAACACGCCAATTTTGATGCTGGTGTTGTGGCAATTCAACCTATAAATCAAGGGTTGATTAAAATGTTGAACGACCAAGATGGGTTATACACATTATACCTAAATGGTATTAAAAACGGTAAAGCCATTAGCGAGCATGAAATTATAGATTGTATCCAAAGAGGTATCAATCCCTATGAAAATTATAATGCTTTTTTGGTACTTGCCGAAAACCCGGATTTGCGTTTCGTGATCTCGAATACTACGGAAGCTGGTATTTCTTATAGTGAAAACGATAGATTAAATGATGCACCACCTATCAGTTATCCAGCGAAATTAACCGCTTTATTGCATAAAAGATTTCAAACGTTTGGAGGTGCTTCAGATAAAGGCTTAATTGTTATTCCTTGTGAACTGATTGATAGAAATGGAGATAATTTAAAACGTATCATTTTACAATACGCAGAAGATTGGAGTTTAGGAAGTGATTTTTCAGATTGGATTAATGAAGATAATATCTTCTGTAACACATTGGTTGATAGAATTGTCCCAGGATATCCAAGAGAAAAAATGGATGCAATTACTCAGGAGCTAGGATATAAAGATAATTTGGTAGTTGAAGGTGAGCAATTTCATTTATGGGTTATTGAAGCTCCAGAAACTGTTAAAGAAGAAATTCCAGCGGAAGCTTGCGGCTTAAACATTGTCTTTACCGATAATATGGAACCTTACAGAACTCGTAAAGTTAGAATTCTTAATGGAGCACATACAAGTTTAGTGCCTGTTGGTTATTTATACGGTATTGATAAGGTACGTGAATCTTTGGAAGATGAAGTAGTAGGGACGTATTTAAGAAATACAATTTTTAATGAGATTTGTCCGACTTTAGATTTGCCAGAAGCTGAACTCAATCAGTTTTCAAATGATGTGTTGGACCGTTTTAGAAATCCGTATTTAGAACATGCCTTGATGAGTATTTCATTAAACTCAACATCTAAATTCAAAACACGTGTATTACCTTCAATTATTGAATATATAAAAAGAAAGAATTCGTTGCCAAAGGGCTTGTTGTTTTCTTTAGCATCTTTAATCGCTTTTTATAAAGGCGAAAGAAATGGCGAAACTTATGAGGTTAAAGACGACCAAGCAGCATTGGATTTCTTTGCTGCACAATGGGCAACCAATGCTATTCCAAGTATAGTAAAGGCAACATTGTCAAATACTGGTTTTTGGGGTGAAGATTTAACAAAATATGAAGGTCTGGAACATACGGTTCGTGAAAATTTGGAAACTATTCAGACTAAAGGCATGAAAACAGCTTTACAGGAATTTTCAAAATAGCAAGATGGTCATAGATTCACATCAGCATTTTTGGAATTATGAGCCTGTAAAACACAGTTGGATTGATGACAACATGGCGGTTATCCGTTGTGATTTTCTACCTTCAGATTTAAAAAAAGAATATGATGCTAACGGAATAGATGGTTGTGTTGCGGTTCAAGCAGACCAGACATTAGCCGAAACAGATTTTTTAATTCAACTGTCTAATGACAATGATTTTATCAAAGGCATTGTTGGTTGGGTAGATTTACGAAGCGAAAACGTCGATGCTGATTTAGAAAAATATAGCACATTTCATAAAGTAAAAGGGTTTCGTCATGTGGTTCAGGGAGAACCAGACCATAATTTTTTATTGAGGCCTAATTTTATAAGAGGTATTTCAGCATTAAAAAAATTTGATTTCACATATGATATTCTGATTTTCCCACATCAATTAGGGGCAACATTGGAGTTTGTGAAAAAATTTCCAAATCAGAAATTCGTCATCGACCATATTGCAAAACCGTATATTAAAGATGGTTATTTTGATGGTTGGGCCGTTTTAATGCAGGAAATTGCAAACTGTGACAATGTGTTTTGTAAACTATCGGGAATAGTTACTGAAGCTGATTACAAATCGTGGACACCCCAGCAATTGACTCCTTATATGGATTTGGTTTTAAATGCTTTTGGCACACAGCGCATTATGTATGGTTCAGATTGGCCTGTATGTTTGGTGGCAGGTAACTATGCTAAAGTTAAAGGGTTGGTAACCAATTTTATCTCAACCTTATCTGAAGAAGAGCAAAAAGACGTCATGGGAGATAATGCAAGTCGATTTTATAATTTATAGAAAAACATAAAACAAATGGATTTAGGATTAAAAGGAAAAGTTGTGGTTGTAACAGGGGCAGCTGGCATCAAGGGAAGTATAGGCGAAACTATTGTACAGCATTTGGCCAATGAAGGAGCTATCCCCGTACTAGTAGACAGAAACGCAAGAGGTTTTGGATATGCAGAAGAATTGCAAAAAAAAGGAATTGATGCTATTTTTGTACAAACGGATTTATCTGATTATAAGCAAATAGAAGCTGCAGCTAAAGTGATTAAAAAAAAATATGGTCGTGTAGATGCCTTAATAAATAACGTTGGGGTTAATGACGGAGCCGGCTTAGATGCATCTGTAGATGATTTTATGTATTCATTGAAACTTAACATGGTCAGTTTTTTTGCAATGACAAAATATTGTTTGCCAATGCTTAAAAAAGTGAAAGGAAACATTTTAAATATAGGTTCTAAAGTTGCGCTTACCGGTCAAGGTGGAACCTCTGGTTATGCAGCATCAAAAGGCGGTGTATTTGGATTAACTAGGGAATGGGCGGTAGATTTAATTAAAGACGGTATCCGTTCAAACGCGATTGTTATTGCCGAAAGTTGGACGCCAGCTTACGATAACTGGATTAAGACTTTAGACGATGGCGAAGAGAAATTGAAAGCTATTGTAAAGAAAATACCGTTGGAAAATAGAATGACAACACCAGAGGAAATTGCAGACCAATGTCTATTTACAATTTCAGAAAAGTCATCACATACTACTGGTCAGTTTATTGCCGTTGATGGTGGTTATGTAAACCTGGACCGTTCGTTATTGACCGAATAGAACATATGTTGCCTTATAAAAGACAAAATGAACTTAGAGTTCATTTTGTCTTTTTTATTTTGCGGTACTAATAACTAACTAAACTAAAGTATAGATGAATAAGTTTAAGAATATCCCAGTGGTAAGAAAGGAATTGTTATTTCCTTTTATTATAATAACATCCTTGTTTGCGCTTTGGGGTATAGCGAATGATTTAACGAATCCAATGGTATCTGCTTTTAAGAAAGTCATGCCAGAGCTTTCAAATGTGCAGGCCTCTTTAGTGCAGTTTGCTTTCTATTTTGGTTATTTCTTTATGGCTTTGCCAGCAGCTCTTTTTATTAGAAAATTCAGCTATAAATCTGGTATTATATTAGGATTGTCCTTATATGCAATTGGGGCATTTTTATTTTATCCTGCGGCCGCTAACGAAGAATTTAATTATTTTTTAATATCACTTTGGGTAATTACTTGTGGTCTTGCTTTCTTAGAAACCACATCCAATCCTTTAATATTGGCAATGGGTGATAGTGAAACCGCAACGCAACGTTTAAACTTAGCTCAAGCTTTTAACCCTATTGGTTCGTTAACGGGTATGATCATAGCCCAAGTTTTTGTTATAGGTGCTTTGAGATCTGATGACTACACAACTGAAGCATATAACGCATTAACATCGGAAGAATTAGCAGCTATTCGTGAAAACGATTTAGGTGTTATAAGCGTTCCTTATATTGCACTTGGAGTTTTAGTTTTAGTTATAATGGGCATTATAATTGGGACTAAGATGCCAAAAACAGCCGATGAAGATAAAATGTCGCTTTCGGAATCTTTTGGCAAACTAAAGGCTAATAAAAATTACATTTTTGGAGTAGTAACTCAAGCATTCTATGTAGGCGCCCAAATTATGTGTTGGACGTATATTTTTCAATATGTAGATAATATAAATGAAACTTTGGGCCTGGAACTTACAGCAACCTATTTTAACGTTACAGCTATGATTCTATTTTTAATTGGACGTTGGATTGGTACTGCTTTAATGAAAAAAATTAACCCATCTAGGCTTTTAATGTTGTTTGGGATTGGTGGTGTTATTATGTGTGCAGGAGCTATTGTCTTATCAGGTATGTCTGGATTAATTTCATTAGTTGGGGTTTCGGTATTTATGTCAATAATGTTTCCAACTATTTACGGAATTGCTCTTAAGGATATGGGAGATGAAGCGAAAATTGGTTCTGCCGGTTTGGTTATGGCAATTGTTGGTGGTGCATTATTACCTATCGCACAAGGTTGGATATTAGACTGGGGAGGTTCTGGTTTTTCAGATGTACAGGTTTTAGGATTTATTCCAGAAGTTAATTTTTCATTTATTTTACCACTAATATGTTTAGTTGTTGTTGCCTTCTACGGCTATAGTAGTTATAAACGTAATTTAAAAACTATATAATGACCAAAAGATACTGTTACGCCTGCGACCTAAAGGACGATTCTAAATTAATCGCCGAATATAAAGCATACCACGCCGAAGGTAAAGCATGGCCAGAAATAACCAAAAGCATTAAAGATGCCGGTATTACCGATATGCAAATTTACCTTACCGGAAATAGAATGTTTATGATAATGGAAGTTGATGACACTTTCGATCCCGTTAAAAAAGGCGAAATGGACGCCAACAATCCTAAGGTGCAAGAGTGGGAAAACCTGATGTGGGATTACCAACAGGAATTACCGTGGGCTGAAAAAGGCCAAAAATGGATTCCTCTGGAAAAAATTTTCCAATTGAAATAGATTAAAAATTTTTGATTATAGCAACCAAGCACTTATTTTAGAAATAACTTTCTTGATAAGTGCTTTTTTAGTTTACAGACAAGAATAGTATTTTACGCAACTTAAATCGTTCAAATTTTAATATTATAAAGTGGTTAATAGAACACTATTTAAAAACGTAAGAGTTCGCAGTTTTATCATTGGTCTTTGTTTCATCTGTTTTAACTGTAACAACAACGATAAAAAAGCACAAAATCAAGAGACATTATCTTCTTTGACCGGGGAAGAATTAAGTAAGATACATTGTGCGCGCTGTCATGCATTTCCAGAACCACAGGTAATGCCCAAGCGCTATTGGAAAGAAGTATTGCCCATTATGGGTTTTTATCTGGGAAAAAAACCAAAAGGTAAAATGCTGAATGATTATAATAACAAAACAGCAAAATACCGATTGGAGGCTTCAGGGTTATTCCCGAAGGCGCCATTGATTTCAGATGAAGAATGGGAAGCTATCAATTCATTTTATAACAACAATTCGCCAGAAAACCTTCCGAAGGAAACACCCCCAATTTTAAATACAGATGTCGCGCTTTTTAAAAAAGAAGTGTTGCCTTGGAAATCAGGCGGAGATGGTGTGACCTATCTAAATTTTGACGAGAATGAATACCATATTGGTTTTAATACAGAAAAAGAATCTTTCTATATAAAACTAGACGGTAAGGGAAACGTTCTACAAAACCATCAATTAAATTATCCATTGGTTGATGTGATAAAAAATGGGGAAGTGGAGCTTTTACTGAGCATGGGGCGCATGTTTAATGTTGACGAACCTACAGGAAGTGTTTTAGTACTTGCAGACAAGCCTCGGCAATTTATTGGCAATCTAGAAAGACCTGTGGATTTTCTCGTCGAAGATTTTGATAAAGATGGTAACATGGATATTCTGGTGGCAGAATTTGGAAAATACCTGGGAGGCATACATACTTACACCCGAAAAAATACCATAGAAAAAACGAACATTCATCCGAAACCAGGAGCGGTAAAATTTGTATTAAGAGACGTTAACAATGATGGTTTAAAGGATTTTTATGCACTCGTTGCCCAAGAAGATGAAAGCATCTATTTATTTGTAAATAAAGGTGGTTTAAAATTTGAAAAACAACAACTTTTAACTTTACCATCCTATTACGGCACCACACATTTTGAACTCCTTGATTTTGATAATGACGGCGATGAGGATATTATTTGCTCAAGTGGCGATAGCGATGATTTCGCTAGTGCTTTAAAACCTTATCACGGCGTGAGGTTATTTGAAAATCTTGGAGAAAACAATTTTAACCAAGTCTGGTTTCATAAACAAGAAGGCGCCTACGGAACGGCTTGCGCAGATTATGATAACGATGGTGATATTGATATTGCGTCAATAGGCTACTACGCATCTTTACAACACAAAGACGAAGAGGGGTTTCTGTATTTTGAAAATGTTAGTACTAAAGATGAAAAATGGAAATTTAAAACCTATGCGTTTCCAAATACATCAAATAACTGCTTTATGCTTGTAAAGGCTAAAGATATTGATGATGATGGCGATATGGACATCTTATTGGGGAGTAATTCGAGTATTTTTTCTGGAAATAGAAAACAAGAAATTGATACCCTTTGGGAACGAAAAGGAGGCGTAATCACAATACTAAAAAACACTTCTAAATAACTTAAGTTAGAATGTTAATTTAAAATCGAATGTCAGGTTGAGCACTTCTACTGCACTCAGGATAAACTAAAGTCGAAACCCAAAGAATTCGTTGATTTTTTTTATAAAAAGAAATTATCACAACGATTTACTCGCGTTAGTTATAGCCCTTCATCACTTTAGCCCATATATTATTTTTGTAAATTTCTAAAGCCTTATCAAAAAGTAGTGCCGCTTCATTTGAATTTCCTAAGCCTTTATGTCCCAGAGCGTCCAAATAATAAGAATATGATATATCCTTCTTTTTGGTAGCGGAGGCTTCCTCTACGGCTACAAGTGTATTATCGGTACCTTTTTCTCTAAAGGCTCTACTTTTTTCAATTAGTGAATTAAATATCTCATGAGCTTTTTCTGTATTACCTAACTCTTTATAAGCTTCAGCTTGAAAATAGAGTAAATCGTACATGCCTCTCCCGTTTTCAGAATTTACACTTTTTTGATAACTTTTCTTTGCTTTTGTGCTATCATTCAGTTTAGCATATACTTCGCCTTTAAAATAGTGAATCATTGCATTTTTTTCATCATGTGTAGGTTTGCCAACCTCTAAATTTTCAGGATACAACATGGCTGCATCTAAATGTTGAATGGCTTCATCATATTTTTCAGCCTTTGTCAATTCTAAAGCTTTTAGGGTGTTCGCATCTACATAATGCCAGTACGTTTCTCGACCACCTTCCCAAGTTCTAAAATGATGTTTGGACAGAAAGTCCAAGGCTTTGTCATAAGACCCATCCAAATTGTAAAGTTCAACAAGTGTTTTTGGTGCTTGTACATCCTGTTTTACAATGTCCAGGTTGTTTTCCAAAATTGCCAAACATGCTTTGTAATCAACTTCAGATTCATCGTAATATTTAGATAATTCCGCATACCATAACGGGATTTTAGCATTCAACGCTATTGCTTTAGAAAGATATTCTATGGCTTGTTGCGTATCTTTTTTATGATGAAACGCACCAAAAGCCAGGTTTCGCCATACCATTGGGATATCGGTGTTTAAATCGCTTGCTTTTTTCCAAGCATCCATGCCTTCTTCTTTTCTATTGTCATAAAGCAAATTGCCCAATAAATAATACGAAGTGGCGTTTTTAGCATCTAATCGTATCGCATTTTTTAACACAAATTCTGTTTCTTCCCGGTATGGAAAACTATAGTCTAATGATAAGTTGTTAATGGTATTTAAAACTTCCAATGCTTTAGAATCATCTCCAGATTGCGTAAGGAAATAAGATAAGTAATAGTGAATTAAGGGGTTTTTAGCATCTTTCAAAGACGATAACAATTTAATTCCATCTTCATATAAACCTGCATTCATATAGTTTGTGGCGATTTCTAAATAATTATTATCAACATCCTGCATGTTTTTATGCCATTTTTCCAAGGAATGATTGCCGCTTAATAATTCCTTCTCGTAAAGTGCTGAAAAGTTGATAGGATCATAATCCAGTAAAGCATCAATTAAAGTTTCAGCTTTATTTGTGTTTCCGGTTTTCCGAAGTAAAGCACTATATAGTACAATGATTCTTCCATCTCTAGTGTTTGTGGTATAGGCTTCCGAAATATATTCAAGTGCTTTTTCATAATTGCCTTTTAAACTTTCTAGTTGTGCCAATTGATAATTTCCGGCAGAAAACCATTGGTAATACCAAGTTGCCCTCGCCAAATTTTTATAGGCTTCTTCCATATTTCCCAAACCTCTATGTGCAAGTCCTAAATAATAATAAAGTTCGCCTTCTTTTGGCTGGTAGTATTTTATTTTTAGTTTATTGGCAGCTTTTTGTAAATAATCCAAAGCTTCGTGATATCGTGTTTGATTCACTCTTCTAATGCCAAGGGCAATATGTGTTCTATAATCGTTTGGCGAAATTTCTAAAGCTTTTAAATAATAATCATCTGGGTTTTTTCCGGGGCGGTTAAATTGTTCAACAAACCTGCCTGTTAAGTATAAATCTTCAACAGAATTAATGTCTTCCGGAGACTTTACGCTTTCTTGAGGTTCAGGTAATTCAGGACGTTCTGTTTTTTTTGGAGCATAAGAAACTAATTCATTTCCGTTAGTATCAAAAAGTTGAATGTTCAATTGGTATTCATCGATTACTTTTTTTGATGTGTAAGTGGAAGTAAAAGGTTTTGAAGGATCAATATCAATATTGGCTTCAGTTAAAACAGTATTGCCATTTTTAAGAACATACTTAGCATTATTAAAATTTTGAGTGGTATTGAAACCATAGAAAATGGTTTTTGGATTTTTCATTTGAAGCGTAACCGAAGCATCAATAGTCGCATTTTTTACAATTTCTAAATCCCGAATAGGGTACCAGTAATTTTTAGCATCCTTAACCGAATGAGGTAGGATCCAACTATAATCTGGTTGATTGTTAGAGAACGTACCCGTCATGAGTTCTACGTAAGCTTTCCCGTCATCAGTTAATTTTCTACGTGCATTCTGACCTCGAAGCCCAGGGCCGAATTGCCATAGTTTTGAGGCACTATTTTTATAAGGGTCTCCCACATGAACAGTTCCTGCATTTACGCCATAATCATAACCGCCAATAAAACCTTTTTTGTCTTCCCAGATGAAGAAGGATACTGGGTTTGGATGATTTTTCCACCATGATAAATCTACATCTTTTGGGTAACTCGTTCTTCCGTAATCATCGGTTGCATTGGATATTGGCCAATTTATAAAACTGTTATTGTTGTGATATACTGCAATTTTTTGGCTTGGCGGCCAAAACGTTCTAAAGTTCTCATTGGCAGTAATGGCAACATTTGCCCAAAACAAAAATGTTTTGGTTTTAGTACTCGTATTGTTGATTCTGTAATCTACCTCGATATAAGACTTTTTTGGATGTAAGGTCATCCCAATAACACCTCTGGCCCTAATTGTTTTTTCTGTTTCGCCAACCCAAATAGTGGTGCTACCATCTTTATTTTCTACCAATCTATAATCGCTTGGTAACATAGTTGTTGTTCTGTGATGATGCGGAAAGCACCATTCTATCCCGCCAGAAACCCAGGCGCCGAGTGTTCCGATAAGGTCTGGTTTTATAACGCTGTTGGTATGAAACATTTCATGTCCATTGGTTTTATCAATCGCAGAAAATAAACGACCTCCAAAAGCTGGTAACACTTTTATCTTAACGTATTCATTTTCAAGATAAACCATGTTGTAAGTTTCATCTGTAAGTGTGCTCCCCAAATTTGTTTGGGAAGGGTAGGGGTACACTTTTCCTTGAGCACCTTGCACGCTTCTACCTGTGTAAAAAATGGGACTTATCTCATCTTTTTTGGGTTTGTAGGTAGGGATGGTTTCTTTGCCTTCGTATAGTTTTACTTGGGCAATAATATTGGTGGAAAAGAAGGTGTTATAAGAAATATATATGCACAAGAATAAAAGAAGCTTCTGGTAATCCATTTTTATGATGATTAGTTGGTTTCTATCAGCGTAATATCATAAATATAACGAAAACTAAAATATAATGATATTTTCATAAATGTCATTTAAAACTAAGTTGAAAATTATTGTTTTGATATCGATTTTATGTAGATTTATAATTAAAAAAATTAAATTTTGTTAATCATAAAAAGCCACCTCTTCTCAAATCTATTCTATTTTATATTCATGCGATTAATCATTAATATTCGGAATTTTTTGAAAATAAAACACTTCAAATATCAAAAAGTACTACCAATACTCTGTTTTGTATTATCGAATATCATGTTTTCTCAAGAATTTAAGCATATAGAAACTGTATCTGGTTTGGCAGGAGCTACTAAAAACAATGGTGTTTCGGTAGCAGATTACGATGGAGATAATGATCTTGATATTTTTATTGTAAGTTTAAATCCGGAGGAAGATGACAAACCAAGTACCTATAGTAGGCTTTACCGTAATGATAATAATGGAGGCTTTACAGATGTATCTGAAGAAGCGGGATTGCTTAATCAATATAAACTGGAAGAAACAACTGGCTTTAACGAGCTTTTTGGTTTAGATGGGTATAAATTTGGTGCGTATTGGGGAGATTATGATAATGATGGGTATCCAGATTTATTTTTAACCCACTTGAGAAAATCACAACTTTTTCATAACGAAGGAGATGGCACATTTCAAGATGTTACGTCCACATCTGGTATTTCAGTTGATAGAACTTGTAATATAGCTGGAGCAACTTGGGTTGATTATGATAATGATAGTTTTTTAGATCTTTTTTTAGCCGATTGGGATGGTTGTAATGGGAATTTATTATACAAAAACAATGGAAATGGTACTTTTGAAGATGTTACTGCGATATCAAAAATAGGGGAAGGCGAAAGTCTTTCTAGCTATACAATGTCTCCATTTGATTTTAATAACGATGGATTTTTAGATTTTTATATTTCGAATGATTTTGAAAAAAGCAATGCGCTTTTAATAAATCAAGCAGGATCTACTTTTATCGAACAAGCATCAAATTTCGGGATGGATAGTATGCTCGATGATATGGGGATAGCTATTGGGGATGTAAATAATGATGGTGCTTTCGATTTTTTTACTACTGGCATTAATGAGAATTCCATGCTGCTTAATGATGGAAATAATAATTTTACTGAGTCTTCTTCTGCATTTGGATTATTGCATACAGATTGGGCTTGGGGCTGCACATTTGCAGATTTTGACTTAGATGGAGATGAAGATTTGTTTGTTGCCAACGGATTTTATATTTCTGGTCCGCAACGAAATGTCTATTACAAAAACTTACTAGATGAAGGAGGTACTGGTTTTCAAAATGTATCATCTGATTTAAAAGTTGATGATGAAATTGTTAGTGTTGAAACATTAGATTTTGATTATGATAATGATGGCGATTTAGATCTATTCGTTACAAATGCTGCTACAACTTCTTTCTTCTATGAAAACAAGGTTAATGATACTAATGAAGCAACTAACAGAAATTGGCTAAAGATTCTGCTAGAAGGTACTACATCAAACCGTGATGCTTATGGCACAAAAATTAAAATAACAACAAACTCAGGGAGTTCAGTAAGGTACTATAATGGTGTTGGCTTTTTGTCTCAAAGTATTAAACCTGTTCATTTTGGTCTAAATAATGATGTTCTTATCAGCGAACTAGTTGTAAATTGGCCTTCTGGTTTGGAAGAAATCTATACGAATATTGATGCAAATAATCATATTAAATTAATTGAAGGCGTTGGGTTAGAAGTGTTATCACAAGCTCCAAGCAGCAAAGTTGTTGGATGTGCAGACCCTAGTGCATGTAATTATAATCCGCTAGCTACCTCTGCCGATAATAGTTGTGTTTTTTTACAGCCAAAAGAAATTACAGGAAATACAGCTTCTGGGTTTGATACCATAGAAGATTATACGTATGGCTCAGAAACAAATACAAAAGTAATATGGTCTGTAAGTGGTGGGGAAATTATAGAAGGGCAAGGCACAAATTCAATACAAGTAAAATGGGGCTTAGGGGCAATTGGAAATGTGACTGCTATAGAAATAGGAGAAATTTGTAAGGGAGATTCAGAGACCATTAATGTTGTTCTGGATATAAAAGATGTAGCACCTCATATTTCTGTCGCGAGAATTTGGAACGAGGTGTTATTGGAAGCTATTCGAAATGATTTTGCGAGGCCAACAGTCCATGCACGTAATTTATTCCATACATCTGTGGCCTTATATGATGCATGGGCGGTATATGATTTTTTAGCGTCACCATATCTAGTAGGGAATAATGTTAATGGTTTTAAAAGTGAATTAGAACCTTTCTATAGAATTGAACCTCAGGATATCGGCTTAACTCAACAGCAAGCCATGAGTTATGCGGTATACAGATTGTTAAAATATAGGTTTAAAGATTCTCCAAATGCAGAAGAAACACTCGCATTATTTGATTTGATTATGGATCAGTTGGGATATGATATAAATTTAATGGATACCAATTATAAGCAGGGTAAAGCTTATGCAATGGGCAACTATATTGCAGAACAAATTATAAATTACGGCAAAACTGATGGTTCTAGAGAAGAAACGCACTATGATAACGCCTTTTACAAACCAGTTAATTCGCCTTTAATTCTAAATGTATTAGAAGAGTCTGAAGAATTAAAAGACCCCAATAGATGGCAACCTTTAACTTTTGAAGCTTTTAGAGATCAAAGTGGGAATTTAATAGCAGATAATACGCCTTCATTTTTAAGTCCAGAATGGGGCGGCGTATTACCGTTTTCGTTACAAGAAAGAAATACCACAATTTTTAATAGAGATAATTTTGATTATAAAGTGTATCACGACCCTGGGGCTCCACCATATTTAAATATTAATAAGAAAACAAAAGATAGTGAACTCTATAAATGGAATTTTACATTAGTTTCAATTTGGGGTTCTCATTTAGATCCAAGCGACGGGGTAATGTGGGACATATCACCAAAGGCGAAAGGCAATGTAGATATTAATAGTCTTCCGATAGATTTTGGAGATTATGCATCATTCTATAAGCGGATAGAAGGTGGTGACATAAGTAAAGGAAGAGCCATTAACCCAGAGACAAACAAGCCCTACGAGCCTCAAATTGTTCCAAGAGGAGATTATACTCGGGTGCTTGCGGAGTTTTGGGCAGATGGCCCTGATTCTGAAACACCGCCGGGGCATTGGTTTACCATATTAAACGGTGTTGGAGATCATGAAGCCTTAGAAAGAAAATTTGAAGGAAAAGGGAAGGCGTTGTCTCGATTGGAATGGGATATTAAATCTTATTTTATTTTAGGTGGTGCCATGCACGATGCAGCAATAACGGCTTGGAGCATTAAAGGTTGGTACGATTATATCAGACCAATATCTGCTATTCGATACCTGTCTTCTATAGGACAATCTACTAATCCTGGACTTCTAAATTATAACATTGTAGGCATTCCATTGGAACCAGGATATATTGAGGTTGTTGGAGAGAACGACCTTTTAAGCGGCTTGAATAATGAGAATGTTGGAAAAATAAAATTGTATACATGGAATGGTCCCAATAAAATAAGTGATCCAACGACCGATGTAGCTGGGGTAGGGTGGGTTTTAGCTGAAAATTGGTTTCCCTATCAAAGACCTTCATTTGTAACACCGCCTTTTGCAGGTTATTTGTCTGGTCACAGTACCTATTCTAGAGCTGCGGCAGAAGTCTTGACTTTAATTACCGGTGATGAATATTTTCCAGGTGGTTTAGGGGAATTTTTAGCGAAAAAGGATGAGTTTTTAACGTTTGAAAAAGGGCCTTCGGTTGATGTGAAATTACAATGGGCTACTTATAGAGATGCATCCGACCAAACGAGTTTATCTAGAATTTGGGGAGGAATTCATCCTCCTGCCGATGATATTTTAGGTAGAATTGTTGGTAAACGTATTGGTTTTGAGGCTTATAATTACGCTATACCTTATTTTGATGGTGATAATCCTGATATTGATGAAAGTATTGAACCATTAATTTATCCAAACCCCGTTATAACAGGTGAGTTTAACATCAATAATTTATTGATAGGTGATAAGGTAGAATTATACGATATTAATGGAAGAAGTATTAATATATCAAGATTGGAATATGATAAAGCCAAAAGAATAGGGTTTTTTAAAGTTAGCAACGCTTTAGCTAAAGGGGTATATATCCTAAGGGTTAGGGGCCACAGTAGTCTTATCTCCATTAAGTAAGTTAAAATGCCATGAGTTTTTAAAGGCGTCGCTTTGCACTGTCCTGTGCTGGTAATTTCTTTGGTCAGTAAAGAACCTTTTAAGAGTTTGCCTTACTTCTACAATTTATATATAATCGTAGTAATTTAATTAAGAACTGTTTAAACTGCTTCTTTTTGGGCCGTTGAAAACATTAAAACCAGAATCTCTATAAAATCAAAAATCTCAGAGAGTTAAAAGTCTCTGAGATTTAAAATGATTTTTGTAATAGTTTTTAAGATATCACATTGTAATTTATTTCTCTGAAAAATCTAAGGACGTAAAAAGGCCTCAGTCACAGAAAAGTTGTCTATGTAAAGTACAGTTTCACTATTATTATTCTCATTGAAACCACGAATATTGAAGTTATACGTATCAGAAGCATTAAATTGTGCAATTTGAGAAGTATATACCCATTCTTTCTGTGGGAATGTAGTATCATTTAATAAGGGGTTTGGCGGTACTCCCCAATCTGTATTAGGCGCCCAATAGAATCTAAGGTCTGGTTGTAATCCACCAGGATTCGTTGGGCCTATAACGTCTAGATATACCCATAGGCCTATTTCATAGGCTTTACCATCTTCTAGCGGGAAACCTCCTCCAGCGTAAGAGAAAATTGCTCCTCCATTTGGTTGCATAACTAATTTTATGCTCTTATCACCTTCATAAGATTGTTCCGTCGAGATAAATGTCGCATTTCTATTGTATCCATCCCAAGGTGCACCCCAACCACCATAAGGCCAATTATCACTTGTGGAATTTTCTAAGCCGGGGTCATAAGTAGCGGCAGCACTCTCTAGAATATTTTCACCTATAAATACAACAGGTCTATCTAAATAGTCGTCGGCCAGTTTAGCGTCAGTAGTTATCAATGAACCTTGAGTATAAGATACAGTAATTGTATCATCATTATAAACTCTATCACCATCAAGGGTTAGCACCAAAATATTTGCAGCGTCGGGTTTAGTAGTTATGCTAGCAATATTATTTGCTACAGGACTTCCCCCATTTGTAATTGATACCGTAAAATCATTAATGTCTATAGAGGAAGCTTCTATTTCACGGCTGAAGTTTAATTCTAAAGTACCTTCTGGAGTAGCTATAACGCCATCTAAAAATAAAGGTTCTGTAGAGGGTATAATATCTAATAGATCTTCAAAAGTTTCCTCAAAACTACCTTTAGGTCTTGATCTTCCTGCTTGAAAACTAAAATCGTAAACGCCTAGTTTTTTATATTTCACGTCTATTTCATCAACAAATTGAGTGGACATTGTAGGGTCGCCTCCATCAAAATACCATCTGTACGTTTTAGGTTCTCCAGTAGATTCTACATAATAGCGTACCGTAGATCCAGCTTGAACTTCGTTTTGAGCTCCATTTGCCATATTTAACCAATCACCCAATGATCCATCAGCATTGACTTTACGTGCGGATAAGGTTGAATTAATTCCGCCAATAACATGTACAACAATTGTTGTATCAAGTACTTTTCCAGCTAGTCTAGAGCCTATGAATGCTTCAGTTTCAAAAACTTGGTTCAATCTGACTTCATAATCTCCAACTTTCTTAAAAAATGCATTAACAACTTTTTTGGAAGATGTTATTCCATTTTCATTTCCAGGTTTTAATATTGCTACACCCTCATCTACACTCCATTCTCTGGATACTACACCAGGAGAAACATCGGCGAAGGTTATTACGTCATCAATTTCAACAGTATTGTTGAAATCTTGTTCAGATGAAGAAACAAATCTTTGACTTGTTTGTTCCTTTCTAAGTTCTTCTTCGTCGCACGACTGAATCGATATCATTAAAGCTAGCAGCCCAACGAAGTAAAAAATAATTTTCTTTCTTGTTATCATGATTTCTTTTTTTTTTAGTTTAATCCATTGTTGGTTTGTTGTTCTGCAGGAGGAACAGGCCAGTAATCGTGATTTGACGGATTATATATCTCTTCACTCGATATAAAATCTTCCCTTACTTGTCCTACTTTACCAAGAGGAGCTACTATATAAAGTGGGGCCAAGCCATCCACTTGATCAAAGTTATTGTTTCTCCATACTTCATCTTCTCTCAAGTCTAAATACACTTCTTTAACAATGCCCCATCTTACAAGATCTTTCCAGCGATGACCTTCAAAAGCTAGTTCTAAAGGGCGCTCAACTCTTCTGATATGAGTAATAAGGTTCTGAGCATTTATATCTACCAATGGTTGTGTGCCATGAACTTGTTTGCTCACGTGAAGTTGCGGTATTTTATTCCCGTTTTCAGAAGCATATTGCTGAATAGTTTTTACTCCAGCTCGAGATCTTACTAAATCAATATATTTTATTGCATCGTTAATGGAAGAGCCAGATTCTAATACGGCTTCTGCATACATTAAATAAACATCACTTAACCTCATGTGTCTAAAATTCACACCAGAACGGGATTGATTAGGCTCTTGATCCATTTGATAAGAGTTTGTCCATTTTCTAATATAAGCAGATTGTCCTGCTCTTCCTGCAATTATATCAGCAGTAGGTTCATTATAATAAGTGCCTTCGCCGTCTGGTACCGCAAGGGTTGCAGTTAAGCGCGTAGAGTGTCTGTTGCCGTCGTTTATAGGGTTGCTAGGGTCAACCTCGTCATTAACAAATAATTCATGTAAATAATAGGATCCTAATAGTTGATTAAACCCTCCTTTGTCCAAGAAACCAAAAGAGCTTCCGAAATTAGTAGCTTCTCCACCTTCATCGTCAATGGAGCCACCTTGGCTACCTGGACTAAATTCACCGTTATAAACAACTTCAAAAATTGATTCAGAATTTAGCTCTGTGTCAATTGTAAAATTATCAACAAAGTTTGCGGTTAATTGATATACATTCGAATCAATTACTTCTTTAAACAAATCTCTAGCCGTTGGATGTTCTCCTTCAAAAAGATATACTTTTCCCAATAAAGCTGTTGCAGCTCCCCAAGTAGCTCTTCCTTTATCTTCATCACCCCAAGTTTTAGGCAAATTTTTCATTGCAAATTCTAAATCTGGTTTGATGATATCATTTGTTAATTCTTCTTTGGATACGAAAGGAGAATCTACATCCGCCAGACCAGTAGGTACAGTAATTCTTTTTACACCTCCATTGAATGAATTAACTAATCTAAAGTAAAACCATGCTCTTAAAAATCGAGCTTGTCCTTCAATTATCTCCTTATCTCCTTCAGAAAAAACAGAAGCGTCTATTGATGCAATGTTTTCAATAACCTGATTTGCTCTATAAATACCTATATAAAGTTTATCCCATGGGTCTTTAATTTGTTCTGCTCCAGAACCGTAAGTAAGGTTTAGAAAAGAAAAGGGTGTTTGCCAAAAATCAGTACCTGAAATATCTGCTTTTGCCATTTCATAAATCAATCCGTTAGGACCACTAACAGCAGGAAATTGAAGCGCACCGTAAACGGTTGTTAAAGCCGAATTAAATTGCTCTTGTGATTTCCAAAATGTCTCACTAGTAGGATTGTTTGGATCGACCTCTGTTAAAAACTTATCTTCGTCGCATGCCGTTAAGAATAATAAGCAAGGTAGAACAAGAAGTCCTATAATTTTGATTAAACTTGTTTTCATATTTTTTTTTTTAAAATTTTAATTGTAAACCTAATAAAAAGCGTCTTGCAATAGGATAATTACCTTGATCTACACCTCTTGTACTGAGTCCGTTACCTCCAATTTCAGGATCGAAGCCTGAATAGTTTGTTATGGTTATTGGATTCATTGCTGATAAGTATAAACGCATTTTACTTATACCATAACCAGCTAATGCTTCTGGTTCAATGTTATATCCAAGTGTAATATTACGAATTCTAAAATAGGTGCCGTCCTCTAACCAAAAATCAGAAAATGCACGCTTATTTGGGTGGTTATTGCCTGTTCTATATGTTGGTATATCTGTATTAGGGTTCTCAGGAGACCATTGGTAATATTGATCTTGATGTCTACCAGCACTATATGCTAAGTACTTAGATCCGTTAAATATTTCTGCGCCATAAGAGAAGTAATTTTGAACAAATAAATCCCAGTTCTTATATTTTACATTTATATTTAAACCTGATTCCCATTCTGGTTGACCAGATCCTGCATAGACTCTATCATTTTCGTCTATCTTACCGTCTGCAGTATCCGGAATGCCATCGTTATCTGTGTCTTCCGTTAATTGATCTTTAAAACGTAAATCTCCTAAAAAAGCATTGCTTTCTATTAGCCTATATTCTGCCAACTCTTCTGGAGTTTTGATTAAACCTTCATTTTCTACTAAAAAGAATGCTCCTGCTTCATATCCAACCGCATTAAAAGTAGTTGCATCTGCTCCATCAAATCTTGCCGGAGACCCGCCGGCAAAACCACGTTGTATGCCATTTAAGTCTAAAATGGTGTTAATATTTTTAGTCCAGGTAGCATCAATACTCCATGAAAAATCTTGATTGCCGTTACCCTTAAGGCCAAGAGCTAATTCAACACCCTTATTTTCCATGTCGCCAGCATTAACAGGGATATTGTCTGAGCCATTAACCCAAATAGTTGTCCCCAACGAACTAGGTATTGGTTGAGGTAAAAGCATATCAATTCTATTGTTTTTGTAAACATCGGCATTAAAAGTTAATCTATTAGAAAACATTGCTAGATCTAGACCAATATTTCTAGAAATTTTACGCTCCCAAACTTGGTCGGCATTAGCTAAACCTCTTTGAATAGCTCCGAAATTAAGTATTTCATCTACGCCAAATGGATAGTTGATAGAGCTTTCTATCAATGTGTAAATACCATAATCAGCTGTGTTTTGATTCCCTAATTCAGCCCAACTTGCTCTTACTTTAAGGCTATTTATTGGAGAGTCAGAATTTTTCATGAAATTTTCCTCACTAATATTCCAACCAACAGAAACACCAGGGAATGTACCATATCTATTTGCTTTAGAGAACCTAGAAGAACCATCTCGTCTAATACTTGCCGAAAGTAAATATTTATCATCGAAGTTATACTGGATTCTTCCTAGTAAACCACTTAGAGATCTATTGATGTCTGTTGAACTATTGTTTAAAGGTTCTTGTCCAGCGCCAAGAGTTACAACGTCATTTGATGGTAAACCAATTACTCCAACCCCTAAACTTTTAGACTTAAATTCTTCAAAAGAACTTACAGCAGTTAAATTAAAGTTATGTTTTCCAAAATCCTGATTATAGGTTAAAATATTCTCAATGATATTTCGCTCACTAAAGTAAAAATCTTCATTAAGTATAGATTCTTCCCTACTAGCTGTTGGGTTAATTTCTCCACTTAAATCTGTTACTAAATACTGTGGTTGGAAAAATTTTCTTCTGTAGTTATACATGTTTCTACCTAAACTTATTTTATAAGTTAATCCAGGTACAATTTCGTAAGATAGGTTTAATGCAATGTTATGACTATTTACCTGTCTGTCATCTTGGTTATCCAGCAAAGCAGAAATATAGCTATATTGAATAGCATTTTGAACAGGTATCAATACACTGTTTTCACCAATTTGTTCAACATCTGCAAAAGAAACCTGCCACGGTCTTTGTCTTAAAGCAAGCTCATAAAGCGCCCAAGGCTCTTGTTCGGTATTTTCATAAGTTAGACCAATTGAAGCAAAAGCCTTAAATTTACCTTTATTATAATTGGCATTTAATCTAGAGCTTAAACGATTAAAACCAGAATTTATTAAAACACCTTCTTGATCGAAAAAGTTAGTGTTAAAACTTACTGAAAAATCTTCGGAACCTCCGTTTATACTTAGAGCATAGTTTCTAATTAAAGCATTATTATTTTGAACGTCACCAACGAAATCACTATTATTATTTAGTCCTTGTGGATTAAAACCGTAAAGGAAAGGTGCAGCGCCAATTGCTTTAGTATAAACTTCTTCCACAAAATATTGATCTGTAGAACTCAATAAAGGCACACCAGAGGTTATATTCTGTATTGCCATGTAAGTTGATAATTCTACATCAATTTTTCCCTTTTTACCTCTTTTTGTTGTAATTAATATTACCCCATTCGATGCTCTAACACCATAAATTGCAGCAGAAGCACCATCTTTTAAGATGTCCATGGATTCAACCTGCTCGGGAGCTATATTAGGAACTCCTTCAAAAGGAACACCATCCACTACATATAAAGGTGTTGAGTTCCCTAAACTTAATCCCCTAATTTGAATGTTTGCTACAGAGCCAGGACGACCGCTTGATGCCTGTACGTTAACACCTGCTACTTGACCTTGGATAGATTCACCTAAATCTGACACCGGAGCTTTCGCTATAATATCAGCCTTAACAGCGGCAACGGCACCTGTAACTTCTTTCTTTTTCTGGGTACCATAACCTACTACGATTACTTCGTCCAGTTCAGATAAATCGGTTTCTAAGCTTACATTGATTTCTGTTTGACCGTTGACAGCAACGTCTTTAGTTTTAAAACCCAAGAAACTGAATTCTAAAACAGCATTTCTATCAGCTTTAATTTCGTAAACACCGTCAAAATCGGTAACTGTTCCGTTGGTTGTTCCTTTTACAATAACATTTACTCCGGGTAACGGGATTCCATCGCCTGTAACTGTACCTCTAACAGTTATGGTTTGTGCTTGTGCAAATCCAAATCCGAATAAGAGTAAAAAAGTTGCAAAGAACTTTACCCTTTCCTTCGTACAAAAGTTTAATTTCATTATTAATTTAGTTTTAGTTTAAGTTGATAAATTTAAATTAAAGGTTATGAAAATATTAACATTTCAACTTTACTAGAACTGAACAAGCTAAAAATAAGTTTTAAATGAACTTGACAAAAACTAGATATATTGAACATAAATACATGAAAATCAATTGATTATTCAAATCGGTTAATGAACTCCTCTAAATTGTCATTTCTTTCTAATCCGAGTTTTTTTCTCAATCTGTGTCTTGAAGTATGAACACTCTCTACAGAGATGCCCAATAATTTTGCCATGTCCTTACTAGCGAAATTAAGTTTTACAAGTGCACAAATTTTTAGGTCAGTTTGCTTTAAATGAGGAAATTTTTCTTTCAATTGATGGTAGAAACTTTGGTTAATGGCTGTAAACCTCGCTTCAAACTCAGACCAATTACTGTTAGGGTTTCCTTGTATTGATTTTAAAATTCGCTTAATAACGTTTACATCAATATTGTTTTTTTGATTTGCCAATCGGGTTTTTATACTTGAAATAAATTCGTCTTTCTCTATAAGCCGTAAGGCAGATTCGGTTAGCTCTTTGTTTTTCAATTCCAAAACCTCCCTGTGCCTTTTAAGATTTTGTTTTTGTCTTTCCTGTAGTATGAGTTTTTCATTTTTATGCTTGTTTCTAATATTTCGAATGAGCAAATAGCCGAAAAGTATGAGGAATAAAATTGTCACACCTAGGATGATTGATTTCAACATCCATTCTTTATCTTCATGCTCCAACTGCTGGATGCGATGTTGTTTTGCCAGGTCTTCTAGTCGTTCTTGTTCTATTCTATATTTGTCTTTTATCTCGAACAAGTGTTGGTTATTTTGGACACTATATATTTTGTCATTTAAAGCTTTGGCTTTTTCTATGAAAGTAATTGCTTTTTTGTACTCCTTTTTTTGTTTGTAGATTTTATGTAGCTCCTCAAATACAAATAGTTTGTAATCTAAATGGCTACTATATCGGTCTGATATCTCTAGCGATTTTTTAAAGTAAGTTTCACTTTTAGATAAATCTCCAATTTCTCTGTAGATGTTTCCAAAAAGCGCATAAATAACTACGAGATATGAAGGTTTATTGGCTTTGAAATATGCTGTTGCCGTTGCCAGTTGTTCTAATCCTTTTTCAACTTGCCCTTCCTTTGCGGATAAATATCCTGCTTCAGATAAGGAGAAATTATCCGCTTTTATTGTAGGGTCTTGTTTGATTTTGTAGATGCTATCAAGGTAGGTTTTAGCTGTTTTATAATCGTTATTTACTCTAAAGAAAGATGCCTTTGAAAAATAATTTTCAATTAGGTAGCCTTCGTTGAGAGAGCCCTTTGCAGCTAATTGTTTCCTGATTTTTAAAGAGCGATCAAAATATTTTAATGCTTCATCATTTCTTTTGTAAAAACTATAAAGCCAACCCAGTCCTAAAAATATATCTGCTTTTGAAATGGAGTCATTTGTTTTATCTGCCAATAGCAATGCTTCCCAATAGCCATCATAAGACTTTTCATAATTGATATTGTGGGCATAAAATAGAGAAAGGGATGTTAGAAAATTGATGGCTCTTAACGTGTCTTTTTCCTCAAGCCTTAATTCATATCCCTTTTTAAGATAAAACAGGGCGCTATCCTGATTCTTGAATTTAAAAGCGTTTGCCTTCCGCAATAATTCATCTTTAGCTTCAGCTTCAGGGTTTTGTGAGTAGCAAAATGGTATTGAAAACAACACAGTATATAAAATTACGTATAAGGGCTTGCGAAAATCCATTCTGTCAAGTATTGATAAGTTCATTAGGCAATTTATAAAAAAAAAACACGTATGGAATACAACTTGACAATTTTATGTTTATTTATTTTATTTTTATTGTTAAAGTATTTATAGGTAAGTTCTTAGGTGTATGGGTTTTTCATCATATAATGAATATTTCCTTTTATTTTATGTAATTGTAGGATTGATAAAAAATAATTTTGTTCAGTTATTTATAAGTTTAAATAAGTAGGAATATGGGCTTTGTTACTTAAATTTGTTATTGATCAAATAATTTTTGAGGTATGAAACGAATAACCAATTGGGTAAAATTTTTATGTATTATAGGGGTGTTTTGTAAACTTGGAGCCCAAACGAGTGTAGCTGTAAATTTAAATGTAAAACACACCGTTGGTGGTATTTATGAATTTGATCGTTCTAAATTTATTACTATCCATGCAAACCAAACAGAACAGGAATGGGATGGCAATAATTTTGTGCCTGATTTAAGAGATGACTTTCTAAATGGTTATGATGTCTATTTAGGTAGAGATACGGGCGGCATCACTTGGAATTTAAATCAAATGGCAGAAGATCCTTCAAGACCAGGCTTTGCCAATCCGGTAGATATAACCAACCGTGGTCTAAACTCAAGAAACAATTACGCTAACAAAACAAACTTACATTCCTACGAAGCCAGAAATAATTTAATAATTGCAGCTCAACTACATCCTTTTTGGACAGGAGAAAGCCAGCGAAACACAAATCAAGGTTGGAAACTTGCAAACCCAACTGCTACTGGCGAGTACATGGGGCGTTACATTAACGAGTTTCACGGTGGTAATGGCCAGCCAACCCCTGCTTTTGTTGAAGTTATAAATGAACCCGCTTATGAAGCTCTTGGCGGAAAAAGTGATTATACAAATTCTTTACAGGAAATTGCCGATTTTCATGTGGAAGTAGCTGATGCGATTAGAGCACAAAACCCAAATTTACTTATTGGTGGCTATACTGTGGCATTTCCAGATTTTGAAACCGGAGATTTTCAAAGATGGATAAATAGGGATAAACTGTTTATTGATGTGGCAGGAGAAAAAATGGATTTTTGGTCCATGCACTTATACGATTTTGCTTCTATAGGTGGTGGCAAAAAGGATTTGCGTTCTGGGAGCAATATTGAAGCCACTTTTGATATGATGGACAATTATAGCCAAATTAAACTGGGGAAAACCAAACCCTATGTGATTTCTGAATATGGCGCTCAAATGCATGATTATTTTGGAGATTGGAGTCCTTTTAGGGACTGGTTACATTTAAAAGCGCAAAATGCACAATTGATGTCTTTTTTGGAGAGACCGGATGCGATTGCAATTGCCGTGAATTTTTTAATAGTTAAGGCAGAATGGGGATATAACAGTACTACTGGAGCTACTTACAACCATAGATTGCTTAGAAAAGAGAATGAACCAACCAGTTACACGGGAAAGTGGGTATATACAGACATGGTAAAATTTTATCAGCTGTGGCAAAATGTTAAAGGCAGGCGAGTTGATACAAAATCAACAGATTTGGACATACAGGTCGACGCTTATATTGATGGAAACAAAGGCTATATTATTTTAAATAATTTAGAATTTAATGCTAAAACTATAGACCTTGATATTTTTGATAATTATAATGTTAATGTTGCCAGTATTTTAAAACGGCATTTAACACTTTCTGGAAATGCTCCAATATTAGAAGAAGAAACACTAACATCTCCAATATCTGAGGTTGTGCTTGGAGCAGAATCTACCATGATTCTTGAATACACTTTTGAAGACACAATAACTATCGATGAAACCTCGGATGAGGTTAAATATTTTGCAAACGATTATTTAAAACCAATCCAAGCTTCACAACCTGCTTTGTTCAATATTAACGGCATCACAAAAAACGGTGCTTATGGAGAGGCTGTTCTTAGAGTTAGTATCGGTAGAGATCACGGTAAAATTCTGAAGCCAATTGTAAAAATCAATAATAAGGATATTGTTGTTCCAGATGATTGGCGCGGTTATAATCAAGGAGATAAAAAGCGTTTTTTCGGGACATTGGAAATCCCGGTTTCTTACGACGATTTAAATACAAATAACACGGTTTCTTTAGAATTCCCAGACTCAGGGGGACACATAAGTACGGTGGGAATTCAAGTGTTTAATTTTAGCGCAAATATTAGAGAAGTAAATCCGTCTAGTCTGCCATCTGATAATTATAAAATAAAAGGCATTGATGCAACTTGTGTGAGCCAGAATAATGGTGCGATAAATGTGACTACCACCGTTGCTCAAGATTATAAGGCGTCTGTTACCGGACCAAGTTTTAACCAAGATTTTGATTTTTCAAGTGATTTGAATATTGAAAACCTGAACCCGGGAACTTATACAATGATAGTTACCGTGCCTTCATTTCCAGATTATAGGATCGAGTTTACTATAGAAATAGGGCAGCCCGAACCCTTAAGCGTTACCTCTAAAGTGAGCAATTCTAAAAATGCTGTGACCTTAAATTTAAATGGAAGCAATAACTATAATATCGAGCTAAATGGTAAAGACATAAAAACAAGTTCAAATGAGATTACTTTGGAATTGACCGAAGGTAAAAACACTTTAAAAGTAAAAACGAATAAAGATTGCCAAGGTGTTTACGAAGAAACTTTCTTTATAAATAAGTCTTTTTTCCTGTTTCCTAACCCGGTAAACGATGAACTCTCAGTTGTAGTAAATAAAAAATTGTTGAATTCAACGGCCTATGTTTATAACGTTATTGGGAGATTGGTTAAGGAGCAGGTAATGATGCAAACTCAAAATAAAATACCAGTAACTAACTTAGAAAAAGGTGTTTATATGATTGTGTTTAAGATAAATGATGAAAGTGTAGAGGTTTCAAAATTTGTTGTAAAATAAAAAGATATTTAAAAAATGAACTATTCAAAAAGAACATATACCGTAGCATTAATTTTGGGTATGATGGTGTCTTGTAGTGGCGGCGGCGATTCTGGAGGCGAAGAAGAAATATTAGACCCAACTAAAGCGGCTTTAATATTTCCAAACAATAATGAAGAATGTACTGCTGGTGTGGTAATATCCAATACACAAGCAAAACTAACTTTTGATTGGAATAAGGCTGATAACACCACTGCCTATACTTTATTCTTGAAAAATTTAGAAACAAATGCAACACAGGATTTTGATTCTAATTCAGATGATTTAGAGATTACTATTGAGAGGGGAACACCTTATTCCTGGTATGTTGTGTCTAAATCAAACAAAACAACCAACACAGCAACCAGCGATACCTGGAAGTTTTACCTCGCTGGAATTGGTGTAGAAAATTATGCGCCTTTTCCTGCCGAATTAAAAAGTCCCACAAATGGTGCTGCAATTTCTGCTGCAACGGCAAACCTTGAATGGACTGGCAATGATGTAGATAATGATATAAAAGAATATGATGTTTATCTCGACACCAATACATCGCCAACAACCAAGGTTTCTACAACAACGGTCCAAAAGTTAGATAGCCATTCTGTGTCAGCAAGCACCACCTACTATTGGAAAGTGGTAACCCGTGATAATCATGGGAATACCTCTACCTCAGAAGTGTATAGTTTTTCAACTAATTAATTTTTTACCATAAGTAAAGAAAAAATCAAGTGTTACTTGTGCCTTAATTAAATCAAGAGTCTTAAATTTGAGGCTCTTGATTACTAACCAATAGCAGTATCCAATTATGAAGTCAACCAAACACTTTTCAATTTTGAATAAAAATTTCATCAGTTTCTTTTCTGGTCTTTTAACCTTTAGCTTTATTTTAATATCCTGTGGAAATAATAACTCTGCGAAAGCTCAAAACCATGATGATTTTAACCTAGATTGGGATTTTTATTTTTCAAAAGATAGTGTTGCTGTTGCAACTATAAAAGATTGGTCAACAATAAATTTACCACACGATTGGGCGGTTACAAGCGAGTTCGACTCTACATTGGTTAAAGATGCTTTTGCTACAGGATATTTAAATGCTGAGGGTTATGGGTATTATAAAAAAACCTTCGATACCAAATCTAATGAAAATGAAATAACCTATGTTCATTTTGATGGTGTTTACAATAATTCTGAAGTTTGGATAAATGGGAAAAAACAAGGGTTTCATCCTTACGGATACTCACCTTTCTACTTTGATATCACAGCATATTTAAATAAGGATGGAAAAAACAATGAGTTAATTGTAAAAGTCGATCATAGCAGATATGCCGATAGCCGGTGGTACACAGGTGCTGGGATTTATAGAAAAGTAGATTTAATTACCTTAAATAAATTGCACATTCCTGTTTGGGGAACATTTATTACAACACCCAATGTTTCAGAGGAAAAGGCTACGGTTCAATTGAATATCGATATTAAAAATGATTTTGCTTCAGAAGAGACTATTGCCGTTGCTACAAAATTAGTAGATGGTAATGGAATTGAAATCGCCAATGCATCTTCTGAAATTTCAGTTTCTGGAAACTCAAGCGATGGCATCATACAAAAAATTGAAGTAACAGATCCAAAACTTTGGGGCGTAGAAAATCCTAATTTGTATAAAGCTGTGACAACAATTTCTAAAGGGGGTGATGTTTTAAACACCTATGAAACCCCTTTCGGTATTAGAACCATAAAATTTGATGTTAATACAGGTTTTTATCTCAATGGAGAAAACATGAAAATTAAAGGCGTGTGTTTGCACCACGATGCTGGTATTGTAGGTGCAGCAGTTCCAAAAGGGGTTTGGAAACGGCGTTTGCAAATTTTAAAGGATGGTGGTTGTAATGCTATTAGAGTATCCCATAATCCTGCCTCATCAGAGTTTTTGGATTTATGTGATGAAATGGGTTTTTTAGTGCAGGATGAATTTTTTGATGAATGGGACAATCCAAAGGACAAGCGTTTCAACCAAAACGAATCTAAAAGCACAGATTATATCACAAGGGGTTATGGCGAACATTTTCAAGAATGGGCTAAAAGGGATCTTACCAATGTGATATTGAGCCACAGAAACCACCCGTCCATTTTTCAATGGAGTATTGGAAATGAAATTGAATGGACATATCCCAGAAATGCTGAAGCCACAGGTTTTTTTAATAATATGAATTGGAATGGCAATTATTTCTGGTCTAAACCACCAAATACAGTTGAGCAAATCAAGCATAAATTGGAAACCCTACCAAGGGGTACATATGATATCGGGGAAACTGCTCAAAAACTGGCAAAGTGGACAAGAGAATTGGATACCACAAGACCAATAGTTGCCAATTGTATTTTGCCTTCTGCAAGTCATTTATCGGGATATGCGGATGCCCTAGATATTGTTGGTTACAGTTATAGACGCGTTTTATACGATTACGGACATGAAAATTATCCAGATAAGGTAATCATGGGGACTGAGAATTTAGCGCAATATCACGAATGGAAATCTATCATGGAACGTCCGCATATTTCAGGAACTTTCTTATGGACAGGAATAGATTATATGGGCGAAATAAGAGATCCGTGGCCGGTGCGTGTGCAGCCTTCCGGGTTGTTAACTACTGCCGGATTCAAAAAAGGGTCTTACCACATGATGAAAACCCTTTGGAACGACCAACCCCATATCCATATCGCCACCCAAAATATCGAAAAGTCGCTAAACAAAATTGACGATAAGGGCAATATTGTTGCCAAAAATCCTGAAAAATGGAAACATGCTTTATGGGAATGGCAAGATGTAAATGAACATTGGAATTATAATGAGGGCGAGATGATTTCAGTAGAGTTGTATTCTAATTGCGAGGAAGTCGAATTGTTCTTGGATAATAAATCCTTGGGAAAAAAGAAATTAACCGATTTTGAAGATCATATTTACAAATGGGGCGTGCCATTTGCTGATGGCGAATTAAAAGCGGTAGGGGTAAAAGATGGAGAAGAAATAACCCAAAAAGTAGTTACCGTAAGAGCATCTAAAGCACTTAAATTAACACCTGATGTAACAGAAATTGTTGCAAATTATAATGATGTAGTTCATATTGTAGCGCAATTAACTGACGAAAAAGGAAACCCATCAATGACTGATGATAAAGAAATAACCTTCGAGATTAAGGGGCCTGCAAAATTATTGGGTGTGGATAACGGTTGGAAAAAAAGTGTTCAAAAATTTCACACCAACGTAAACACAACGCACAATGGAAGAACGTTATTGTTAATTCAAGCTACAGGAGAATCTGGGGATATTGAAGTAGTTGCCCATGTAGATGGAATGGACGATGTGAGTGTATCAATAAAATCAAAGCCTTAAGCGAGGTAATTGCGATAAAATTTAATTTAAAAAAAGGGCGGTTTTTCTAAATCGCCCTCTTTTTTTATGCTCTAGTATGCTTATTAATCACCCTAGTGCTAGCTGTGTGAACATTAAATCTTCAGCTGAATATGAAAATTTAAAATAGAGGTGTGAAAACCTGCAAGGTTTTTAAGAACCTCGTAGGTTTAAATGATAAAAATAAAACCTAAACTATCGTTAAATATTACAAGTCACGTATCAGACCTGTAAGGTTTCAAAAACCTGACAGGTCTTTTTTTTAAGCTTTTACTTGTATTTAAACATTTTCGTAGTCCAAGACTCAACGGTAATAGAGAAAGAAGAAAGGGTAAAGGCAACCGTTACGCATGAGTTTCCTTCCTTGGAGGGGATTAAGGGCTGGGTTTGGTCTTATTTATTTTGCCGCTAGTTTGTCAAATTAACGGCTACCGCTCGTTTGGGTGGCTACAAAAAACGTCCCATTCAAAAAAAGCGAGAACGATTTTAAAATCGCCTCGCTTTTTATTCAACAAAATTAAAATTTATTATAAAATTCTAATCCTCCCAATGCGTATCAATCACTTTTTGGATATGCGGGTAATTGGCATCAGTTTCATTTAAATCTTCCCTAAGTTTTATCAACTGTGTTTTTAAATCTGCGATAACGTCTTTGTATTCAGGAGTTCCATATGCATTATTCATTTCCTTAGGGTCTTTTTTTAAATCGTAAAATTCCCAAGCTACAGGTGTATGATTCGTAAAGTCGTTACCCCAACTGTCTTTATTCCATTCTGCATCAGGATCATCAGTATCCACCCAATATTTTCCGTAGAAAAAAATCAGTTTATAATCTTTGGTCCTAATACCAAAATGCGCTGGATTTTGGTGTCTATGCGCCATGTGCATCCAGTAGCGGTAATAAGTCGCTTGTTGCCAATTTTCAGGCTCTTCCCCAGTTTCAAGAATGTGCTTAAAGCTTTTACCTTGCATATAATCAGGGGCTTTTCCTCCAGCAAGTTCAATCATTGTTGGCGCAAAGTCTGTATTGTTAATTATAGCATCTGTTCTTATTCCAGCTTTTAGTTTTTCAGGATAACGCACAAAGAAAGGCATGCGCAAGGACTCTTCATACATCCATCGCTTGTCGATATAATCATGTTCTCCCAGCATAAATCCTTGATCTCCAGTATAAACAATAATGGTGTTCTCCAAAAGATTTTCAGATTCTAAATAATCTATCAAGCGTTTTACATTGTCGTCAACACCTTTAACACATCTTAAGTAACGTTTTAGATACTCTTGATAAACTTCACTTGTATGTTCATTTTCTTTTGCATCAGGCGCCCATTTAACATACTCGTTCGGTTTTAAATCTTTTTGGTTTCTGTAATTTTTATACACCGTGCTGTCCGTGTACAAGTTCATGGCCTGATTTCTAATCAAATTTCTATGGGACACAGAAGAACCTATAATTCTAGTCAATGAATCGTTTTTTCCTCTAGTGGCCTCAGAACCATTGTTGCCTCTTGTATATAAACTTTCAGGTTCTGGAATAAAATTGTTTGCTAAATAATCATCATATCTCGGTGCGTTTTCAAAGTCATCATGTGGTGCTTTAAAATGGTGCATTAAAAAGAATGGCTTATTTGGATCGCGTTTTGTTTTTAGCCAATCCAAGGTAATGTCCATAATATTGTCAGTTGAATGTCCTTCAGTTTTAACCGTATTATTTGGCCAAGGTTTGTCGCCTCTTACCCTAAATGAAGGATTGAAATATTTACCCTGTCCCGGTAATACTTGGTAAAAATCAAAATTAGTAGGTTCATTGTGTAAGTGCCATTTACCAACTAAAGCGGTTTGATAACCCAAAGCCTTCATTTCTTTTGGTAAATATTGTTTTTCCGTTGGAAGGTGGCCTTCCAAATCTAAAATACCATTGGTTTGAGATTGCTGACCGGTAATTATGGCTGCTCTACTCGGGGTGCATATAGAATTGTGTACAAAACAGTTTTCGAAAATCACACCTTCATTAGCAATTTTATCCAGAGTAGGTGTGGGGTTTAATTTTGCCAACCTACTGCCGTAAATACCAAAACCTTGAGTAGTATGATCATCAGACATGATGTAGATAATATTAGGTTTTTTTGAAGTTTGAGCTTCTGGTTTTTCCTTGCATGAAACAGTACAAGCAACTAAAATTAAGCATAAAGCTTTGAAAGTTTTAAGAAATAATGGCATAAGTTGTTTAGTATAAAAGTTGAGTTTATTTTAATTTGAAAAGTACGCAAATAAACACCAACATGATATTATTGGTGTTTAATTATGAGTAACAAATGTTTTTTACGGACACTATTTTTTATGGCGAAAGCACAATTTGAGGGAGGTCTTCAGGTTTGTAGGCAATGACATCTTTTTCAACGATGGCGGTTTTCCAGGCATAGACTTTTTTAAGATTTTTAATTCTGGACATTACATCTAAGCTTTGTCCCGTTATCTTGGTGTCATAGACGTTTAAGCTCATTAAGCTCTCGTGTTTTGCAAGATTATTTAAACCAACATCAGTAATCGGGTTTCGGTTTATGACCAGTTTCTGCAAGTTTTTAAACGTGCTGATTGTTTTTAAATTTTCATCCGAAAGCGAATTATCTTCAATATAAAGCCACAGAATATTATCTTTAATTTTAGACAATTTTTCCAGTTTCGCATTCAAATCAGTCGAACCTATACTTTTATTATATGAAGGCAACACCACCTCAAAAATACTAGAACCGAAAACCAATTCCCTAAGCGTAAATCCTTCTGAAATTAGATCTTTAAGCGTAGCAGCATCTATTTCGGGAACGCGAGGTAAATCTACATCGCCCTTTTTACCTGCGCTTTTTATACCCAACATATTTGATGCAATGTGCATCACGTTTTCAGGGGTTTCAATGATAGCAACTTTAGAACTATGATCGGCATTGGCATTGTTGATCCAATATTGTAAAATGGTAATTTCTTCTTCGGTTAAAGGTGTTTTTCCATCTGGTGGCATAAAATCTTCATGTTCTGGATGTAATAAAACCCGTTTTATCATTTCAGATTCCAAAGCATTGCCAGGGATTAACGCATCTCCATTTTTGCCGCCTTTAGCAATAGATAAAGAATCCTGAAAAGATAAGCCTCCTTTTTTCTTACTGGAATTATGGCAACTAGTGCATTTGTTTTCTAAAATAGGATGTGCCAAATAATCAAAAACCACGGCATCCTCAACCTTTTCTATTTTTGGAAGTTCTTTCTTTTCCTGTTTATTAAAAGGTGCGTATTTGGTTAAGTAGTCGCTTCCATGTGTTAGGTTGCCGCCGTAATGTCCAGTAATACTTATTAAAACAACAATTAAAGCTAAAGCCGAAATATTTGCCTTAACTCTGTTTTTCTTCGGAAATTTTATTTTTTCAATACGAATTAACCAAGCGAGTAAAGTAACAACTGTTGTTGCTATGCCAAACCAAAAATGAATGTCTAGTGCATCCCCATCATAATCGCCACTAAGCGATAGCATATATCCTAAAACACAGGCGACAACAGCTGAGGCAAATCCTAAAAATAGTGCTAATGGAATTGCCGCCGTTACGGCTTCATATTTCTTTTTTCTACTAGCCAATTCAAGCAAAAAAGCAAAAATTAAAAAACCGATAGGTAAGTGAACAACAAGAGGATGAAATCTTCCTAAAAATAATACAAAGTCTGGTGCTTCATTCATAAAATAAACTGTAAAATTTATACGCGCTCTAGTTTTAAAGGTGCTGTTTTATTGGCATTCCATTGGCAGATGTAAAGATTTTTATCTTCATCTACACAAACATCATGACCATGTAAAATAGGTTTGTTCTGTAACTGATATGATTTTTGAAGTTGGCCATTTTCATATTCAGGGGCAGTACCACCTGGATTAGAAACCACTTTGTCGCCATCTAAAATGGTTACAAAACCTGTATGGTCTTTCCAGTTTGTTTTGCCAACTTTAGGTTGGGACCAACATACGCCAGCATATAAGTTAGTGTCGTCAAAAACAGGGCGACATACTTGCATATTTGGTAAATGTAAGGTTTTTACATATTTGCCATCAAGTGTGTACCATTTAAAAGATTGTTCGTTTCTGGAAGTACAAACTACTAAAGGATTATTTTTTTTCCTGTAATCTATGGCAACACCGTGGGCGTTTGATAATTTATAATTTTCATCTGGATTGTCTTTACCGCCCCAATGTCTAATATATTTTCCGTTAGCATCATATTGAATGATATAATCCATACCATAACCATCTGCAACATAAATATCCCCGTTAGGCCCAATTGCGGTTTCTGTTGGGCAAAAATGATCTCCGGGTTTATAAACGCCTATCGTCTGCGGATGACCAATATCGAAAATAACACGTCCATCGGTTGTGGTTTTAGTGACACGCCCGTTATGGTAAATCCACTTGCCTTGTTTGTTCAAGTACCAACCAGAATCGGTTAAAAACAGCATGTCCTCATCATCTTCTTTAGAAATGGTTAAACCATGTCCACCAGGGTAAGCGGTGCCCCAATAATCTAATAATTTACCAGATTTATCAAAAATAAGAATGTTGTTTTTAGTATGATCGCCCATCATGATTAGACGTCCTTTGCTATCCATAACCATTTCGTGACAATTTAGAATAGGATTTCTGATGGCACTTAATTCAGCCCAATCTTTTACCAACTTATATTGATAATCGCCATGACCTAAAATGACATCTTCTGGAGCAGATTTTTTTAAAATATTAAATCCGAATGATGGCACAGAGGCTAATGCTGCTCCAGCAATTCCAGTCTTTTTTATAAAATTTCTTCGTGAAGACATAGTTTGTTTTTAAGTTAAAAGGTCTTTTACAACATGACCGTGAACATCTGTTAAACGATAGCGTCTTCCTTGGTGTTTAAAAGTCAGCCTTTCATGGTCTATGCCGAAAAGGTGCAACATTGTAGCGTGGAAATCGTGAACGTGCAGCGGATCTTTTGTAACATTATAACTAAAATCGTCTGTTTCGCCATAAGAAAAGCCTGGTTTTACACCGGCACCTGCCATCCACATTGTGAATGCTTTTGGATGATGGTCCCGTCCGTAGTTTGTGTCGGTTAATTGCCCTTGCGAATATACGGTTCTGCCAAATTCCCCGCCCCAAATTACTAGGGTATCGTCTAGCATGCCGCGTTGTTTCAAATCTTTAATTAAAGCTGCTGTACCTTGATCTGTTTTTTTACATTGATTTTTTAAGCCGCCCGGGCAAGCAATATGTTGGTCCCATCCTTGATGGTATAATTGCACAAATTTTACGCCTTTTTCTAAAAGTTTCCGAGCCATTAAGCAGTTTGCGGCATAGGTTCCAGGATCTCTACTGTCCTTTCCATACATTTCGAAAATATGATCTGGCTCGTCGGAAACATCAGTTACTTCTGGAACAGAGGTTTGCATTTTATAGGCCATTTCATATTGTGTCATTCTCGCCTGAATTTCTGGATCGCCGTAATCATCATGTTGAATGGTGTTCAGTTTGTCTAAGTAATTCAGCATTGTTTTACGATCGTTACCGTCATAATTATCAGGGTTGTTCAAATATAAAACAGGGTCTTTTCCAGAACGGAACTGGACACCTTGATGCTCAGTAGGTAAAAAGCCATTGCCCCATAAACTCGCTTTTAAAGGTTGCCCTTTTCCGTTTTTCGAAACCAAAGTGATAAAGGTTGGTAAATTTTCATTATCTGACCCTAGTCCGTAGCTTAGCCAAGAGCCAATACATGGTCTTCCGGGTAATTGATGTCCTGTTTGAAAAAATGTGATGGCTGGTGTGTGATTAATTTGATCGGTTTGCATGCCTTTCATAAAACATAAATCATCAACCACTTCCGAAAGATGTGGCATCAATTCACTAACCCATGCTCTTGATGCTCCATACTGCTTGAATTTGAAAATAGAAGGCGCAATAGGTAGTGTGGATTGACTCCCGCTCATACCCGTAAGCCGAGTTTCTCCAATCACAGATTTTGGTAAATCCTGGCCAAACATATCCACTAATTTCGGTTTATAATCAAACAAATCCATTTGTGAAGGCCCTCCACTTTGGAATAAATAAATGATGCGCTTTGCTTTTGGTAAGTGATGTGGTAATCCTAAACGGTTTTTATTGTAAGCATCTAAAATAGCTTCTGTATTATTTGGCGCACCAATAGAACTCCAAGCTTTTTCTGTGCTTAACAGACTTCCCAAAGCTAAGGCACCGATACCTAAAGACGTTTTCTTTAAAAAATGTCTGCGGTCTATTTGCTTTTCAATTTGTTGAAGATCTTTGTTATTGGATTTTAATATATCATGATGGTCACACATGGTTCACAATTTTTTAATTCAATATTATCGTTTTGTAATAAAGGCATCGGAGTTTAAAATGGTAGATGCTACAACTGCATTGGCGGCAACCAGAGCTTTATCGTCGTTAGCTGCTAGCCTATGTTCGCCAAGAGTAATCCAACCCTCAGCTTTTGCGCCGTTTTTTCTGAATTTTTCCAACTCAGATTTTTGCAAATTCTTTAAAATTTCAAGTTCGTTGGGATGTATCGCTCTTCCCGTCAATTTTCTAAAGGCTTTAGAAATACTTTCATCTAAATCATTATATGTTGTCATTTTTTTACCTAAAACCCGTGCGGCTTCAATAAAAGTTGGATCATTTAATAAGACCAATGCTTGCAACGGGGTATTGGTTTCCTGTCTCCTCGTGGTACATAAATCTCTAGTTGGCGCATCAAATGTTGCTAAAGTTGGATGCGGTACGGTACGTTTCCAAATGGTGTACATGCTTCGTCTGTATAAATCTTCGCCAGAACTAGGTTTATAGGTATCGCCATTAACCAACCATAATCCCGGCGGTTGATACGGGCTCACACTTTTCCCTCCAATTTTATCGCCCAACAAACCTGAAGCAAACAGGGCATTATCACGAAGCATTTCTCCTGATAAACGTTGAGAAGGCCCTCTGGCTAAATATTTGTTTTCACCATCAATATTCATCAATGTTTCACTTGGAATACTACTTTGCTGATAGGTGTTGGACATCATAATCAACTTGTGCAGTTTTTTAACATCCCAACCAGATTCTATAAATTCAAGAGCCAACCAATCCAATAATTTAGGATGACTGGGTAATTCGCCTTGATTTCCAAAATCTTCGGAAGTTTTTACAATACCTCTGCTAAAAATATTTTGCCAATACCTGTTTACAGTAACTCTTGCTGTTAATGGATTTTCTGGATGTGTAATCCATTTCGAAAGCCCAATTCTGTTTCTTGGTAAGCTGTCTGGAAATGGAAAAATACGTTCTGGAACATCTGGAAAAACAGAATCTGTGGGAGCATCGTATTGCCCTCTGTCCAAAACATAAGCTTGTCTTGGTTGTTCCATTTCTTTCATTACCATAATTTCGGTGATAGGTTCAATGCTATCAACATAGGTCGCTCTACTTTTTTGTAACTCTTTTAAAGAGGATTTATATGTTGAAGATTTTGTTTCAATATAGAATGCTTTAAGTAGTTTTTGTTCAGCATCTGAAAGAGCATTGCTGGATTTTGAAACCAAAGTTTTCAATTTGTCTTTATCTCCAATTTGAAGGACTTCAAGACCGGTCAATTCACGATTAAAAACCGATAAATCATCAACAATGCCATTTCGTAACCCTTTGCCTCTCCAAATGGCACCAATTCTTAAACCGGGCTCTGTTTTTCCGTTATAAATACCAATGGATTGATTTCTGAAAATAATGTCTTTATAAAGATTATCCACCACGGTTTCCGTTTCTAGTTTCTTGCCATCTAAATAAATATGTACACCATTTGCCCTACTCGAGCCATCGTAAGTCATCGTTAAATGAATCCATTTTTCCTTCGGAACATCAATTAAAGATTGGGTCACTATAGCATTATCTGGCCACACGTGAGCTAGAAGTGCTTCGATTTTATTGTCTTTTATGTTTAAGTGGTAACCGCGGTAACTATGCAGCTCTGGACCTTGCATTTTGTGAAAGATGACACCGTTCTTTAAATTTTCGGGGATAAACACATTAATACCGATACTAAAGGGTTCGTTTCTTTTATAGATACCGATTTCATGTAAATCCATCCACGTGTCTCCGTCCATAGCCAATCCATAACCAGAAGCTCCTTTTTTGAAAACCTGCTTTTGGTTATCGGCAAAATGTTGGCGCATTCTAATGTTTTTATTGGATGTATTGGAAACTTTATTCCTCAAGTTCCTCTGGTTAAAATCAAAGTCTGCCACCAAACCAGCAGGTTTACTATTCGTATTGATACTTTTATAACCGCCTTTAGAAATCCAAGCTGTAGCTTTTTCAGATTCTGAAACAATGACTTTTTTTACTGCTTTTTCTTTATCATCCACCAAAGTTTCTAAATAGGCCATGAGCTTTTCTTCTTCTTCCGTAGGCAATAACATGGTAGGGACAGGTGTTGCCAAATCCCAAGGAATAAGCCCAGTTTCATTTACATTATTAAAGAAACTATAAATTTCGAAATGATCCTTTTGAGAAATTGGGTCAAACTTATGGTCATGGCATTTTGCACAAGCCACGGTCAAACCCAAAAAAGCTTGACTTACGGTGGCCGTTCTATCTGACACATATTCTGAACGAAACTCCTCATCTATAATACCGCCCTCTAAATTTTGTGGATGTAATCTATTAAAAGTAGTTGCTAAACGCTGTTCCCGTGTGGCGTTTGGCAGCATGTCGCCAGCGAGTTGCCATAATATAAATTCGTCATAAGGCATGTTTTCGTTAAAGGCCTTAATGACCCAATCCCGCCACGGCGAAACATCTCTAAACCAATCCACACTATAACCATGTGTGTCGGCATATCGCGCTAAATCCATCCAGTCTAAAGTGCGTTGTTCGCCATAGGCTTCGGAGGCTAAAAGTCGGTCAATTTGTTTTTCAAAAGCGTTTTCAGATGTATCATTTAAAAATGCATCAATTTCCTCAAGCGTAGGGGATAAACCCGTTAAGTCTAGAGAAGCCCTTCGCAACAACAATTCTTTGTCCGCTTTTTTAGAAGGCTTCAAATCCATTTGTTCTAAAATGGAAACCACAAAATTATCTATGGGGTTTGCAACAAATTCTTTGTTTTTTACTTTCGGGACGTCGTATTTTATAGGTTTTAAAAAAGCCCAATGGTCTTTGTATTCTGCACCATCTTCAATCCATTTTACCAAAATCGCCTTTTCGTGATCTGTTAATGATAAATGTGAACCAGGTTCTGGCATTATCAGTTTTTGGTCATCGGTCAAAATGCGATGAAACATTTCGCTTTTTCTTAAATTTTTAGGCTTTATGGCAAATTTGCCCGGGCTTTCCGAAAGTTCAGCATAGGCAAGTTCTGGTGTGTGCAATTGCAGTCCACCTTTAATATTATCTTTATCGGGCCCGTGACATAGAAAGCACTTATCCGAAAGGATGGGTTTTACATGCTGATTAAAATCTATTTTCTTCGGAAGTTTATCGTACTCTATGGCCACGGTTTCAGGTAAATCTGGTCCGCAAGCACACAAAAGTAACATCCCAATAAAAAGGAAAAAAAATCTCATACCTTATTTTAACTTAACTTAGTTGCTATTGGTACAAAGTTAAAGATTAAGGTTGAAAATAGCTTATTTAAATCAGGCTAAAAAATGTACATTTCCGATATTTTAATTTCATTATTTCAGTTAATATTGATAAATTTATACGTTGTAATTTTTAAATTTGATTTTATTTGAACGATTTACTAGAGTTCCTTAAGCTAAGTATAATACATGTTGGATATGCAAAACTTGATAATTCATGGAATTATAAGAATGTGATAAGTCCGTTTGTAAGGTTATTTCTTGTCACGAAAGGAGAAGCTAACGCATATTATACAAATCAGGCTTTTAATCTAAAACCTGGATATCTGTATCTCATTCCTAGCTTCACCTATAATAGTTATGGTTGCGATGTATATCACGAACAATATTATACGGGTTTTTTTGAAGAAATTAAATTGGGGATGTCTATTTTTAATTTGAAACGATTTAAATATGAAGTTGAAGCCCAAGACATAGATTATGAGTTATTTGAGCGATTAGTTGAAATAAACCCTAGTAAATCTGTACTTAATAGTAATCCAGAAACGCATATTAATAGGTCGCTTTTAAATTATGGTAAAAATGAAAACGCAGTACCGAGTTATGATGTTGAAACCCAAGGCATCTTATCAATATTATTGTCTAGATTTGTTATTAATGTGGATGGTTCCTCAAATTCTGACGGATTTAAGGGCGATTTAAATAAAGTGATTATTTACATCGCAAAACACCTAAATGAAGAAATTACGGTGTCAAGTCTAGCGAAGTATTGCAATCTTAGTCCCGATCATTTTTCCAGAAGTTTTTATTCAAAATTTCAAGTTACACCCAATAAATACATTCAGCTAAAACGTATTGAACGCGCACAATTTTTATTGCTCACAACGAAAAAATCCTTAAAACAAGTGGCGCAGAATGTTGGTTTTGGAAACATGTCCTACTTTTCGAGACTGTTTAAAAAGCATGCAGGAGAAACGCCAGCTGCATTTAGAAAGAATCAACTTAAAGCGTAAAACATGGTCAGTCAATTTCAATCCTTAAAACTAAAATTACTCAATGTGGGTTATGCAAAACTTGACCACAACTGGAATTTCGATCATGTTATCAGTCCGTTTGTCAGGCTGTATTTAATAACCTCGGGAGATGCTTTAGTGTATCACAGCGGTAAAAAGCTTCATTTAGTTCCGGGAAATATGTACCTCATACCTAGTTACACATACAGCAGTTATAAATGTAACTTGAGCCACGAACAATATTATATTAGTTTTTTTGAAGAATTGGGAAGTGGCTTGTCTGTTTTTGATTTTGCGGATTTTAAGCATGAAGTTCGAGCAACCAAGCTGGATACAACTTATTTTGAGCGACTTTTAGAGTTAAACCCAAATAGAGCTCTATTTGATGATGATCCAGACAAATACGATAATCTCCCTGTTTTATTAGAGTTCGAAAAGAAAAATTCAAGTTTATCTCCAAGTCAATTTATAGAGACCAATGGGATTTTAAAGTTATTGTTTGCTAAGTTTTTAAACAGTATTAAAACGATACGTAAAAGGAATACGTCTAATCTTAATGGGGTAATGCATTATATTTCGGAAAACTTAAACAAAACCTTGACTGTAAAAGAATTGGCAGGTTTTTGTCATTTAAGCACCGATCATTTTTCTAGGAGTTTTAAAGAAGGTTTTGGGGTAAGGCCCAGTAAATACATCCAATACAAGCGCATTGAAAGAGCATTGTTTTTACTGGTAACAACAAAATATCCGCTAAAAGAAATTTCAAATACAATTGGGTTTGAAGACTACACTTATTTTTCACGTGTATTTAAACAACATGTTGGAAAAACACCGAGGGAGTTTAGACAAGAAAAAGTGAATGTATAATCTGTTTTGGCATTACAGTTTTTGATATATGTATGACATATCTAAAGTGTCATTCATCTCTTTTTGAAGTTGGATTAAATCTTCAAACAAGATTTTTACTTTGGCTTTATGTTCGTTTTTTACAGATAAGTCAATCATTTCCTCAGGATCATTTTTCATATCAAAAAGCAATGTTTTTTCTATTTCAGGATAAATAATCAATTTAAAACCATCCTTTCTAATCATCCGTTGTTTATCTCTATACCCGTTATAAATAGCATCATAACTACTCTCCGTTTGGCTTCCTGTTGCCAATGGCATAATACTATTGAAAAATACGTATTCTGGTTTTTTAATGCTACCTAACTCCAGAGCGGTTGCCATCGCATCTTGTAAATAAATATCTTCCCCAATTTTTTTGCCTTTCGGAATTTTCGGTCCCATAATCATAAAAGGTGCTCTAATACTGTGGTCAAATTGCGATTGTTTTCCAATTAAACCATGCTTTCCAACAGCCAAACCATGATCTGCGGTAAACATAATATAAGTGTTGTCCATTTTTCCAGTAGCTTCAAGTCTGTCCAGAATTTTACCAATTTGAACATCTAAATGTGTAATTAATGCATAATATTCTTGAATATGAGTTTTGGTAGCGTATTCGGTCCGTGGAAAAGGTGCTAAAGCTTCGTCCCTAACATTACGTCCTGAGCCCATGGCATTTCTATAAGGGTATTGAGGCAACCAACTTTTGGGCAAGCTAATATGTTCCAAAGGATATAGGTCTAAAAATTCTTGTGGCGCCTGCCTTGGATCATGAGGTGCATTGAATGACAGATACATAAAAAACGGATTGTGGCTTTTTTCGGCTTGTTCAATAAAACCAATGGCGTCTTCTTTTAAAACCTCGCTCCAATGTTTGCCGCCTTCCCAAAAACCGCCAAATTTGGTGTCGGTTGGCGACCAAGTGTTGTCATTTTCGCTTAAAGGTCTGTTATAGCCAACAGGCATAAAGCTGGCAGGATCGGTATCTGTACCCTCAATTTTCTTAAATTTTTCAACCATTTTGTGGTGTTCCCAAGCATCATTTGGCATTCCTGGTCTTACATGAGTTACATTTTGAAAAACACTATCAGCCTTTGCGTCCACATGCCATTTCCCGGTCATATACGTATCATAACCGCCTGACTCCATGAGTTTCCCCCATGTTTTGTCAAATTCTTTGTTTTTAAGCCAGTTATTTCTGAAGTTGTTTGCATTCCAAACACTTCTGCCAGAAATTATCATAGCTCTAGATGCGGCACAAATAGCCCCGTTCCATGCGCCCATGTTATAGGCTTGGGTAAACGTAGTTCCATTATTGACTAATCGGTCTAAGTTTGGAGTTTTGATTTCGCTGTTTCCTAAAGCATTAATTGCAGAGTACGTCATGTCATCCGCAAATATGAAAACGATATTAGGTTTTTCGTTTTTTACTTCATTTTTATTAGAATTGCATGATAGCACAATTGCCGATAAAATAATCAATAACAAACCTCTATTAACTGTGGGATTAGATGATGTGAGGAAACGAATAGAAATGTTAGTTTTGACCATGCTATTTAAAATATAAAATCAAATGTAGCAAAAGTAAAAACTTGAAACCAACAGATGTGGGTTTTTAATGAGAACAAATGTTTGCCATAAATTTAAAGTTTTTTTAGTTTGAAGACGTATCTTAGTCGTTTGTTAACTTAAGTAAATATGTTGAAACATATTATTATGAAAAGCAAAAATTGTCTCTTTATAAGTTTTTTGTTAGTTTTAAATATGAGTTGTGCACAAAGTGAAGTTATTCCATTATGGGAAAACAAAATCCCCAATAGTCAGGAATCAGATGAAGTTGAGGAAAACGAGGTAGATGATATTTTAAGATTACGAAAGGTTCAAAACCCTACTTTAGAAATTTTTATTCCAACAAAAAGAAGTGCAACAGGAAGAGCTGTAATCATCTGCCCCGGTGGTGGTTACGGAGTGTTGTCCTACGATTGGGAAGGAACTGAAGTAGCAAAATGGTTTAATACGCAAGGGATTGCTGCATTCGTTTTAAAATATAGATTACCACAGTCAAAATCGATTGTTGTTCAACATAATGCACCTTTGCAGGATGCGCAACGTGCTATAAAATTAGTGAGGCATCACGCTGAAAAATGGGGTGTGGAAAAAGATAAAATTGGCGTTATTGGGTTTTCCGCAGGAGGACACGTAGCATCTACTTTAGGCACGCAATTTGCAAAGCATGTTATAAATACTGAAGATGAAATTAATAGAACAAACGCTAGACCAGATTTTATGGCATTAATTTACCCCGTTATTACCATGCAATTTCCTTACACTCATAAAGGTTCAAGAGATAATCTTTTAGGAAATAATCCTTCTAAGGAATTGGTTGATGAATTTTCAAACGAATTGCATGTCACTAAAAATACACCACCTACATTTATAGTACATTCAACTGATGATGAAGTAGTTCCTGTAGAAAATAGCCTAAATTTTTACAAAGCCTTAAAAGATGCTGAAGTGCTTTCGGAAATGCATATTTATCCCCATGGAGGTCATGGTTATGGCCTTGCTATTGGTAGAGGTTATCTGCAAACGTGGACAGATAGACTGGCAGATTGGTTAAAAGAATTAAAATAATAGAAATCCCAAATCAAAAATAAATAAGGAATGAAAAATTTTCTTCTACTTATACTTTTTATAGTTACAAGTACTATTTCTTCTCAGGAAACCGCCATTAAAACTAGGTTTATTGAAAGCGGAAGTCTGTATAAAAACTTTGGTGATACCTCGAAAATTTTGGCACAATTCAAAGCCAATGAAAAATGTGTGGTGGTTGATTATTTAGGAAAGCACTATTATAAAATTCAGTATAAAGATTTAGTGGGTTTTGTAAGTGATGATTTTCTGTTGATTAATGATGAAATGATGGATTTGTTTTATGATTATGAAGAACGGGAAATGGAGAAATTAATAGCTAAAGAAGAAAATAGAAAGAAAAAAATTCAGGATATAATTGATAAAAAGGCCAAAAGAAAAAGAGACTCAATTGCTAAAATTGAGGAAGCGCGTAAGCAAAGAGCGTTAGAAATAAAACGTTTAAAAGAACTTAAAGAAAAAAGGAGATTAGATTCTATCGCGAAGGTAGAAGAAGAACGACGCAAAATTGAATTACAAAGACAGTTGGCCATAAAGCGGGCAGCAGCATTAAAAGAAAAACGCAGACAAGACTCTATTGCAGCAGCAAAGGCAGAAGAGCTGAGACAAATTGAGCTTCTAAAAGAGCTTTCGGCAAAGCGAGAAGCTGCGCTAAAAGAAAAGAAACGGCTCGATTCCATTGCAAAAGTACAGGAAGAGTTAAGGCAGATAGAATTGCAAAAAGAATTGGCCAGAAAGCGAGCAGCAGAACTAAAAGAAAAGCGCAGACAAGATTCTATTGCTACGGTTAGAGCCGAAGAATTACGACAAATTGAACTTCAAAAAGAACTTGCCAGAAAACGAGAAGCTGCGCTAAAAGAAAAGAAACGATTAGAAGACATTGCAAAAGCGCAGGAGGCCCAAAGACAACTTGAACTAGAAAAGGAAGCAGCCAGAAAACGGGCAGCAGAGATAAAAGAAAAGCGCAGACAAGATTCTATTGCAGCAGCAAAGGCAGAAGAGCTGAGACAAATTGAGCTCCTAAAAGAGCTTGCGGCAAAGCGAGAGGCAGCACAACGGGAAAAGAAACGGCTAGATTCCATTGCAAAAGTACAGGAAGATTTAAGGCAACTTGAATTGCAAAAAGAGGCTAGAAAGCGTGCGGCAGAGATGGAAGAAAAGCGCAAACAAGATTCCATTGCTAGTTTAAACGCCGAAGTGCTGAGACAGGTCAGACTTCAAAAAGAATATGAAAGAAAACAAGCCGCAGCATTAAAAGAAAAACGCAGGAAAGATTCCATTGCCACCGCAAAGGCCGAAGCCTTAAAGCAAATTGAGATCCAAAAAGAACTTGCCAGAAAGCGAGAAGCAGAGATAAAAGAAAAGCGCAGACAAGACTCCATTGCAGCAGCAAAGGCAGAAGAGCTGAGACAAATTGAGCTCCTAAAAGAGCTTGCGGCGAAGCGTGAAGCTGCACAACGGGAAAAGAAACGGCTAGATTCCATTGCGAAAGTACGGGAGGATTTAAGGCAACTTGAATTGCAAAAAGAGGCTAGAAAGCGTGCGGCAGAGATGGAAGAAAAGCGCAAACAAGATTCCATTGCTAGTTTAAACGCCGAAGTGCTGAGACAGGTCAGGCTTCAAAAAGAATATGAAAGAAAACAAGCCGCAGCATTAAAAGAAAAGCGCAGGAAAGATTCCATTGCCACCGCAAAAGCCGAAGCCTTAAAGCAAATTGAGATCCAAAAAGAACTTTCCAGAAAACGAGAAGCCGAGATAAAAGAAAAGCGCAGACAAGACTCCATTGCAGCAGCAAAGGCAGAAGAGCTGAGACAAATTGAGCTCCTAAAAGAGCTTGCGGCAAAGCGTGAAGCTGCTCAACGGGAAAAGAAACGGCTCGATTCCATTGCGAAAGTACGGGAGGATTTAAGGCAACTTGAATTGCAAAAAGAGGCTAGAAAGCGTGCGGCAGAGATGGAAGAAAAGCGCAAACAAGATTCCATTGCTAGTTTAAACGCCGAAGTGCTGAGACAGGTCAGGCTTCAAAAAGAATATGAAAGAAAACAAGCCGCAGCATTAAAAGAAAAGCGCAGGAAAGATTCCATTGCCACCGCAAAAGCCGAAGCCTTAAAGCAAATTGAGATTCAAAAAGAACTTTCCAGAAAACGAGAAGCCGAGATAAAAGAAAAGCGCAGACAAGATTCTATCGCAGCAGCAAAGGCAGAAGAGCTGAGACAAATTGAGCTTCTAAAAGAGCTTGCGGCGAAGCGCGAAGCTGCACAACGGGAAAAGAAACGGCTCGATTCCATTGCGAAAGTACAGGAGGATTTAAGGCAACTTGAATTGCAAAAAGAGGCTAGAAAGCGTGCGGCAGAGATGGAAGAAAAGCGCAAACAAGATTCCATTGCTAGTTTAAACGCCGAAGTGCTGAGACAGGTCAGACTTCAAAAAGAATATGAAAGAAAACAAGCCGCAGCATTAAAAGAAAAGCGCAGGAAAGATTCCATTGCCACCGCAAAAGCCGAAGCCTTAAAACAAATTGAAATTCAAAAGGAACTAGCAGGAAAACAAGCGCTAGAACTTATAGAGAAACGTATTCAAGATTCTATTGCTAAAGTTCGAGAAATAGAAAAAATACGCTTAAAACAGGAAAACGAATTGGCAAGAAAACGTGAGATAGAACGTGCTAAACAAAGAATGCAAGATTCAATTGCTAAATTAAGATATACTGAAAGAAAGCAACTGGAGCTAGAAAAAGAGTTGGCAAGAAAACGTGTTGCAGAACAAATTGAAAAGCAAATATTAGACTCCATCGCAAAGGCAAAAGAAGCCAAAGAAAATCAGGTTTCTATAAATAAATCTGAAACACAAAACGAAGAAGCGATAGAAAAAGAAAGATTAAAGCGACTTGAATTTCGTAACACCTGCCATTATGCAATAAATGAATATGATTCATTTTATAATTTACAAACCACAAGAACAGAGCCATATAATCTAAACAAAGACCTAACCGTAGAGTTATACAAACAAGGCAATAAAGTAAATGTGTTTTTTAATTTAGCCGAAAATTTGGGCTGTGTGAGCTACCTTTCAAATAATCGTTCTTATGTAAAAGTTACGCTTGAAAATAACCAAACCGTTACGTTTTACCATTCTTGGGATATGGAATGTGGGCAATTCTTGTTTAAGGGTGTTTTAACAAATTCACATATTGCAAGTTTAAAAAAGTCACCTATAAAATCTATTTTTCTAAAAGCGACTGAAGCTTCTAAAACTATTACATATATTGAGTACACAACGTTTTTCATGGATAAGCTGAAATGTATTGAGTAGTGTAAATGCGTATAAAACTTAAAAGCCTCAACTTAGAAATGTGTTGAGGCTTTCTTATGTGGAGTAGGAAACAAAGCCCTGAAATTCAAACTTTATGATATTTAAGAAACCTTTCAAAAGATGCTGTTTTTAAGACCTCCAAATAAGTCTCGATCTCACAAAATTTAGCGTTAAGTTTTGTAACATTAAAATCAAAAAGTAAGGTGTGAATTTTCTAAATAAAGTAATAAAACAAAGCAATGTAACGTGGTATAATCAGTATAAAAACCATATAATATATTTGTCTCATCTTTTTATATTTATACGTAACTATTTGATAGTTAGATAAATTTTATTAACTTTATAACTTAGATTAGTGTCTCTCACAAAGTATAAAGCTCCCTTTATAGAATTTTTTATTAGTATTTGTTTACCGCAATTATCCAGATAAAGACGTGAGGTTTAACACCTGTTAATATCGTAGCTTCTTTCTAGTTCACAGGTAATTTATAAAAGGTATTCAGTAAGTATTTTATTTTAATTTGATAAAACTTAAATACTATGAACCTCAAATGCCCAACCATTATTCCTTTAGATACTGCTGTATTGGCAGAGTCTCTTTTTAAACCATTTATTGGAAAAAGCATGATGATAATCATAATTATCATCGGCCTTACTTCATCCATTCGAGAGGCTATCTCGAAAGCCAATAATTCTGAAGCAGATTACAAAACAATAAACTATTTTTTCGTTTTACCAATTTTAGGTCTGCTTGGTGACATCAACCTGCCTTTTAACCTTCTAGGGTTACCCATAACATAATACAAACAAGCCATGACTAAAAAAGCCAAAATAATAGGTGTAGCACGAGAAGTTGCAAGCATAGACTACATTGTGCCAAAGACGCTCGACCAAAAATTTGAATTAAAATCTTATATCGAGGTGTCTTCAACACGTTCCGAAAACAAATTGAATACGGTTAGTTTTGAAGAGCACGACTTGGTAGCCTTACAGTTTACAGATAATACGGAATGGATAGGACATCCTGAAGATGTTCAAGACATTTACGATAAAAAAACATTGACAAAACGCTCGCTTTCCAACGAAGATTATGTTTTCGATATTCAAATTATTTCAGAAAACGCAAGCCGAGGATTCTTAAAGCGTGCCATGGTGAAAGTGTTTAGTGTTTTTAAACCTGAAGCAGGAGCTAAATTAGGGATTCATAAGTTGGCTGAAGCTTATGATAAACGCGTGCAGTCGCACCCAGGATTATATCAGTTAGATTCTAAGTTTACTAGAATTGAATATACAAATGATTTAGAGGCATCCAAACCTATTTTGATTTTGTTACATGGTACCTTATCAACAACTATTGATGCGTTTTATAAACTAAATGAGAACAACGATGCATGGGATGACATGGTTTCACTTTACGAAAACCGAATTTTGGCATTAGAGCATTATACACTTTCTGTAAGTCCGCTGCAAAATGCGTTGGATTTTTTAAATGAGTGTCCGCAAGGATGTAATTTAGATATATTAAGTCATTCTCGTGGTGGATTGGTAGCCGATATTTTAGCCAAATGCGACCACAGAAATCCTGTTGTGGGTTTTAGTAATAATGAAATAGGAATCTTAAATTCTGAAGCAGATGAAGCAGGCAATCAACAATTAATGCAGGCTATTAATAAGATGGCCAAAAAAAAGAAAATAACTGTAAATAAGGTCGTTCGCGTAGCAGCACCTGCAAGCGGGACAACCATTTTATCGCGTCGCGTAGATCATTTTTTCAATCTGTTTTTAAATGCGGTCTCATTGGCTTTTGGCATTGGCAATCCTATTTATCATACGGTAAAAGCATTTTTATTGGAATTGGTGAGTCAAAAGGAAAACCCAGAAGTATTACCAGGTTTAAATGCGATGATGCCCGAGTCATTGTTCCAAAAAATGATGAATGTTTCAGACACTTCGGTGGTTAGTGATTTATACAATATTTCGGGTGATTCGGATGTTGGAGGCATTAATTTTAATTCGTTAAAGGTTATTCTTGCGAATCTGTTTTATCAAGATGATAACGATTTGGTGGTCGATACCAAACGTATGGAGCACGGTATAAAAAGAAAAGAGGGCATTTATAAGTTTTTGGCAAAGGGTAGTAGTACCAACCATTTCAATTATTTTTCTTCAGATAATTCCAGCACAGCCATTATTGAGGCTTTAAAAGCAAACGAAAACAACCCAACAACCTTATTTACCAAGCATGTATATACCGAAGGCAAACGCGGTATATTGTTAGACACCCTGTCTTTAGAAGGCATTAGCTTAAAACCTGAGAGCATCACAAAAGATATTGTCATTATTGTTCCGGGAATAATGGGTTCTACACTTTCAAATAATAAAGAAGAGCAATGGGTGGACATGCGCGAATTAAACCGGGGTGCCATTGTAAAAAAGCTAAATATAGATGCCAAAAAAGTGGATGCTAGTGGTGTTATAAAAAAGTATTATTACCAATTGGCGGAGCATTTATCTGAAAAATATGATGTGATCACGTTTCAGTTTGATTGGAGGAAATCGGTGCAGGAAGCTGCCAAAGATTTAAAAACACAATTAGAAGATTATTTGCAAAATAGTAGTGCTAAAATTCATATTGTAGCACATTCTATGGGCGGTTTGGTAGTGCGACAATGCATGATCGATCATGTGGATACCTGGTCTAAATTTAAAGAAAACGTACATAACAGATTCATTATGTTGGGGACACCATGGCTAGGGTCTTATTTAATTATGGAAGTGCTTACTGGCCATAGCAAACGCGTAAAACAACTGGCGTTTATAGATTTTAAGCACAACCGCAGCGAACTGTTAAATGTTTTTTGGAAATTCCCAGGCGTTTTTGAGTTATTACCTATTGAGGAAGATGCTGTAAAAAGACCGTTTTGGCAACAAAGCTTTTGGAAATCATTGGATGCTAAAACAAATTTAAAGCACATGCCCCAGCCAAAGGATAATGCCCAGTCGTTAAAAGATTTTAAAACCTACAGAGATGGTATTAGAAAGTTTTTAAAAGAAGATTTAACCAACGATCATTTTAGAAACATTTATTACATCTGCGGACAAGCAGACCAAACGGTTTTCGACTATGCATTCAAAAATCGTTTTCTATCAAAATATGAAAAACTAGTTTATAAAGCTACATCTCATGGCGATGGCAGTGTCACTTGGAAAACGGGTATTCCCAAGCAATTACTCAACACACCAAATTTATATTATACGCATACATCTCATGGCGATTTAGCCAACGAAGCATACATATTTCATGGCATTTCAGATATTCTGGAAACTGGTAGCACTAATAGACTGAGTAATCAGCAACCCGCATCGCGAAGCGGAGAAATTATCACAGAGGTATTTGAATCCCCAGAACCACTTTACGATTCTAAAGCGGTAGTCGATGCTGTTTTTGGTACACACAAAAAGAGTGAACCTGAAGCAGAATTCTTTAATGTTAAAATAATTCATGGCGATTTAAAAATGTCGGCTTACCCAGTCATGGTTGGACATTTCTTTATGGATCTTATTTTAAGTTCAGAAAAAGCTTTAGATAACTATTTGAATAACCGTTTGTCGCAACGTTTAGGCATTGGTTATTATCCAGGGGAAATAGGAGAGAGCGAGGTGTTTTTCAACCTTAAAACCCAACCAAAAGGCGCTATTGTTTGTGGGTTGGGAAACACAGGTGGTTTAACTTCTTATGTGTTGTCTAAAACTGTAAAGCAGGCAGTACTTAAATATGCCATGTTTATGCGCGATAATTACACCTTGCCGCAGGCTAAAAAATACGCCACAGGAATTTCGTTTGTTTTAATGGGAATTGGTTACGGAAAATTACCTATTGAAGATTCAATGAAAGGCATTTTATTAGGTGTTGCAGAGGCAAATAAACAGATTAAAAAAACAGGAGAAGGCTTAAAATTGATAAAGGATATTGAAATTGTTAATTACTATGAGTCTGTTGCAAGTGAAGCATACTTTAGTTTAACACGATTGTATAATACCGATAATCGTGTGGCATTTAATTATACTAAAGGCATTGCAAGACGACCAGGAGCAAAGAAGAAAAAAATATTTCAGAATAACAGTTACGATTGGTGGTTTAATCTTCACATCAACAGTATTAAAGAAAGCCATGAAAAAACGAAGGAAACCGATACAGTAACCGGTTTTAAATATTATGCATCCAATGGTTTGGCAAGGGTCGAACAAGAAATGGTAGGTGTTGGTTTGCATAAAATAAATCATCTGTTGGAAGAGATGTCAATCAGTTCAAAATGGGATGCAAGATTATCTAAATCATTATTTGAAATGTTGATTCCTAATGATTTTAAAAACACCTTCAGAAATCAAAATAACCTGGTTTTAAAGTTGGATAAATTTGCGGCCCAAATTCCTTGGGAATTATTGCACGATAACAAAACTACAGACATTCCAGCATCCGTAACTTCTAGTTTTATAAGACAATTGGTTACTAAAGATACTACACGTTTTAATCAAGTGGCACTACATAATATGGAAGCTTTTGTAGTGGGCGACCCTGTTTACAATCAAGACGGTTTACAGCCACTTCCGGCTGCCAAAGCAGAGTCTGAATGGGTATCAAATAAATTAACAAAAGAGGGTTATCAAGTTAACACGTTAATGAATTCCAATGCAAAAAATATCATGATGGAATTGTTTAGTAAGCATTATAAGATGATGCATTTTGCAGGCCATGGTATTTATGATCCCGAAAATAACAATGTTGGTATTGCTATAGGAAGCGGTATTTGCATCGATCCGGCCATGATAAATCAATTAGGCTACGTCCCAGAATTTGTGTTTATAAACTGTTGCTTTTCAGGAGTTGTAAACGCAAAAGATAATAAATTCAGCCAAAACAGATACCGTCTTGCTGCCAATATAGGCACACAGCTTATTGAAATGGGCGTAAAGGCAATTGTGATAGCGGGTTGGGCGGTTGATGATGCAGCCGCCAAGGTGTTTTCAGAAACTTTTTACGAGCACATGTTACAGGGATACGATTTTGGAAGTGCCGTACAATCAGCAAGGTTTAAATGCCATCAAGATTACAAACATACTAATACTTGGGGTGCTTATCAATGTTATGGTAATCAGTTTTATAAATTGAATAACAGGCAAAAGTTAAACAGACACAACCAAGAATATGTGGTGTCGTCACAGGTACACACAGATTTAGATAATTTATTGATTTCTATTCGTGATAAAAAAGAAGATGAAAAATCGGCTCTTGTTAAATTGGACGCCTTTATTGATAAGGCAGAAGCATCTAATTTATTGGACGCCATGGTATTAGAAAAAGAGGCACTCATTTATGACGAATTGGGGAACATAGAAGTGGCATTTCAAAAGTATAAAGGTTTGTTTCAGTTTGATAATGGCAATTACTCCATAAAAGCGTTGGAACAATATTGTCAAGTGCAATCGTATAGATTAGAGGGCATTATTGAACCAGCTTTAAAATCAAATAAAAAAGATGCGATTACCCATGCCGTTTCAGAATATCTCAACGAAATAAGATTGCTCACGCTTGCCGGACGAAACGCCAGCAGGTTAAATATTGTTGGAAATGCCTATAAACTCACAGCAAAATATTTAGATGGCATAGAAAAAATTGAGCAATTAAAAACGGCTTATGCCTATTATAACGAAGCTATGGAAATGGCTACAGATAGACACAGCGGGCAGTATTTAGATGCCTTATCTAACATGTTGTTTATTGGGCATATACTGGAAACTTTAGGTGATGAAAAACTGTTAAAACGCATAAAAGCAAATAAGGTTTTTGAAAAAGTTACCGATTTGTCTAAGTATTTAAAGGATTTCCGTCAAGAATTGGATGACTTTGATAAAGAAGACCTCGATATTTCCGTTCTTATAGGAATGACAGAAATAAGTTATGCCATTTTATTGGTTTCGGGTAACAATGACGCACATCAAGACCAAAAAATATTAAAATGGTATAAAGATATATTCCACCAAATATACAGTCCGCGCTATATTAATATTGAGATATCGCAAATCAATTTCTTGTTGGAATATATAGATGATGAAGATGTTGTAGAATGTTTGAATTTTATAAAAACCGAATTAAAAAACCTTTTAAAACACTAAAATTATGGCAGTCTTATATTTAGGAAGCTGCGATGCAGGTAAAAAACCAAAAAGCAGGAAAGACTTTCTTAAGCCCTATCATATTGATGGTTTGCTTATTGGGAAAGTGTCTTTTAGGGATGATGATAGAACCAAGTGGCGTTCCTTTCGAGAGGGTACAGACGATGCCGTTTTAAAATTACAGCAGTTTTTGTTTAAAGCAGGGTTTATGCCCAGAGCTGCCTTTGACGGTGTTTTTGGTTATGTAACGCAAGCAGCAGTAAGATTGTTTCAAGAATATGTACGTACCATGGAAGGTGTTGCCAATATGGTGCCAGATGGTATTGTAGGTAGCGGAACGATGCGTCATATAACACGTTGGAAAAAAGAAAACAAGATTTCAGAATGGGGAAATCGTTCAAGCAATAATCCTTCTGAAGCCTATACTAATTGGATGCAGTTATTGCACGAAGCAAAGCTCCATTACACCGTTAACCCTGGGCCCATTTTAAAGCATTTGAATAGTTTGCCAAAAACCTATGCCACTAAAAAACCTTCAGAATGGACGTTTAATACGAATGATATTCATCTTATTGGAGTACGAAGAAAACAAACCCAGAGTGCCATAAGGCGTGAAAACGACGATCTGTTTTTTTTACTTATAAATGGGATGGTCTTTACATTTTGGGGCTCTACCGATGCTAGCGTAAATATGGCAGGAAGAAAAGACGAAGCTTTTTTAATTGAAGGGCAACATCTTTATCGTTTTGGTTGGCATAAAATATCTGTTGAAAAGAAAATATATCGCGCTTTAAAACCGCTTAATCCCAGAGGCGTGATGATTATTAGAGATTGGGATGATGACAATGCTTATACAGATAAAGATATAAAGGTTAAAGATAGTCAAGAGAATTTAAAAGGGCTGCGCGTAAATCCGTCTATCAATATTCATTGGACGGGGATTGGACGCTCTAATTTTTCAGCAGGCTGTCAGGTTATCGCAGGTAAAAGTTATTTGAACCATAAAAACGAATTACAAGATTGTTCCAAATTTGCTTCAGCAAGTTATGGCGGACTTACAAATTCAAACAAAAAAACCAAAGGGGCATACAATGTGTTTACCGATTTAATATTGTGCTATGCACCAAAAAACGTTACACATTTATATTACACATTGGGGAGAGAAGCTTCATTGGATTTATCTCATAATTTCGGAACACAATATGCATCAAATGCTCTAGAACGATTAAAATCTGTATAGGGAGTTTAAAACAATTCATACAAATCAAACTCAAAAATTATGAAAAGAATAAGCAAAATAATAGTTCTTATTTCAGTAAGTTTTCTACTCACATCTTGTTATTCGGTAAGACTTAGAAGCATTAATGGCGCACCACAACCAGACCCATTATTGAGTGGTGATGATTACTACCGAGGTATGGAAGTGGTAGAACTTGATACCGTTGTTAAAATTGACATCACATCCAAGGATTTCACGTATTTGATAAAAGAAACCGATAAATGCAAGTCTGGAAAACTACATACTGTAGAATTTAGAAATACGTTTGGAGGCTCGCTTTTAAGTCTGGTAACCTTTGGACGAAAACGCAAAATGAAAGTAAAATATGTTTGTATGAAACCAACAAATTAAAATTATGGCAACCACAAAAACACATGCATTAAAAGAATGGGATACCCTGCATAATAATGGCCCTTTTCCGTTAAAAACACTTTATGTAACCGAGTTGGAAGGCGATGGCAATATGCCTAAAAAAATAGACCGTTATAACGATGCTGCTAAAGAAATTCAAAGGCTTATAAAAGAAACTAGCGATGCTGACCAAGGTTTTAGAGCCTATGGATCGGCCTGGTCCATGAATCATATTGCGCATCAAAAAGATAGGATGCACTACAATGGGTTTATGAATATCCATATCCCAATGGTTGCAGGGAATCTTCATGCAAACACCAGTTTTGATGCCTCAAATTTATTTTTATTTGAATGTGGAACAATTATTAAACGCGTGTCCGAAGTGCTTTCCGCCCACGGTAAATCGTTAAAAACCACAGGCGCTAGTAATGGACAAACTATTGCAGGCTGTATTTCTACAGGTGTTCACGGTTCGGCATTACAGGTTGGTGCAGTTCAAGATTATGTGGTTGGGCTCAATTTAATTATTGGACCAAACGAAGATGATGTGGTTTACTTAGAGCGTCATACAGAACCAGCATTAAACGATGATTTTGCAAAAAAAATAAGTAAAAGAACCATCAGGAATGATAAACTGTTTAATGCTGCTTTAGTGGGTTTAGGGTCATTTGGGTTTATACATGGCGTTGTTATTGAAGCCGAACCTCGCTTTTTATTAAAACGTTACGTTAAAAGAATAGATAAAAATATCGCCCTTCAATTAGCCGATACTTTAGATTTTAAAAACTCAGCGTTCAAAATTCCAGAGGAAACCGATGCGCAAGGTTTTGGTATGACACCGTATCATTATAAAGTGTTTATCAATCAATATGCAAACGACTCCGATTTTGTGGTGGAACTCATGTATAAAAAGCCCTATAAGGCAGATTATAAAGATCCGTTTCCGATAATCAAGGAATCCCTGTATCGCGATTTGATACATTTATTTGTTAAAATGGCAGAGAATTTTCCAAAAAGTATTCCTTGGTTGGTAAAACGATTAAAGAAAACAATTCTACCAAAAGTAGATGAAGAATTGATAGGTACATTACCTCAAATTTTTTGGGATGCACCCTATCAAGGACCCGCCTTTGCATGCTCTGTTGGTGTTGACCATAAAGACTCCTCTAAAGCTTTAAAATTACTTGGCGACTTAACAAAAAACGAGGGGCCGATTCCAGGCATATTCGCTATGCGATTCGTTAAACAAACCGAAGCCACTTTGGGCTTTACAAAGTTTCCAGTTACCTGCATGTTAGAAATTGACGGTGTTCTTTGGAAAAAGACCAGGAAAATTATGAGCCTTACTGAATTTTCAAGACGTATCATTCAGGTTTTACAGCAAAACAACATTCCGTTCACAATCCATTGGGGGAAAAATAGTGATTGGGCTTTTCCAGGTTTAGTAAACCATATGTTTGATGATAATGCCATTAAAGAATGGAAATCCTGCAGAAGCGCTTTATTGAGTGATGATATGGCAGAGTTGTTTTCGAATAAGTTTTTAAAAAATATTGGATTAGCTGATATAGAAATAGATGTTGACGACGATTTAATAGCATCATTATAAAAATTAAAATCATGGAAGGCAAACCAAATTTTCCGTATAAAACATTAATCTGGGCAGTATTTGCAGCCTTAGCACTTTTAATATTTAAACCCGAACTAAAACTGTTAATAACCAACACCGAAGAACTTAGCCTTTTTGGTGTTGAAATAAAAGCGAGCGAAGAAAAAGCAAATGAACTGCAAGATTCTATACGGAATTTTGAAACTACCATTGCAGCTTTATCAAACCAATTAACCAATCAGCAAGAAAAAATAAACGATTTAGATACCCTTAAAGCGCAGTTGGAAAAAGATTTGGCAGAATGTCCTGATGCCAAAGAAACTTCAAAGCAATTTAATGCACAAGTCACGAAAATAGTTGATGCCAATAAAGATTTGAAATATAAATCGGATAAATTGTTTAATACCAATATTTTAAAAAACAGCACCTATAATGTTAAATTAATAGTGCCTTCAAACATGATAAACGCCTCTATTTATGTAGATGGAAAACAAGCAAATATTGTAAAAAAATCAGGAATTTTTATAACCGTTAGAGTTATTAAAAAGAATAGCAGTCACCGTTTTGAGTTAAAAGATGGAACAAAGCGTTGTATCGCCAATAGGTTAATTACAAAAGATGCTACGGAATTGCCTATAGTTTGCGATTCTTAAACCAGTTTGTAAGGAAGTTTTTGAATAATTAATAATAGCTAAACCTATGAAAAACTATTTTAAAATTTTTATTAAATGTCTAAGCTTTGTACTATTCGTTTCGATACAATTAATGGGAACAGGACAAGCACAAAATGTATATGTCTGGGATTTTAAAACCAAAGACCCTACCATTAAAAAGTTTGCTGAAAAGTTCACAGATGATTTTGAAACGGAACTGATAAAATTAGATAATTATACGGTTTTACAACGTAGAAACCACAATTTGGTTTTAGTGCATCGAGACATGGAAAATGCTATTTCAAACGTTAAAAATTTACCTGCTGAAACTGTAGATAAATTAAAGACTATTAGGGCCGAAATTGTAGTTTTTGGTCAATTAATGGAAGATGTTGATAGCGGTGTTTTTGAAGTTACGGTGTTTTTTCAAAATTTAAGCAACGGCGAAATTCCTAAAAAGGAAAGTATCATTATTGAAAAGGCTTTAATTAAAAGCAATTCGCATCGCAAACAATACATGAAGGATTTGATAACCAAACTTCATGCAAAAGAAATATTGGACGCAAAAAACGAACAGCTCGGTTTCATTTCAAAAAAAATGGACACTTATATGGTTCGTGTAAAAGATGTGAAAATTGCATTTAATGATATTATTGATATTGCTTTAAAAAAGGAGGAATACTTTAAAGAACTTGAAAACATTATAAATGCGTATAATGAAATTTTTACGGATTTAAATGATAATAGAGAAAAATACCTTTTAGATTTTCAATCTGTTTTTGGAAAAGCCTATGGAAAGGATTTTGAAGCTGTTTACAAAGGGATTTTGGAAGATATTCATAAAAAGCACATCCTTAAACTTAACGATGTTAGAAAAAAAATATGGACATATAGGGAAAGCCAACTAAGTAAAAAAGAACGGGAAACGATTAAAAAAGAGATCATGAGAGCTTCTGAAAATTCAACCTTGGGATTAAATGTGGCAATTGATAAAGTTGAAGATGACATGGGTCGGCTTTTTTTTAACCTCAAAGAAGAAATGAAAGATTAATAATATAATATGAACTAAAATTTACAGATATGGAAACGTTTAATGTAATGAAAAAATCGCTTGTAATTACTTTTGCAAGTATTATTTTGGCATGTGGTGCCGAAACCTTAGCAGCCATTGTTTTTATTCCAGCTTTTACTGCAACATGGCCAGATGCCAATGATATAGAGCATAGGGTTAATATACAGAGTGATGATGAGGGTAAAGAGTCTGGGATTATCTTTGGCGATGAACAACATGATAGCGACTCTGATAAAAGAGGAGATTTAAGTGGTAGTTTTAACGGATTGAATATTGAATTTACTGTAGAAAGACCAACAGGAGATATAAAATTTATCGGTAAAATGATACCCGTTAGTAATGAAGACCATAACATAACCAGAATTGAATTAAATTCTTCAGAAGGGAAGCTGATTTTAAGTGCTGAATAAAATAGATTTGTCTTATTTATAATAGCATCTTCCTTTAAAACCCTAATTAATTCAGTAGAGCTTTTTTCCTGGAAGACATAATATTTTGTCTAAGCTTAAAAAAATTTTAAAGCCAAGTAATTTTAGAAGTTTTAAAATGTACTCAAAAATACAATTTATAGTGTTCTTGAAATTATAGGTGTGGAATGCCTTTTAAACGCAAAAGTTATTTCATGCCTATTTTTTGTTCCCATAAGCGAAATAAGAAAATTCATAAATCCCCAAAAATGGGGATTGACTAACTTCCTTTTAATAAATACCTTTAAGTAGTTGAAAATTATCTGTTAAGGCGAATACCTATTTAAAACCCAGCACTATGATTTTTGAAGTCCTACAAATTATAACCGAAGAGGTCAATAACTACTTTGGAACCAATCCAGTTTCGCTGGATAATATTGCATCGGTAGCTTCAGAACAAGGTGACGGCGGTGCTACTTCAACAGATGTTATCTTGACCCTACTCAATTTACAGGAAGAGGCAGCACTAAAAAATAAACCAAATTATGCGGTAGAGGGCTCTCGAATTACGTACAAAAACAATATTGTAAACCTTAACCTCTACATTCTTTTCAGTGCCAATAACGATAAGTACGACGAAGCTCTTAAAAACCTATCAAAAATCCTTGAGTTTTTTCAAGGAAAAAAAGTGTTTACCCAAGCCAACACGATTTATAACAGGGATGATGTATCGATGAGCAAGATTACCAATTTCAGGTTTGTCGTCGATTTGTTTACGCCAACTTTCGAAGAGCTCAATTTTGTTTGGGGAACTCTCGGCGGAAAGCAAATACCGTCCGTCATGTACAAAGTGAGTCTTGTTGAAATAGAAAGAGAAACGATATTAGGCAAAGGCGAGTTGATAAGTCAGGTAAATGGAGAATTAAAACACAAAAATTAATGGCGTTCAGCACAACATATAAACAATTGTTTGAAATTGAGTTGCTTCATGATTATTTTCTAAATGACGGCACTTCAGTTTTTTCGACATTAAATGATGTGGATAAAAAAAAGCGTCTCAAATTAATTGATATTTCAGAATTTATAGATGTGATACCGTCCCAAGAATCCATCGAGAAAATGGCAGGACATAAAATTGTTCTTAAAAAACATAAAAGCGGATTGTCAGCCTATTGTAAACTTGAAAATGGGACGCAGAACACACCATTTATACCTTTACCGAGCGATTTAGAATTAACCATCGTCATAAAAATTAAGGACGCCTTTTTTGAAAACTATACCGAACTTACTTTAGGGGGGACAAACATTTTCTTTTTTGGAAACATAAAACCGAGTACCGAAGGTGCCAGTTTTGAATACATAGCAAAAAGCAACCAGAATACACAGGTAACCAATGCCTACAAATTATCTACTGCGGGTACAATCGCAATATTAGAAAAGTTAAAAGGTTCAAATAAAATTGGTGTTTTTGGGATTATTCAACTCACAATGATTGGCGATACTACTGATTTAAGCATCCTGACCACACAAGGGAAATTAAAAAGTCAGTTACCAACCTTTAAAATTCACTTTAAAAATAGAGCAACGTTTTGGCGTTATAAGCGCATCTCGGACGATTCAGAAATTTTCACTACCGCTTCGGTAAATCCATTGACCAAAAATGGCTTTATTGAGGTAACCCATGCCGGTGACAAGTTTCCAAACCCTAGCGCAAATCATCTCATTCCGGATAATAATAACTTTTTTTCAGAAATATACATTTAAATAAAAAACTATGGCAACAACGTACAGAACACCGGGAGTTTACGTCGAGGAAATTTCAATATTTCCTCCATCAGTAGCTCAAGTAGAGACCGCAATACCTGCATTTATTGGCTACACAGAAAAAGCAGATAAAGATAATGACAGCTTAGTGCTAAAACCCACAAGAATCACATCCTTGTTAGAGTATGAAACGCACTTTGGTAAAGCCTTAAACGAAGCTAATATAACCGTAACTATTGACGATGAAATTGATAGTACCGGACCAACATTACTTAGTCGGAAAATTAGCGTAGCCGAAGGTGCAACCCAACCTTATTTAATGCATTATGCAATGCGTATGTATTTTGATAATGGCGGTGGACCATGTTATATAACTTCTGTGGGCGATTATGCAGCAAGCATTAGCTTAACAGATTTAACCGATGGCCTTAACGCAGTAAAAGCGTTCGACGAGCCCACACTATTTGTTTTTCCAGATGCCATAAATATTGGTACAGCTGCAAACTATTACACTTTAATTAACAGAGCGATGACGCAATGTGTTGAATTAGGCGATCGCTTTACCATTATAGACATGCATGGAAACGATAGTGCTAATTTAAGAAGTAGCAATACTTTGGGTAGCGGGACAGACCTTTTAAAATATGGTGCTTCTTACCATCCATTTCTTAAAACGGTATATAATTATGCTTTTGATGCTGCCGATGTTACCATTGCCCATAATACTGTTGACGAATCAAATACGGTTGGAACGGGTCAGTTTGACACAAACGCATTAAGTGATTTAGATGATGACACTTCAGCCTCTTTTGATTTAGTGGCCTTCAATCAAATTAAGTTAGAAATCAATAAAAAGACAGTCACTTTACCACCTAGTTGCGCCATGGCTGGTATTTACGCCAAAGTAGATAGCAACCGAGGTGTTTGGAAAGCACCGGCAAATGTTTCTGTAAGTTCCTGTTTAGAGCCTACAATAAATATCACTCACGAACAACAAGAAGGTCTAAATATAGACACCTCGGGAAAATCCATTAATGCCATTCGCACATTTACAGGAAAAGGCGTTATAGTTTGGGGCGCAAGAACCCTTGCGGGAAACGATAACGAATGGCGATATGTTCCTGTTCGGCGTTTCTTTAACATGGTTGAAGAATCGGTAAAAAAGGCCACCGAGCAATTTGTGTTCGAGCCTAACGATGCCAATACCTGGATTAAGGTAAGAGCCATGATCGAGAATTTCTTAATTCTACAATGGCGTGCAGGAGCCTTGGCAGGCGCGAAACCAGAACAGGCTTTTTATGTTCGAGTAGCTCTTGGAGAAACCATGACGGCACTTGATATTCTAGAAGGTCGCATGAATGTTGAAATCGGAATGGCCGTTGTGCGCCCAGCAGAATTCATCATTCTTAAGTTCTCTCATAAAATGCAAGAAGCATAATGAAACCCAAAATTAAATTCGCTGAAAGCGATTTTTAATATTGAAGGTTGAATTATTCCCGCTGAAGAGCGGAAACTCACAAATAAAAAAACAATTTAAAAACATAAAATCATGGCAGATTATCCGTTAGCAAAGTTTCATTTCTCAGTAGATTGGGGAGGAACAAAAATAGGTTTTACCGAAGTTTCAGGACTCGATGTAGAAACTGAAGTCATCGAATACAGAGAAGGCTCAAGTCCAGAATACAGCAAAATAAAAATGCCGGGGATGCAAAAATTTTCCAACATAACTTTAAAAAGAGGCACTTTTAATAGTGATAATGAATATTACGAATGGTGGAACACCGTAAAACTCAACACCATTGAAAGAAGAGACATTACCATCAATCTTCTTAATGAAGAACATGAACCTGTGGTGACATGGAAAGTGAAAAATGCATGGCCTACAAAAGTGCAATCAACAGATCTTAAAGGAGATGGCAATGAAACAGCGATTGAATCGGTGGAAATAGTACATGAAGGATTGGTTATTCAAAATGATTAATTATGGGATTGTTACCACCAATTACGAGCTTTCATTTTTCGGTAATATTCCTCGATTTGCAACCTAACATCGAGATTGGGTTTCAATCCGTTAGCGGACTTTCTGGCACCATCGAAACAGAAACGATTGCTGAAGGTGGCGAGAACAGGTTCAAACACCAACTTCCAACGGGTGTCACATTTCCTAATTTGGTGCTAAAGCGAAGTTTACAAATAAGCTCAAGTGTTACGGCCTGGTGCGAAGATGCTATCGAAAAATTCATCTTTAATCCTATCGACCTTTTAGTGGTGCTTCATAACGAGGAGCATTTGCCTCTTTATACCTGGAAAGTGGTTCACGCTATTCCTGTGAGTTGGTCGGTTTCCGATTTTAATGCGGAGAGCAGCGAATTGGCTATTGAAAGTTTAGAGCTCAAATACCAATATTATGAATCTATGTCAGCAAATGATGTATTACCATTTTAATTCTAAGAATTATGCCGATTGAAATTAAAGAATTACATGTTAAGATTACTGTTGATAATGATGTCGATAAAAAGCCCACTATCAAAAACAATTCAAATAATAAAGAACAAATTGTAGCGGAATGTGTAGAGCAGGTTATGCAAATTATATCAAATTTTAAAGAACGATAAACGATGTTATCAACAGGCGAACTTACTAAATTAAAGATTATTGCGTACAGCGGTCCAGAGTTCAACGAAAGTGATAAGGTTAGCGATGGCGAATTTGAAACGCTAATAAACCCAGAAAAATATGTCTTTAATTATGTCACCGAACAAAACGAAGACCAAGCTACTGGCACAAGTGCAAACTCAACAAGATTCAATAAAAAGTTACCAGAAGTTATTGATCTTGATATTGTTTTTGACCGCACGGGAGCGATTAAAACTTCAAAGGTTTCAGATGAAGGCATCATTGATGATATTGAAGATTTTAAGAAAGTTGTATTGGAATACGATGGCGAAAATCATCAGCCAAATTATTTGAAAGTATCATGGGGGACTTTGCTTTTTAAAGGCAAATTAACAGAAATGAGTATTGAATTCAAGCTTTTCAGACCCGATGGCGTGCCCATAAGAGCCATAGCAAAAATCAAGCTTACAGGATTTGTAGAAGATGATTTAAGAGTGGCCAAAGAGAATAATCAATCGCCAGATCTAACACACCTTAGGACTGTAAAAGATGGTGATACTTTACCATTGATGTCCTATCGGATTTACGGCGATTCTAAATACTATTTGGAAGTTGCAAAAGCTAACGGGATTACTAATTTCAGACACCTAACCATCGGTCAACAACTTGTTTTTCCGCCTTTAGAGAAAACCTCATAAATTATGAATAACAGCAGAACCATACAAATATCTAAAAGTTCGGATCTCACCACATTCAAAGTGATTATAGAGGGTGAAGAGCTTTCAAAAAAGTATCAGGTTAAGCAAATACTGGTCCATAAAGAGGTGAACAGGATTGCGTCTGCAACCATTGTGTTAATTGATGGTGATGCTGCAAAACAAGATTTCGAATTGAGTAATGAAGATTTGCTCATTCCAGGAAAAAAAATAGAGATTACTGCGGGTTATCATTCAGATGAAGAAACCATTTTTAAAGGCATGGTCATTAAGCACAATTTAAAGATCAGGGCCAACGCTTCTTTACTTAGTATTGAATGCAAGGACGAATCCGTAAAACTAACCATTGGTAGAAAAAGCAGCTATTTTTACGATACATCAGATAGCGATATTTTTGAAACCATCATAGATACTTATGGCTTAGAAAAAGATATAGAAAGCACGAACCAGACACATAAGGAGTTGGTACAATACCATACTTCCGATTGGGATTTTATAGTGTCGAGAGCACAGGCAAACGGAAAATTATGCTTTGTTGACGACGGAAAAATCACGATAAAAAAACCTGAAATAGATCAAGAGGAAGTTGAAACCGTAAGCTTTGGTGCTACTTTGTTGGATTTTGATGCGGAGATTGATGCTAGAAACCAAGTCAGTAAAGTATCAAGTTATGGTTGGAATCCTTCCGGTCAGGAACTTCTTGAAATTGAAGCCAACGATCCAAATGTACAACTCAATGGTAATTTATCGTCATCTGATTTAGCTTCTATTATAGATTTAGACAATTTGGAATTAAGACATGGAGGTGTTGTTAGCGATGTTGAACTACAGGATTGGGCAGATGCAAAGTTGCTGTTTCAGCAACTGGCAAAAATTCGTGGAAAAGTGAAATTTCAAGGCATCCCTAGTGTAAAACCAGGAACGCTATTAAAACTGGAAGGTGTTGGCGAACGTTTTAATGGTAAGGTATATATAACAGCGATTAGGCATCAGATTTCGGAAGGCAATTGGACCGTAGATGCACAATTTGGTTTAAATCCAGAATGGTTTTCCGAAACTTTTGATATCAGTCCACAGCCGGCTTCAGGTTTGATTTCAGCAATAAACGGACTCCAAATAGGTGTCGTTTCCCAATTGCAGGATGATCCCAATGGCGAAGATCGCATTTTGGTACAATTGCCCATAATCAATAATGAAGAACAAGGTATTTGGTGCCGAGTGTCTTCTTTAGATGCGGGCGATTCACGCGGCGCCTTTTTTAGACCAGAGATAAGTGACGAAGTTGTTGTGGGTTTTATTAATGACGATCCCAACGATGCGATTGTTTTGGGAATGCTTCACAGTAGTGCAAAACCAGCGCCTATCGTAGCTTCTGATGATAACCATGAAAAAGGATTTGTATCGCGAAGCGACATGAAAATCCTATTCAACGATGATAAAAAATCAATAACCATAGAAACCCCAGCAGGTAAAAAAATTACCATGGATGAAGATGCGGGAAGCATCATTATTGAAGATGAGAACTCCAATGTACTAACCATGGATTCCAGCGGCATTGCCATGGAAAGTGCAGGAGATATTCAAATAAAAGCGACTGGAGATGTTAATATAGAAGGCAGCAATGTTAATGCAAAGGCGAACATTCAGTTCAAGGCAGAAGGATCTGCAGGCGTAGAAATGTCGTCTAGCGCAACAGCAGTTCTAAAAGGGTCATTGGTACAAATTAATTAATAATAATTGTCCGATAAAAGACAAAAGATAAAAGACACAACTAAATAATAAAACATATGCCAGCAGCAGCAAGAGTAGGAGATATGCATACATGCCCGATGGTAACAGGTGTCGTGCCACATGTGGGCGGCCCTATATTACCAGCTGGAGCGCCAACAGTACTTATTGGCGGTATGCCCGCAGCAAGAGTTGGAGATATGGCGGTTTGCGTCGGCCCGCCAGATACCATTATAGCAGGGTCTGCTACGGTACTTATAGGAGGAATGCCTGCTGCACGCATGGGAGATTCAACCGCACATGGAGGTATAATAGTTTTAGGTTTACCAACAGTTTTAATAGGATAATATGGAGAATAATAAATCATTTTTAGGCACAGGCTGGAGTTTTCCTCCAGAGTTCAATAGCGCCAAGAAAACAGTTGTGATGACTTCAAACGAGGCAGACATTAAAAAAAGCCTAGAAATTCTTTTAGCAACAAAACTTGGTGAGCGCATCATGCAACCAACCTATGGCTGTAACCTGGAAGAATTGATGTTTAAACCATTAAACATCACCTTAAAAACATTTGTTATCGATTTGATCAAAACAGCAATTCTGTATCATGAACCACGAATTGATGTTGAAAAGATTGATATAGACCCAACCAATGAATTGCAAGGAGAGCTTTTAATCCTTGTAGATTATCGTGTTAGGGCAACAAATTCAAGAGCAAATTTAGTCTATCCTTTTTATAAGGCTGAAGGCACAGAAACCTAAAAAGAAATGTAAGCAAAATGAGTAAAGATTGTAATCATACTGATATTCTTTTAAAGAGGAACGGCACGAATCAGAACCAAAGGCATATTGATGCACTAAGTCCAGATGCTTTAAAACTTCACGATCTCAGCATTGATGATTGGATGGCGTTTGCTCATGCTTTTGCCAAAAATGTCAACTATTTTGACACTAAAATGAATACCAAAGATGGAAGCTGGGAGCGATTTTTTGTTGAAAAAGATGCCATTAAAAATTTCTTGCTTGACGCCGAAATCAATAAGGACTTAAATCCCCATTTAACATTATTCGTTTGCTTTTTAAAGCTAATCGAGTTAAGCCAAAAACGACTGAATAACCTTTCTAAAAGGCATCTTGATTTTTATTATAAAGAAGTCCTCAAACTCAGTAATAAAGAAGCGGTTCCAGATAAAGTGCACCTTTTGTTTGAGCTTGCAAAAAATGCTTCTGATGTTAGGGTTGAAGAAGAAACCGCTGCTGATGCCGGTAAAGATGGCGATGGTAACAAAAGAGTCTATAAAACACAAAATGAATTAATTGTCAATAGTGCAAAAATTACTGCGCTTAAAAACGTATTTCATGATAAGGGCACTAGTGTTAAATATTCCGAAATAGCCAATTCTTTTGATGGTTTAGGAGAAGATTTTCCAGATGACAATATTAAATGGTGGCCATTCGGACATCCTAACTTTAAGAATAGTGATGATTTTCCGAACCTTCCAAATGCCAAATTAGGTTTTGCTATTGCATCGCCAATATTATTGTTAAAAGAAGGAGAAAGACTGATTGTATTCCACATTACATTAGCCACTAAACCAAACAAACCCATTAGTGCGAACGATTTTGAAGACGGTTTGGAAATTCTATTGAGTGGCGAAAAAGAATGGATTTCCGCACAGATAATTACCGCAAAATCGCCAGTATCTGAAACGGATTATTCGACTTTATCTGACGCTAATCTTAAGATTGTCGTGAAGTTGTCCGCCGCGGAAGAGGCTGTTGTGCCTTATCAAAAAGAGGTGCTTTTGGAAAATTTCAATTCTACAAATCCCATTGTTCGCTTTTTATTTAAAACTGGCGATAACACGTCAGGGTATAAACTTTATAACATTTTAAACAACCACAGCATATCAAAAATCAAAATAGATGTTGATGTAAAAGAGATGCAGGATTTGGTACTCGAAAACGATTTGGGACGTTTAGATACATCCAAACCTTTTTTACCATTTGGACCCCAACCTGTTCGGAATTCCAAATTATATATTGGCTGTCAAGAGGCATTAAATAAACCTTGGAGTGCGGTAACCATTAATTTACAATGGAAAGACACCCCCTTTTACGGAGCAGGGGAAGATCATTTTAAGGAACACTATATTGCCTATAGAAAAGGGCATCTTGCTAATCTTGGGAAAAACACCTATTCGCTCACAACATCAAATAAGTCCGAAGATTTGGATGGCGATTTAATTGTTCCTTCCGATGATTATTTTGAAGTTTCAGTTGAAACACTAAATGAAAAAACTTGGGATCCTAATTTGCCTAATGAAGTGTTATTTGTTCCAAGTAGCAATGGGTATGTTTCAAATTTAAGTATTACGCCATCTGGTAAGAGTTCGAGTGCCACATCAAGTAAGCCTTCATATAATAAAACTAAAAAAAGTGCAGGTGATACATCTTTTGGGTTTGGGAAATTTCGAAGTTCAAATGTGTTTAGCGACTATTCAAATGTTTATAATAATTCCGTATTGGAATTTGAAGACCGCATTATGGAAGGCGTTAAAGGTTTGTTTAACAATCCCTTAAAGCAAGAAAATTTTTCGTCGAACTCCAAAAGAGGTTTTATTAGGTTGTCGCTCCAACAATCATTTTTACACGATTTATTTCCGAAAATATATGCGGTAGCTTTATCCAAGGATGTTTTGGATGCGCTGATTCCCAACGAACCTTATACGCCGTTAGCTGAAACAATACGTATAAATTATAAGGCCTCGGTTATTAAAAATTTTGATTTAGAGAATACTTCCGATAGTTTAAAACAAAATCTAACTAATTATTTGGACGAGTCTATAGAGCTTTTTCACGAGCATCCCTTCGGACAGTCTGAACAGCATACCTATTTAAAGTCCAAGCATGATTTCTTGACCGACAAGACACAATGCACACTAGTTCCTAAATGTGACCACGGTGAATTGTTCATAGGTCTTGAAAACGCAGAACAGCTCCAACAAATATCATTTTTGATTCAAGTGTTGGAAGGTAGTGAAAACCCGGATTATGAAGGCGAAGAAACTTACCAAGACAACGAAAAATTAGAGTGGTATATTTTAAGTGGTGACGAATGGAAACCTTTAAATGATAATTTTATCGTCTCCAACAACACCGATAATTTTCTGAAATCTGGCATCGTAAAAGTCTCTATTCCTAAAGAGGCCACAAGCAACAACAATAGAATCCCCGGAGATTTATTTTGGTTAAAAGTGACCAATATAAAAGCCTTTGATGCGGTTTGCCAAATGGTAAACATCCATACTCAGGCAGAAATTGCGGAATTCTATAATAACAACAATGAACTTTCCCATTTAGAAACTGGATTGTCCGAAAAAACCATTTCAAAATTGGTTGAGCGCATAGCCACTTTAAAAGGCGTAACACAACCCTATAGTTCGTTTGATGGTGTTCCAAAAGAAACCGATGCCCAATTTTACAGACGCATTAGCGAACGCCTGAGACATAAGCAAAGAGCCATAACCATTTGGGATTATGAGCAATTGATCCTTCAGCAATTCCCAAAAATCTACAAGGTGAATTGCTTAAAACACACGTTTGGCGATTCGGAACTGTCGCCTGGATCTGTAACTGTTATTGTAGTTCCGAATATTATTGACCAGAATGTTTTTGATGTTTTCAAGCCAAGAATAAGTAAAGCGAAACGTAATGAAATACAGAATTTCATCAACAGCCTAAATACGCTCCATGTGGAAGCCTTAGTTGAAAATCCTAAATATCAAGAAGTGAAAATTTCGTTAAAGGTGAAATTCTATGCAGGAAAAGACGAGAATTTTTATAAAAAGCAACTGCAAAAAGACATTTCAAAATTCTTGGCACCATGGGCGTATGAAGAAACTGCCGAAATAAATTTTGGCTTGACACTACACGAAAGTGTGGTTATTTATTACATAGAGCAACTGGATTATGTCGATTATATCAAAGACTTCGAATTACTTGAAGCAACAAAGAAAACGGATAGTAAAGGCGATGTCATATTTAACCCTGTGCGTGCTGTTGTACCCGCAAATTCAAAGGTTATCTTAACCTCAGTAAAATATGAAGAACATAGTGTAGAACCTATAAGCATCAATGAATGTGTAAATGCTTAAAAGAATTAATTTGATGAAAGAATCTGTTACCATACCGAAACAAGTCAGTACCAAAAACGACCTTGATTTTGGTTTTCTGCGCGAACTAGGGTTGGAGCACCTTGAAAGTTTGGGAAGCAAAATTTGGACGGACTATAACACCCATGATCCTGGAATAACGATTATGGAAATGCTTTGCTATGCCATAACCGATTTGTCCCAACGTATCGAAATGCCCATTGAAAACCTATTGGCTTCGGAGACTGAAAATTTCAAGCAGATGCACCAACAGTTTGTGTCTGCGGTCAATATCCTGCCATCAAAACCAGTTACCGCTTTAGATTATCGAAAATTATTTGTTCATATAAAAGAAGTAAAAAACGCTTGGATTGTTAAACATGAACAACAAATATTCTTGAATTGCGAAAACCATCAGATGTCTTACACCGCTTTCAAAATCGATAAAAAAGATCAGAAAGATTTCACTTTAAAAGGCCTAAACGATATTTATATAGATTTTGAAGATGAGGTAGAAGACAAAGAAGCGGTATTCGAAAAAGTAAAACAACTGTATCATAAAAACAGAAATCTATGCGAAGATTTAGTAAATGTATGCGAAATACCAGAGCAGCATATTTCGGTATGTGCGTATCTTGATATTAGTCCCGATGCAGATGAAGAGCGTATTCAAGCCTTAATTATTAGAGCGATTGGTCATTATTTAGCACCATCTGTTTCGTTTTATTCCCTAAAGCAAATGTATGACAAAGGTTATACAACAGATCAAATATTTGAAGGCCCTATACCTTTTGAAAAAGGTTGTGTCGAACCAGAGGATTTTCAAGGTGGATTTATCGATACGGAAGAGCTTCGAAATGCGTCTTTGCGACAAGAGATTCGCCTTTCAGATATGATCCAAATCATTATGAATATTGAAGGTGTTTTAACAATCAAGGACATTTCAATGAAAACCTGTGATGATGACGAAGCAAACAAAGACCCTTGGATAATTTGTGTAAAAGAGAACCATAAACCTGTTCTATGTTGGGATGAAGACGATGAAAACTGTAAAGATTGTAGCAATAGTATCTTCAACTTTAGTAAAGGGTTTTTGCCAATTGGAGTCAACAAAAAACGAGTTGTAAAGATTCTTGAGGCATTACATCAAGAGGAACAAGAACAACTCACAGACATTAAAACCGAAGATGTCACTTTTCCGCTAGGTAAGTTTTCAAACGCAAAAGCCTATACAAGTATTCAGGAAGATTTTCCAGAAACCTACGGCATATCTTCAAATGGTTTGCAAGCAAATGCAGATAAAGCACGAAAAGCCAAAGCGAAACAACTCAAGGCATATCTTCTGTTTTTTGATCAAATATTGGCGAATTATTTCTCGCATCTTTCAAAAGTAAAAGATTTATTATCTATTGATGAAAGCTTAAAAAAACTGTACAGCGTCCATGCGATTTCTGAACTCTCTAAGGAAGACAAACAGACCTATTTCACACAAACAGTAAATGATATCACTGGAATTGACGAATTAGTGGATACAGGAAACTATGAAGATGATTTGATTAAAATCGTTAATAACTTAAAAAGTGATGCGCCAAATGCAGCAGACGACACATTCTACGAACGCAGAAACCAACTTTTAGATCACTTGATAAGTAGGTTTGCCGAACGTTTTAGTGACTATGCCTTTATTATGAAAATGATTTATGGTGATGCTAATGCCAAATACCAAATATTGAAAGCTAAGACGAAGTTTGTTGAAGATTACAAAACAATAAGTTGTGAACGTGGTATAGGTTTCAATTACTGTGACTCTAAAGTATGGGATACAGAAAATGTTTCGGGAGCTCAAAAACGTATTGCCAGACTTACGGGAATTTCAGATTTTAGTCGCAGAAATCTTCTAAATGATGCGATTGAAATCTATGATGAAAAAGATAAAACAGAAGACAATCTTACAGAATACCGATGGCGAATTAAGGACGGTACTAAAATATTGCTCTCGTCCAGTAAACATTACCATGTACTCAGGGATGCTTTGAAAGAACTTTTCTTGTCTTTTGAGCTCGCAAAAAACAGAGACAATTATGATTTGAAAAAAACCAAAACGGGGCGAACATATTTTAATATCATAAATCCAAAGATTACAGACAAAAAAGATGAAGATTACATTGTAGCACGCAGAATAGCCTATACGGCAACACAGGAAAAATCGGAGCAAAAACGTGATGAAATCATCGCCTATTTAAAAGATTTAAGTGCATACGAGGAAGGCATGTATCTTATAGAACATCTCTTGCTCAGACCAGATACTTACAATGCTGCTAGTGCCGATAAGAAACGAAAAACACCAAAAAACCAGCTTCCAGATGCGCCACCAGAAACTTTTATGCCGTCGTGTTTAGATGGCGATTGCAAGAGTTGTGGTCCATTAGACCCTTACTCGTTTAGGGTATCTGTTATACTTCCAGGTTGGCCCAACCGATTTTCAAATAAGGACTTTAGGAACTACATGGAAAAGATAATACGGGAAGAAATACCAGCGCACGTGTTGGCACGCATCTGCTGGATTGGTCATGTAAAAGGTGTGAAACCAGATGATGAAAACGACATGCTACAAATGCAACTTAAGTATAGAATGTTTTTGGAACAATTGCATATTAAATGTGTAAACCATCCTTTAAGTGAAGCAGAAATAACAAGTTATAGAACTGTTTTGAGTGATTTTATTCCGAGTTTTAATAGCATCCATACTATTTACGATTCTGGAAACCTTCACGATTGCGACAACGACGATACCGAAACAAAAGGCAATAAAATAATATTAGGAAGAACAAACATTGGCAACCTTTAAATAACAACATCATGGCAACAACAAAATTAGATAAAGAACCGAAAGACCCAGCATATAGAAGATTTGTACCAGATCAAGTGTTAACGGCGTCGCAGCTCAACGATGTGATCGATCATTTTGAATGTCAAGACCGTTTCACACGTATTTGTCTTAACGGCGTTGGGATTGCTTGTGGATTGGAAATAAAATACGCAAAGAACAGTTCGATAGAAGTGACAAAGGGTTGTGCAGTAACCACGGATGGTGACCTGATTCCATTTTCCGGAGCCACCTATACACAGGTTAAGACCTTTAATGATGTAGAAGCAAAATATAGCCGTTTCAATGGTATTAATTTGATAGAGCTATTGACCGATGATACTACAGAAGAAAGCAATGTTGAGCCCTTAAGCACGGTTGAGGATTTGGAGACTATGGTGGTTGTGCTTTACTTAGAGTATTTCTGCAAGGAAGAAACACCATGTACGTCAACAGATTGCGATACGCAGGGCGAAGGGCAGTCTGCAAAAATAAGATTGCTTTTAATTCCGAAAGAAAACGCCAAACGAATTAGCAACAAAGACAACGATCCCATATTTGATGCACATAACAACACCAAGAAATTTATTGATTTACCCGACGTGAATCTTAAAAGGGTCATTCTAAAAAATAGCTACTTTACAAGAAACCGCGTTCAGGTTATATCGCAAAATTCAAACACAGCAAGCTATTTTAGGCTTAAGGATAGTTACAGAAAGGCCATACAAGATACCTCGGTTATTGCAGACCTTAAAAGTGGCATCAGTAAATTATTTACAGATTTTAAGGTGTTGTTGGATACTGGTTCGATAGAAACTAAAGCCAGTACCATCAATACTAAAATAACCGCTCTATTTAAACTAACGTCCAGAAATTTGCCGCTAGACATTCAATATCGTTATGATTTACTAAAGGATTTAATAGATACCTACAACGACATAAAGTGTCTTCTTTTTGATTTAAGAGTTGTTTGTTGCCCAGATATCAGTTCTTTTCCGAAACATCTTTTTTTAGGGGAATTAGAACCGGTTGAAACATTTTTTCAATGTCGTCATAAATTCTATCCCTCACCAATAATTCCGCATGGAAAAGAAAAATTCGAAGAAATAAGAACCCTGATTTTAAGAATTCATTTTATGCTGAGCGACTATAAAATTCCTCAGTCGTCAGCACCAATTAAGGTAACGCCATCAAAAGTACCATCTAAGGAATTGGGCAAAAGAGCGCTTCCGTACTATTATAAAACATCGTCGGATTTAATTAAAAATTGGGATTACGATAAAACGAAAAAATTTAAGTCTGATGAAAATCTAGGCTATCAATCTGCTAATTTGTCAGAAAGCGATGCCATTCAAAACCCTTTGGATTATGACCTCGATGCCCACGATTTTTATAGAATTGAAGGCCATTTAGGAAAAGACTACCGCGACGCCATAAAAGATCTAGATACAATAAAAACTGACAAGGGACTTGCCTTCGATATTAAGGTACTAAGTATTGATGAGACCATAGAAAGTATCGATCCCAATGATTATGAGTGCGAATTCGAAGATATTAATGCGGTGTTAAGAGCGTGGCGGGCAGAACAGAATTGTCTCAATGCCGGGGTTTCTAAATTCTTTTCTGGTTTTAGCCTAAAAAAACAAGGCGAGCATAAATTTTATAAATTATCAAAACTTGCCAATATTACTGCTGATACTTCCAGACCCTCAGAATCGACTGAAACAGCGCCGCCAAGACCCTCGACGACTGGAACTGGTCCCGGTATTTCAGTGGCACCAATTACCCCAGTTTTTTCTGGATCTACAAGATCCTTATTGGCTTCAGATTCTAGATTTTTTGACACCAAATCAGCTATAGACACCAAAGCAATCTTTAAAGCTATTCCGGGACTCAAACTCTATAATATCGATACGGTAGTCTTGGACAATTTGGAAAAAGACGAGGATGTTTTGGGAAGCATTGTTGAAAAGGCCATGCGCGAAAAGCCAGAAGGTTCGGCAGAAGACATTGTCAACTTGGTGAAACGCAACATCGATCAAGATCCAGAGATTTCTACTTGGGATGCCGATAACAGAGAGGTTGCCATGTACAATGCAGCAGAAATACTGTCTTATACAAAAGTAGCTTCCCGATTTATTCCAAACGATATCACCGAAATTGACCCTGATAGAATTGATAAGTACGATCAAACCATTAAAGACCTCTGTAGTCGTGTTGAGCGTTTTAAGAAGAATATGACAACGCTGTTATATAAGCCAGAAACGACATATAAAAGAATTGGGCACGAACAACAATATGCGCTTCTTCTTAATCAATTGTCTGTTAATTGCTGTTCGGCCGCTAAAATGAAGTCGCTTTTAGCCGAAATTGAAATCCGTAAAAAGAAAATTTTAGAACAAAAATTACTATCAAAATTCGTTGAAAAACATGCTGGTCTAGAACACAAAGCAGGCGTAAAACCAGGAGGCACTTTTGTTTTGGTTTACAAAGGCGGCATACGAAAAGCCCAGCCTATTTTTCCTTTAAACCCGTCATTTGGAAATGTATTGAGTGATGCCCTGATAAACCCAAATATTGGGACAATTGGCAGAAACCCCATAGCTAACATATCTGCAATTAAAACTAGTGGAAGAACTTTGGCAAAAGATACCATTGCAACTAGAAATATAGATTTTGCAGAGATTGACCCAAGAATTAGTGATAACCTGAATTTAGAGAATCTTATAAACCCGAACATTTTGGATGCCTTGGGGGATAGATTCATCTTACCGCCGTTTTCCAATATTTCGGAAAATACGGTTGTTGCAGATTTCACATTGCCTTATATCTGCTGTTCTGATTGTTCTCCAATTGCCTTTATCGTTCCTAAAACACCAACATCTTTAAGATTGCCAGTTGACTTTGTTTGTTTAGATGACAAGACTGAAAAAATAGCATTCGAGGTATCTCCATCAGATGGCGTTGTAGCTGCCGATGTAGCTGAGGGGCTCAATGGCGGTGTTATCCAAGAAGATGGCAAGTATATGTTTGATGCCAATGCCGTTAGTGAAGAACTGTATGGAAAAGAAATCAAGTTTACCGTTAACGACCAGTTTACAGATGCCAGCATAACAGTATTTAAAAAGCCTAAGTTCACTATTGTAGCTTCAGAACCTAGATTCTTTAATAAGAACACCATTGCTACTGTAAACTTTACGGTTAACTATACCGAACTGCCTGTTGATACATATACATACGAATGGGATTTTGGAGATAACTCACTTAGTGAAAATGAAAATCCGACACATAAGTATCATCTAAATCTTGGAGATGGTGGTAAAAACGCATTTGCCGTATCATTAACCATTACCAACGGAAGATGCAGTCATACTGAAAACCTTGATTTGCAAATTGATGTCGTGGTAGAAGAGAAAGCATGTATTGATGAATCGAAAGTTATTTTAGAAAGAGGATTAAAAGAGTTAGCTGAAATTGGCAATACCGATATTTCTGATGATGTTCGGAAAAACGCAATTGCGCCCACCACAGAGTTACACCAGAAAATTACTGGAGAATTGAAAAAATTTGTCGAGGGATCATTTAATTCGGAATTACCTAACATTTTTACAAAACTCCTTCAGAATACTGCTGGTCAAATTTTAGAAAGAAAGGACGAACAGGGTAAACCTGAATTTATTGCATTAGCGAACACCTTCCGTTTGCAAATCCAAGCGTTGTATAGTGTTTTATGTTGTCAATCTGAAAATCGGATAAAAGAATTTTCAAATAGTATAAATAGTGTTTTGACTGAAATAGACAAGGCTCTTCAACAATTTAAGAAAGATAAGATAGACGTGGATAGAGAAGGTAAACTAAAGGAATTCCTAAAAGCACTATTAAAAAAGGTTTCAGGATTGGAGCTGCTTCAAAGGCATATTAAAATACAGATGGAACAATTGAAATGATGAATTATGGATAGTCAAAAACACATCATTAATAAGGTTTTCCTTGAGGTCAATACCAACTCAAGCAAAGAGGCGTTTGCCCTAAAGGACAATCTTAGCGTGTTTTTAAAACATCAATTGTTTCCGAAAATTGAAAGTTATTTTGATACCCAAAACAAAATTTTATCAGGTTCAAGCATACGATTCAATAAAATTGAAATTAACATAAACCAAGCAGGAATTGTTAATTTGAACGCCCTTAAAAATGATATTGTCAACCAACTCAAAAAAAAGATTGATTTCGAAATTCAAAACACAGCAAACCACACAGAAGACCAAAATGAATTGGTCGTACTATCTAAAACCAAGAGTACCCTAGATAGTTTTATCTATTTTTTGAGAACTGGTGCGAAACCGTGGTGGCAATCTAATATATCGGACCTATTCGATGAAAAGGGTATTGAAACCATTATTTCAGAACCTGGTTTTTCTTCAAAATTTATTAAAGTCTTAGCTTTTGAGAAAGCAAAACAAAGACTTTTAAATCAGTTTGGCGATGATATCTTATGGCGTCTTTTAGCGACTTCTAATTCTAAAAAAACAGTCTCTAAACGCAAGGTTTTTAGTGTCTTAAAGAAGAACAGTACATTAAGAGATACGTTTTGGATTGCTGTTATTGATGGGTGTAGATTGAATACAAGCAGCAGGATAAAAACCATGCTTCATCAATTTGCTGCGACTAAGACCATCGATTCAAACGAGCGTCAAGCACTTGAAAATTTCGCGACTTCTATCATCAATAAGCCTTTAAATGACAAAAAAAATATTGAGTTGCCTCCTGAAAAAGAAGTATTGACTAATGAGAATCCAACAGAAGAAGCTTTATATATAAATAATGCAGGATTGGTGCTTCTACATCCTTTTCTCAAGCAATTTTTTATGAATGCAAAACTAGCAGATGCAACTGGTAAAATTATCGAGTCAGAAGTAGAAACCGCCATTCATCTGTTACATTATTTAAGCACGAAACAGGAACAACAGCTAGAAAGCGAACTGGTATTGGAGAAATTTCTTTGTGGCTACCCTATAAATAAATCCATGCAACGGTTTATTGAATTGCCGCAAGAATTAAAACACATGGGCGAAGAGGTATTGCAAGCTGCCATAACACATTGGGATGCATTAAAAAGTACGTCGCCAGATGGTTTACGAACAGGATTTTTACAACGCGAGGGTAAACTAATCATTGAAAATAACACGTGTAAACTCATTGTGGAACGCAAAGGACAGGATATTCTTTTAGATAAAATTCCATGGAATATCCACCTTATAAAATTGCCTTGGCTTGACAATTTAATAGTTGTAGAATGGTAAAACAAATGATTTATGAAAACGTATAGACGCTATAAAGAAAAGGCAAATGACAATCATACGCCATTCATTCAACCAAAATTGAAGATTGGCAAACCTGGTGATGCCTATGAAGTTGAGGCAGACGCCATGGCCAGCAAAGTGATGAATAACACCAAACCTCAAGAAGCCATTCAAAAAACGGAAGGTACAGAAGAAGAGGTGCAGCAGAAACCTTTAGCAGCATCAGTTACACCTTTGGTGCAAAAGCAATCCGAAGCAGTAGAAGAAGAAGCTGTACAAACCAAATGTGCCGATTGCGAACAAGAAGAAAAGGTGCAACGTATGGAAGAAGAGGAAGAAGCTTTGCAAACGAAACCTAAGGGGGCTAGCATCGCTCCAATAAATATAGAATCATCATTAAAAAGCTCAAAAGGAAGCGGACAAAGGTTGCCAAAGCCTGTTAAGCACGATATGGAATCTGGTTTTGGTGTCGATTTCAGTCAGGTAAATATCCATACGGACAATAATGCTGTTCAAATGAACAAACAATTACATGCACAAGCATTTACCCATGGCAATGATATTTATTTTAATAAAGGAAAGTACAATCCTTCATCAAATGATGGTAAGCATTTGTTGGCTCATGAGTTAACGCATACCATTCAGCAAAAAGGTATGATTCATAAAAGCATACAAAAATTTTCATATGGAAGTGGTAGTGCGCCACATGCTGACTATAGTGCTGTGCCCAAAAAAGAAAAGGCAAGAATAGATAAAGCCATGGCTATTGTGAAAAAAATTGTTGATAATCCTGATAAATTTCCTGTGTGCCACAATTTCTTTAAAAACAATACCCCGGGTGGTTCGTCTAAAACCCTTAAAGAAATTTATAATAGGATGAAGGTCTGGTTTGATAAAGACAACTCGGTTTATGGCTCTAGCATTGTTCCAAATGATTTGGCATACACTTCAGAAACATGGCGATGGGGAAGATGGTCTCTCGCGGGAATGTTTATTCACGAAATGATGCATCTTGCTGGACAGGATAATGAAGCCACCAACGATTTGGCAACCAAAAAATGTAGACTTCCAGACATTCAAGAGTTCAAGGATAAAAGAAAATAGTTATAAATAATCATTAAAACTAAACACATGAAAATATTTAATTATGAGATAGATTATAAATACAAACCTTCAAAATAAAAAGCCATGGAAAAATTATTTGAGAATTTATTTATATACGAAATCGTCCTGCTCTTTTTGGGCGTACTCCTATTTATAATTTTATGTGGTTCGTTGGTTTATATCATAATTAAAAAAGAGGATATAAAGAAACTGTTATATTTTTTCACAATTCCCATTATAATGATAGCCTATCCCAGTATTCAAGAGGTTCAGATTGAAAAAGATAAACTGGCCATTATAAAGTACCAGGATAAAGTTAAAAATGATCCTGATAACGAAGAGGCTAAAGAAAAACTTGCTGAAGTAACGGATAAATTAGAAAAAAGAGCATCAACTCCTGCCGATATGGCGGTAATTAGCGAATCATATTTACTGCTGGAAAAACCAGAAAAGGCTGTTTCCTTCGCAGATAAGGCGATTAATGCTGACACTAAAGCAATTGCGACTAAACCAAAACCATCATCAGATGAAGCTACTCCAGTAGAAATAGTCAAAGAAAATAAAGTAGTTGAAAATCGGGTAAAGTCCCTTCAGGGCATAAAGGAATTGGCCGATATTCAAAAAGAAATAAAAAAGGATTCTACTGTTTTACAAGATAGTTTAAGGCTTAAGGCACGAATTCAGAATATCAAAACCGTCAACCCTAAAACGCAGCTCTATTTTAATAGAAAATATATTCAAAGAAAATCATCAACTCTTAACACTAAATAATTATGAAAACACTTAAAAGAACTTTTATGACCATCATGGCGGTAACTTTAGTGAGTTGCTCCAGCCTTTATGACCATTTTACCTATACCGAAACCATCGAGACCAAATTGGAAGCTATCACGCTCATAGATAGAAGTGATACACCCTTTGCAGATTCACAGGTGCAGATCGATGACCTAAAGAACCAAATGGAGAAAATGGTAATCTATGAAAAAGGCAAGGATAAAAATGAACTGACTAAAAAAATGTGGGAACTTATAAGCAGCGATAAGCACTTAATGGGGAGTTATCTTAAACTTTGGGAAGAAAAAGGATCGTTAAATACCGCATTTAAAGAGGAAGCAAAACCCCAAATTGAAGAAGCTTTTAATTTAATGATTTTGTATGAAGAAAAGAAAGATAAAAAAAGCACCAATGCATTAACTGAATTCATTAACCAATTTTAAACTGTAATATCATGGATTTTGAAAAATTATTAAAAGAGTTAAAAGAAGAAATTGTTGCCGATGCCAAAGAAAAATTTGGAGATGAAGGCAAGCTGATTGTTGATGATATGAAAGACTATCTAAAATCTTCAGAAGAAAAATTAAAAAAATGGGCTGGACTTTTTATTGCAGGTGCTATTGATAAAGATGAGTTGGAATGGTTGTTAAAAAGCCAAAAAGATTTATTGGTTATGAGGGCTCTGGTAAAAGCCGGAGTTAACAAAATAAAAGCGGGACACTATAAAAACAGGGTTATCAGCATTGTTTTAAATAAGCTTGTAGGGCTCATCGTTTTGTAAAAACAGGGCATGTTTAAATCGGCAACAGTAGATAGGGCAAGTGCTAAATCAAGCAACGATTCATCTCTTTTTCATAGAGAAACTGAGCATGATGCTTTTATACAGCCCAAACTGAACATTGGAAAACCCAATGATAAATATGAAGTTGAAGCCGATTTAATTGCAGATAAGGTTGTAAATAAAACAAGTCTGAATGGTGAATCATCTTTCTTTTCACCAGCTACAACCATTCAGAAAAGAAATCTACAAAGACAAGAAGACACAGAGGAAATACAGGAAAAACCTATTGCAGAAACCATAACACCACTGGTTCAATTAGAAACTGCAGAAGAAGAAGAAGAATCTGTTCAGGAAAAGACTGATGGTACTGTACAAAAAAATGAAGATGAGGAAAATGTACAAACCAAAATAGAACGTCCTAGAAGCTCAGTTGCTACTATAGCCAATCGTATCCGGCAAGGTCGAGGCAATGGCAGACCACTCGCAACCGATACTCAAATGATGATGGAACGTGGTTTTGGAGCCGATTTTAGTGGTGTTCGAATTCATACGGATGCGGCATCGGTTTCCATGAATAATGATTTGGGAGCAAGAGCATTTACCAACGGAAATGACATTTTTTTTAACGCAGGTGAATTTGATCCCCAATCTAGAAATGGGCAAACCTTATTGGCACATGAGCTCACACATACCATTCAGCAAGGTGCTTCCACTACAATACAAGAACCTGAAGTAAATCCTGCGGCTACTTTGGCAGATCCCTTAGTTGAACAGGAGGGCGAAACAACTGATAATTCTATTGACGATGTGACTGAGGCAGAACCAGAATTGCTCGAAGCCGATACGAATATTGAAACTGAAGAAGATGTAATTGCTGAAGAAGGGCAGGAACTTCTTGAAAATACTGAAAACATAGGAGGTGCTGGAGAAACTACTGAACCTATCGAAGCATTTCCAATGTCTCCTGAAGAGGATCCAGCATTCAATGCATTAGAGGCTAGAGTTGAAAGAGCAGCTCAAGATCAGGAAACTACAAATCCAGCAGAACAAGAAGTTCGAGCCGCTCAGGTTGCTGCCGCTGTTCCTCCTAATGAGCGCATGGGTGGGGCACAAGCAAATCAGGTGGCAGTAATGGACGAGCAGGAGCCTGAGGAATTTGATGCCGAAGCGTTCAAGGCACGACTTATGGAGCGCATCGAAAGCATGCAGCTTCCAGAAAATCAGGAAGAAGCTACCGAATTTGAAGATAATAACAATATTCAAGAAATAAGCGATGCTGCCTCTGAGGATGCCTCCCAAGCACAACAAAACACGGCGGGTCCAATCTCTGAAGCAACAGCAGTCGAGCCAAACGTGGAAGCTGTTCCTGAGCGTGAGGTCATTGCCTTACCAGAAGCTCCAATTGGGCAAGTGCCGTCATCTGTAAGTGCCAATGCCGCTATGCCCAATCCGCGACCTGATAGCCAAGTGTCGCAGCCGCTTCGGGAAAACATGCAAGAAGTCGATCAGCAGATGATAGACAATGAGGTTACGGAAGAACAATTGGCAAGATCCAATGAGCCAGAATTTACAAGTGCTTTGGATTCAAGAAGCGAAGCTAGAGCCAATGCGGAAACAGCACCTTCGCAATTTAGGACACAGGAAACGCAATCGCTTAATGGGTCTCGACAGCAAGCTGAAAACACAAGTCAAGGGACACTTGAAGGGATGCACGACGATCGTAGTACTATCTTAAATGAGGTGGTCGGTCAGCAAACAGAAACTGGATCCCAAAACACCACAGAAAGAGAACGCATCTCGAACGAGATCAATGGCATTTATGAAACCACAAAAACAGATGTTGAAGCCATTCTCGAAGATCTTGACGCGAAAGTTACCGAAAAATTTGAGGCCGCAGCAAAACGGGCAAAGCATAAGTTCGAAAATTATGTGCAGCAGAAAATGGATGACTATAAAGACAGGCGTTATAGCGGGCTAAGAGGGGCGGCAAGATGGGTAGTCGATAAATTCAAAGGGCTTCCAGATGAGGTCAACCAATTCTTCGTAGAAGGTCGTCTGTTATACATCGCTGAAATGGATGTGGCCTTGACAGATATCTCAAATTACATCGGGCAACGTCTAACGGAAGCTAAAAATAGAATCCAAGAAGGTAAGCAAGATGTTACAGATTATGTAGAAGAATTACCTGAAAATTTACAATCTATAGGTGAAGAAGCCTCGGAAAACATACAGGATAAATTCGACCAGCTTACGGATGATGTCAATGCCAAACAAGATGAACTCATAGATTCGTTGGCACAACAATACAATGATAGTCTTTCGGAACTTGATGCACGTATCGAAGAAATGCAGGCCGCCAATAGAGGTTTGATTGATATGGCGTTAGATGCTATTAATGGCGTAATTGAAACCATCAGAAAACTCAAACAGCTTATATCAGACCTGTTATCCGAAATACAATCGTCCTTGGCAATTATCATGGCAGACCCAATCACGTTTGTGTCCAATCTGTTTGACGGTGTTAAGCAAGGGTTCGATAATTTCAAGACCAACATTGAGACCCATCTTATGGCTGGTTTTGTGCAATGGTTAACAGGTGCATTGGGGCCAATTGGCATAACCATTCCTGAAAATCTATTCAGCCTCAAAGGTATTTTCAGTTTGGTTATGCAGGTTTTGGGACTAACCTGGGATTACATGCGCCAAAAAGCGGTTAAACTTTTAGGCGAACCCGTGGTTCGTGCGATGGAATTCGGTCTTGAAATGTTCCAAATTATAAAAGAGAAAGGCGTCGAAGGCATTTGGGAATACATTAAGGAGCAGTTTACGGACCTTAAGGAAACTATTATTGATTCCATAAAAGAGATGCTCATTGTCCAAGTAATCCAAGCAGGTATTAGATGGTTATTAAGCCTGTTGATTCCGGGAGCAGGATTTATAAAAGCCATCATGGCGATCAAGGATTTTATTGTCTTTTTTGTGGAATCTGCATTGATGCTCATTCCAGCATTAATCGAAGCTATTAGAGCCATGGCTTCCGGAAGTATGGCTTTGGTTGCCACGGCTATCGAAAGGGGATTAGCCTTATTGGTCCCATTGGTTATTAAATTATTCGCACGCATTATTGGCTTGGGTGGCTTGGTACAGAAAGTACAAAAGATCATTAAGAAAATACGAAAACGTATAGATAGGGCTATTAATAAATTGATATTGAAGGCGAAGAAGGCGGCTAGGAAACTGTTGAGAAGATTAGGGATTGGTAGAAGTGGTGAAGAAGATGAAGGAGATGAAGATGTGAAACAATTGGCTGAACGACGTGTAATTGAAGGTCTTGGTCAAGATTTTACTATTGAAAGAGCAAGACAGATAGTGACTCGGGTCCTTGCTGACTTACGTCCTCAAGGATTAGATGATTTGCAAGTCAATCCAATTCCTGATTTTGAAGGTGAATTTTATTTGGATGCTACAGCAAGTCCATTGTCCCATTTATTGAAATTGCGACCAAAGATTAAAAATACACGACCAGCCGTTACCTTAGCCGCAAGAATTACTCTTAATCCTGAACAGACTTTTCAAGTCGCAACAGAGAATCGAGAAATTATACCGGGATATGTTAGGCCATATGTGGTAGAAGATCAGCCTGGTATCGAAAGTGGTACCGTTGGAACAAGGGAATTCCCATCAAGACATCCTCAAGAAGGAACTTTTGATTTTGCTAGTTTAGCAACACGAGGACGAGTTTCGGGAGGTGTAGGTGGGGCTATTTTAATCCCGAGTACACCTTCTCATGTGATAGAATTATTAACCTGGAGCAATGGGGGAATCCAAACCAATGTATGTCATAATGATAGCCATGCCGAACACCAATTTGTGGAATGGTTTAGTGCGCAATCAACCAGCTTTAGGGCAGGAATTAATCAGGTTGAATTAAGCCTTCAATCTCTTAGTCCATGCGCTTTTTGTGTGTCTGATCTAATCAGAATAATTAATGATTCCAACCTAAATTCTTCAGCGGTTTTTAGCATTTCATGGTCCAAGGTTTTCGTAACAAAAGGTGTTTGTAGAGAATTGGATTCCACAGATGAATCTTTAAATAGGTTGAGAAATGCTGGTTGGAATATTTCGGGGCCAATGCCTTCAGGAGAGGCCGCAACATCAGAAGAAATGACCATTGAACAGATACAAAGCACTTAGTTTATGCCAATAACTAAATATTATAAAACGAGTATTAATGATTATAATGTAATGTCAAAGAATATACTTTAAAAAAATAAAAGAAATCTGATCGTTATATGTAAAAGCCACATATTTAATAGGTGTTGAGCTTGGTCAGCCTTTAGTATCAGGTTCAAAAAGTACACCAAAAAATATAAGCTGTAAAAAGTAAAAATGCTTAGAAATTGTATGTTAAATCGCTTCAAATTGCTAAAAATTTAAAATAACACCATGCATCAAACCAAACAACAAAACACCAACAAAACCCTCTCCTATTTAAAGAGTGCCATCGAATTCCGTTTTGACAGCGAATATGGTGATGCCTTGCCTATACCTCCAAAAGCCTTAGAGATTGACGACTCTCATCTTTCAAAATTGATTGCAACCCATGACTTATCAGAAACAGAAACCATTATCTTGCTTATCGCCTTGGTGCCTCACATAGCACCTAATTTTTTTAATAGTATTATTTCACAATATTTACCTCATGGTGGTGAAATCCCAGAGTTTGGTGGTGTTAAGGCTAAGAACCATCGGGGTATCTTACCAACCGGCGAAACCGTACAATTCATTTTAGCTGGTAACGATATGGAACAGCGTAACGCATTGCGTGGCCTATTTAACGAAGACCATGTATTTGCAAAAGAGGGTATCCTTTATCTTGGGGATGTCCCTAAAGGTGAACCGACCATGAGTGGCCGACTAATCCTTGAAGAAGAGTTTGTTCAGTTATTTACTACAGGCAAAATTCTGAAACCAAAAATGTCCAGGGATTTTCCTGCCCAACGTATTGAAACAGATATGGAATGGAACGATTTGATTCTGAATGAAAAAACAATAGAACAGATCAAGGAAATAGAGACTTGGCTTCAATACAACGACATTTTGCTTAATGATTGGAATATGAAAAGCCGTATCAAGCCAGGCTATCGTGTTATGTTCCATGGGCCGCCTGGGACAGGGAAAACCTTGACAGCCAATTTACTCGGTAAATACACAAAGCGAGATGTGTATAGAATAGATTTGTCATTAGTGGTTTCAAAATACATTGGCGAAACCGAAAAAAACCTGTCCAAACTTTTTGATAAGGCAAAAAGCAAGGATTGGATTCTGTTTTTTGATGAAGCCGATGCCATCTTCGGAAAGCGTACCAATGTGCGGGATGCCCATGACAAATACGCCAACCAAGAGGTCTCCTATTTATTGCAGCGTATAGAAGCCCATCCGGGTTTGGTTATTTTAGCTTCTAATTTTAAAAGCAATATAGATACGGCATTCACAAGGCGGTTTCAGTCTATGATTGAGTTTGAATTGCCAACCTCTCCAGAACGATTGGCACTTTGGAAGAATAATTTACCTCGAACCATTAGGGTTGAAAAGTCAATGGACTTGGATGAGTTGGCAAAAAAATATGAAATCACCGGAGCCAATATTGTAAACGTTATTCAATATGCCTGTTTAAGGACTATTTCAGAAAAAAGTAAGTGTATCCTAGAAGTCCATATTCTAGAGGGTATAAAGAAAGAGTACCAAAAAGAAGGCAAATCTTTATATTTATGATTTTTTTTTGTCAGAAACTTGTATAGGCTACTGAAAATCAATATATTTATAATCCTTAATGTACTAGTGCTTAGCAACTTAATTTGTTGATGTATTTTACAAAACTTAAAATTTCTCTCATTTTTATTTTAAAACTCCCTCAAAATCTACAAATTAGATTGGCTAATTAAATAGTTGGAACTTAAAATTGTTTTGCTTTCATGCAAAGTCGATTACTTAATGTAACATTTAATTTTACTTGTTTATGGGTTGTAAAAATAATCATAGGAAGTTTAATGATTTTAGTAATGAATTTGACCAGTTCAAGATTTCAGATTTAACCAAGGCCTGCGATTGTCTTGATAATTTGAAGATCTCAATTTATTCACTTGAAAAAGATAAATTTATTTATAGCAATTTGGCATTAAAAAAAATTATTGGAAATCATTCTACTAAAATGTTAAATAAGAGTTGGGATTTTTGGTTTGATATTGTTTGTAAAGACGAGTTGTTGTCTGTGAAAAAAAAGATAAAAAACTTTTTTTCAATACCTTATCTTAAAACACCATATGTTTTAAAGTACCATATCATAGATGAAAATGGTCAAAGGCTTCTATTAAGACATGAACTATTGCTTTATTATTTAGAGGGAAATATTTTAGGAATCAATTATTTTTTTGATATTACAGAGAAGGAAAAAATTGAGGACTATTTTAAAGTGGTCAATAATACAAGTAAAGATTTTCAAGAAAAAAAGAGTTTAATTTCTCCTAGAGAAAAAGAGGTTTTAATACTTGTTGCTGATGGGTTTTCTTCAAAACAGATAGCCGACATGCTTTTTATTAGTAATCATACCGCTATAACACATCGTAAGAATCTAATAGAGAAATTTAAAGTAAAAAATACGGCCCAACTCATTAAAAAGGCATCAAGAAATATAGAGTTATGACGAATTGCTTTCACTCTTCTCCTTTCAATTAAAAATAAGAGCGACTAGTTTCTCGCAATATTTGTTATATCATTTTTGGGATATTTTATTTATAACCTGTATTTTGAATGGCATTTGGATTTAAAGCTAATTCTATCTGAGGAATTGGAAAGATATATTTATAAGATTGATAATTTTTTTGATGTTGAGGGTTTTTTAAATTGAAATCATCAATAACACTATGCAATTTTTGAGTTCTAATCAAATCGTCTTTTCTGTGACCTTCGAAACAAAGCTCTAAACGTCTTTCGTCAAGTACGGTATTTAAGAATTCTTCTGAACTAATCCCTGGGTTTATGTCGTTTTCAGAGTTTCCAAAAGCACGTCTTCTTACTTGATTAATAGCATCATAAGCAATACTTGTTGGACCATTAACAGCATTTTCTGCTTCAGCAATCATCAATAGCACATCGGCATATCTGAGATAGGGGAAGTGAAACGAGACCTCTTTTTGGTAGTTTTTACTAAATTTATAAGGTCGCCAATTAATACTATTGTCTTCATTTTTGGACACGCCATTTTCATAAGTAAATGGTGCAATGTTTTCAAAAAACCTTGAATCTTTAACATTCATAGGAAAAGATACTGGGCTATTTAAGTCATTAGGGTTTTCAAAGTAACTTTCTATAAAACTTGGGGTTAATATAAAATGGTCTCTTTCAGTTGCTCCCATTGGGCCCCAATTAACCCAATCCCAACTGTTTTCATTTGAATTACCAGTTAGCTTAAAATCAATTTGAAAAATAATTTCGGTATTGTTAGAATTCTTTTCTGCGTTAAAATTGTCTTTATAATTGGGTGTTAATGCATACGAACCTTTTAGCTTATTAAGCTGGATTAAAGCGGTTTCATATTTATTGGTCATGAGCAAAGGAAAACCAGCCATTTGTAAATAGACCTTGCCTAATAATGCTTGTGCTGCCGAAACAGATGCTCTATTTTTTGGTAGCGAAACTCCAGAAAGGTTTAGCTCTACATATTTTAAATCTTTTTCTATTTGCTCATACGTCTTTAGTTGATCTTGAACGACAGTATTATCATTTAGATTTACATCAGTAGATGTTACCAATACGGGGTTTCCATATAATTTAATCAAATTAAAATATGTAAGAGCTCTTAGAAATCTAAATTCGGCCATGGCCACATTTGGTTTAGTACCTATTTCTGTTGTGAAATCAGAATCTTCAATGGCCTTAATACCAACATTCATATTCCTAATTATTTTATAATGATTGGTCCATATATCTTCTATAATTTTATCGTTAGTGTTAAAATTATAAGTATTTAAATCTCTAGTGGGTGGGTTTAATTTATTATTGGTAGTTATAATATCTGTACCAATATCTCCCCAATAGGAAGCATATCCAATAGCATTAAATACATCATCCATGAGTAAGCTATTATATGAACTCAATAACAAAACGTCTATATCTATAATGGATGGGAGTACGGGATTTGGTGGATCTACTTCAATGGTTATTTTAGCTGTTTTATTTAATTCAACCGTTACGTTTTCTTCAAAAACAACATCACTTGTGGGGACTTTTACGGAAATCATGTGGTTTCCTATTTCTATATTTTCAAATTTCACAATTCCCGTTATTCCTGTGGTTAGCGCATTAGAAGAAGAATTAAGAGCTACAACAGCATCAAATACGGGTTTGTTGGTGTCTTCAAAAACAACAAGCACCTCTATGCTTCCTTTTTGTTCTTCAGTAGATATACTATCCTTGGAGCATCCCACTAATGTTGTTATGAAAATTAAGAGGGTAATTATTTTGTGTTTCATTTCACATGATTTGAAATGTAAATAAAGTATAAAAAATTAAATAAAAAAAATCTGACAATCATAAATTGTCAGATTTTTTAGTTTGCATAAATTGTGGAGTCGGAGACAACGACGAGAATCTGAACTTGATAGTGTTCATAAGGCTTCTGAAAGGTGCTGTTTTTAGAGGTAACCGAATTGGTCTCGATTTAGCAAACTTTAACGTTTGGTTTCTATTTCTGATGTCAAAATATAACAAAACACTTCAAATTCTATTTTTTTGATTTGCAATTCGCGATTTGTGAATTGGAAATTAGTTTTTGAATAATGACAATCTTCTTAAAATAGAAAAGTAAAGATTTTCTTGATTCTATATGGAATTACATATACTTTTACTTTCAATTCCTAAGCGTTGGAAGTAGGGCTTTATTAACGGCATGATTTTTTTATACCCTTTAAGGTATATTTAATAATTATTATTGTAAATTATACCTAATGAGGTATAAAATTCATATATTGCATCATCTTACACCTTTATGGGTATAATTATGAAAGATTGGAACCGACATAACGCTATTGCTGACTTCGTTAGAATAAGCAGAAAAGAAAGTAAATTGACACAATTAGATTTGTCTGACCTGACTGGCGTTGGACTTCGCTTTGTGCGCGACCTAGAGCAAGGAAAACCAAATTTAATGACCGATAAAGTAAATCAAGTATTACTATTTTTTGGTCATCAATTAACACCAACACCTATAAGCGATGAGACAAGGAGAAATTTGGGTGAGTAATCAAAAAGCAGGAATGCTTACTGAAAATGACGAAGGTTATTTATTTCAATATGATAAAACCTATTTGGCATTGAAAAATGCAACACCTGTATCATTAACGTTTCCGTTACAAGAAGCAGCCTTTACATCAGATAATTTATTCCCTTTTTTTGACGGACTAATTCCAGAAGGATGGTTGCTAGATATTGCACAAAAAAATTGGAAACTCAACCCAAGAGATCGCATGGGATTATTACTAACCACCTGTCGTGATTGTATAGGTAACATAAGTATTATAGAAAATGAGTAGTTGTTTAGCCTGCCATAAACCATTAGCATCAGGAGATCATCGGTATCACCCTGCTTGTCTTGTTCGTTTTTGGGAAAAGGATACACCTGTATTTCAATTGGAATATGATATATCACAAATAAATGAGCTTGCTGAAGAAAACGTTGCACAGCGTATTATAGTAACGGGTGTACAGCCTAAATTGTCAATGGGCTTTGCAAAAACAGCTACAGAAGAGCGCTTAACCATAGATGGTGCTTTAAACGGAAGATATATCTTAAAACCACCTTATTCTGCTTATCCACAAATGCCGGAAATAGAAGCTTTGTGCATGCTAATGACACAGGCTTGTGGCATTGAAACCGTTCCCTTTTTATTACTACCCTTAAGAGGTGGAGAGTTGGCTTACATAACGAGACGGATAGATCGTAATGCGCAAGGCGATAAGTTTGCTATGGAAGATGCTTGTCAATTTAACGAGCGACTAACAGAGCATAAGTACAGAGGGTCTTACGAGCAAATTGCCAAAGGCATAATCGCTTATTCAAAAAAAACCTTAAAGGACGTGGTTCGTTTCTATGAACAAGTAATTGTGTCTTTTTTAATAGGAAATAATGATATGCACTTAAAGAATTTTTCGCTTATAGCGAAAGAGTTCAACCAATATGAGCTCACACCAGCTTATGATATGATTGCTGCACAATTATTATTACCCGACGATCTAGACGATTTAGCGTTGAATCTTAATGGGAAAAAGCGAAAACTAAAACGAAACGATTTTAATGAAGCCATGTTAAAAGCACATATACCAGAAAAAGCAATTGAAAATCTTTGGAAGCGTATTGAAAGAGGAATGAGTGAATGGTCTGGATTAATTGAACGTAGTTTTTTAGATGATGAAAGAAAAACAAAATTTAAAGAATTAATAAATAAAAAGATAGTGCAGCTAGAATTTACTGTAACTATTTAAAAAGAAAAAAATCGATAATAATCGTATTTTAATTATAAATAATTAATGCAAAGAACAACCATAAAACTAGCCCAACTCGAAAGCTTTCTAATGAAAGCAGCAGATATTTTACGTGGCAAAATAGATCCATCTGAATATAAAGAATACATCTTTGGAATGCTATTCTTAAAGCGTATGTCTGATTTGTTTGATATCGAAATGAAAGACTTAGAAAAGAACACTCACATTTAGATGATGATACACTAGCTGAAATATTAGAAGACCCAGAAATATATGGTACTATATTTTTTGTGCCACCAAGAGCTAGATGGAATACTGGGTTTATAGATGAAAACGGTACAGAACATCCGCCATTAAAGCACTTATTTGAGTAAAAAATCAAGATTTAAAGAGGATTATTATATAATTGAAGGAACGGTAAAATCTAATAAAAAAGGAAGTTGCCTTTTTTCTTAAATATAGCAATAATTTGGACATGTCCACCGAAGCCTTTTTGGTTAACATTCCAATCATTTAAAAAATAAAATAAGTAATAAAAAAAAAGCCCTCTTTCGCTTAAAGCTACAGAGGGCGAAGGTGGAGTCGGAGAGAATCGAACTCTCGTCCAAACAAGTAATCAAAGAGCTTTCTACACGTTTATTCTTTTCTTGTTTTTTCGATTGCAAGATGGTTAAAGACAACCTACTTACAACTTAGCTTCTTTAGTTTCAAAAGGGCATCAAAGCACTACCCAATCTATATTGACATTTACGATGCCTCAAAAAGGAACGCCGTCAATCAAGGCTTTCCGGAGACATTTAGCCTTCCTACCTAGTAGGAACGAGCACGAATCTTACTGTAATTCAGATTATGCAGCTAAAGCGTAGTTATTCTCGCCGTTTAAAATTTGGTCTAGCCTTTTACGTGTTTCAATGCCATTACACGACGTGCTTACCGTTCAATTAATCTCGCTGTCAAAACCAGTCGACCCCTTCAATGAGATAGGTACGCTTTGCGTACCGTAATCGAATTAATCCCGAACTTGTTTCGGGAGTTCAAAGATAATAGTAATTATGGCGTTACCCCAAAGGGTCGGGCTCTCGGCAGTCGCTTTTTTGTGTTGCATAGGTGCAACAACACAAAAAGAGCTTCAACAATGCCTCCATCCCTAACGCGGACGGCAAATTTACCAAAAACTTTGCAAATCATGCCAAATCCAACTAATTTAGAACAAAAATTATTCCAAATGCATATTAAATTCGCCATCATCAAAGAACGTAAAAATCCACCAGACCGTCGTGTAGTATTTTCACCATCAAAATTAGTAGAAGCAAAAGCCCGATTTCCTGAAGCTGCATTTAAGGTAGAATCGTCTGATATTCGGGTGTTTACAGATTTAGAATACGAGTCAAAAGGGTTTGAAGTTTCAGAAGATGTTTCAGATTGTGATGTGATGATAGGCGTAAAAGAAGTGCCAATAGAAGCATTAATTCCAAATAAAAAATATTTTTTCTTCTCGCATACCATAAAAAAACAACCTTATAACCGCAAACTTTTAAAAGCCATTTTAGAAAAAAACATCGAGTTGTACGACCATGAAACCATTGTAAACAAAGAAGGATTTCGATTAATTGGTTTTGGGCGATACGCAGGAATTGTGGGTGTGTACAACGGGTTTAGAGCTTGGGGCTTAAAATTCAACTCTTGGGAACTACCAAAAGCAGGGCCGTTACCAAATCAAGCGGCATTAATAAATGAGTTACGTAAAATTGAAGTTCCAAACATAAAAATACTATTAACAGGTAGTGGAAAAGTAGCAAACGGTTCTCAAGAAATGTTGGATGGCATGAACATTAAAAGTGTTTCTGTTCAAGACTATTTAAATAAAACCTTTAATGAACCTGTATATTGTAAGATAGATGTGTTGGATTATAACAAGCGAAAAGATGGAAAAGTAATTAATGATGTGTTTGATTTTTTTAACCACCCTGAAGCTTATGTCTCCAACTTTATGCGTTTCGCGAAAGTAACCGATTATTTTATCGCTGGTCATTTTTACGGCGACGGCGCACCCTATTTATATACAAGAGAGGATGTGAAATCACCAGATTTCAATATTAAAGTAGTGGCAGATATTAGCTGTGATGTAGATGGACCAGTAGCAACAACACTTCGAGCATCAACAATAGCCAACCCTATTTATGGCTATGATCCACAAACAGCATCTGAAATAGATTATAAGGATGAAAATGCCATAGTCGTTATGGCGGTCGATAATTTACCTTGTGAACTCCCAAAAGATGCCAGCGAAGGCTTTGGAGATATGTTTTTGCAACATGTTATTCCAGCATTTTTTAATGGAGATAAGGATGGTGTTTTGCAGCGCGCAAAGATAACCGAAAACGGAGAGCTAACAAAGGGCTTCGCTTACTTAAAGGACTATGCCTATGCAAGCGAATAGAAGCCTCGGTTTATAGGGTACTTCGATTTCCTAAAGCACGTTTATAAGCCAAAAAGAGACGCTAAAAACGGCCGTATAGAGAAATAGCAATACTAACTCTAGTTTGTGTTTGTTAATAAATTTCATTTACTTTTTTTAGAATGCCATCAATTAGTTTGAAGGTCTTAAAGTAAAAATTTTATCATATGGTGTGTTTTTAGTTGTTGTATTAACACAACAATAACCAAGTTAACTTTGGGTAAGTAGATTTTAGGGCTTATTTTGCTGCTAGAGTACAAGCATAATAAGTGTATTTCACCTATTAAAGGTGGTATAATAAGGTAAGATTTACGTCTTCCCTTACTTAAATATACACTTATTCCTTGTTATAAAGTTAACTTCTATACGGATTTAGATAAAATACGATAAAAGCAGACCAGCTGTGCTTTAAGAGTTTTTTTAAAGATTTTTTGTGCGCTTTATCGATAAGGTTTATCATCAGAATTTTTAGAAGCAACCTGTGTCTTTATCAAATTGGTATCAAAATGATAATCTTCGATTAGAGCAATATGCATTTAATAATACGATCAGGATTAAAAGTAAAAGTATGGTTGTTAATCCTGGTTCAGACATGCGTTGTGTGCGTTCATTTAAATCCAATGATTTTTTGCCTTCTAGCACCTGTTTTTGTTTTCTCAACAAAGCCGCTTTTTGAGCTTCGGTTTCAACGACGATGTATGATGTTAAAGGTGTCATAATTTTAGATTCAAAACTATTTTTTACTGATGCAATCCAATCTTTTTCGGCATTCATCGGGTAAAAAACATCTGAGAGCCATTTTCCTTGCAATTGTAATCCGGTATCCCAATTTGAAGTTTCGAGGGTTTCTTCATTTAATTTGAAAAGAGACTGTTTCAATACAATACTCGGTAAATCATTGTCCAATACATATGCCAATGGTTTATCTGCATTTGGATAAACTAAAACTTTTGTATTAAAATCAATTTTGGTATCGGTATTTACAAACTGTTTTGGATTGGATGTTAAATCATGTGATGCCAGATAACCTAAAGTGTTTAAATGGTAAAACAAGTTGCTTTCTGGATAAGCTATTTTAAAATCTGCAAAGTTTTTATTGATAATGGCATCCAACATATTGTCTGTAACCACAACAATAATGGGGTAGTGGTTGCTCAAGTTTGTGTAAGCATCAAAAAGTGCTTTTTTAATGGCACGTTCCAGATAAAACCCGCCTTCAAAAGTTTGACTTTTTAAATTCTCTTTCCATGTAGTATCAAATTTGTCAGTCGTATTGAAGGTATTTGCAAAACTTATTTTGGATTTAGAAATATCCAGGTTATTTGTGTTTATAAAGTCATCTATAGCTTTTGTGTAGTCGTTTATCAAGGAATCTTTTTCTTCTGAAGTATCAATAATAAAATGATAATAAGGCGTTCGTTCTACCTTCTGAAGTGTTTCTTTTTCTTTTGAAGATATATAAAGGACTTGGTCATTCTCCTTATGATAGACAGGAACTTCTTTCACTTCCCCCAAAGTGAGTTTGTGGTTGTCAATTTCTATAGTCACAGGATCTTTGTGTATCAATTGAATGCCTGTTTTTCGAACTTCATTTTTAGCAAACGGAAACACTCTAAACGACACTTTATTTCCAGTTAAATAATGCAACAACCCAGGATCTCTATTCATGTTTCTAATTTGAGAAAAAATCCACATTGCCGATTTCTTTTCAGTTAAAATCCCCATTTCTTTTCTATCGCCTACATATAGATAATAATCGTTTATCCAACAGCCGTCTGGTAAATTTATCGTTGTGGCATATTCCGAAGTAAAGTTACTGTTATTGGCGTTTGTAATTTCTATGTCTATCCAGCTTGTCCACGTATTATCGGTTTCACTATAAGTACTATTCGAATTGATGTTTGAGATATTTACATCTTGATTTCTCAGTCTTTCCGTTCTTAAACCAAATGAATCGGTATTGAAAAATATTTTTTCAATGGTTTTAATTTTAGTGTCAGATAAGGTTAAATTATCCAAAACAATCCAGTTGAAAAAGCTAGACAAATAAGGTGTTTGGGAACTCATTAAAAAACTAGAATTTCGAGACTTGTTGTGCTTTACAACAGCAAGCGTGTTTTCCAGAGAGGCTTTGTTGATTTTATAATCTTTCTCATAATCCGGTGTATAAACAAAATCCAGAGTGTCGTGCAACACATGTCTATCTTTTGAATATGATAGTGCTACTGCGGAAGGCATTACAAAAACCCCAATAACGCCAATTGCAATTAAAACGGGACTCTTATAAAAAGATTTCAAAAACTTAAAATCCCGGGATAATTCTTGGACATGAATTACAAATAAGACTAATGGCGTTAGCATCAAAAAGCCTAAACCTATTGCTATAATTGCGATGACGGATAATGGTAAATAGGGCAAAAAGACAATAAAGAAATAAAACGTAAACGAGAATGTAATACATCTAGCGGCATATAATATCAATCTGCCGCGTGGGTTTTTAAATGGAGAGATGCCAATTATAATGCCATTAATCAATGCTATTCCGTAAAACCAAGCGGTGTTAAAATTTCCGAAAACGCCATCAAAATTAGTGTTAATTGTTAGGCCTAATAATGGGAAAACTATCCCAATAAGAAGTTTGGCAATGAGGTAGAGTTCTTTGTTGTCTTTCCCCCTTTTTAACGATAAGATATAAATGCCTCTAATTAAAAAGAACAGAAAAACGATAACCCCAATTACTGAGGCAATAATAAAAAAATGTTCTCTAAAACGATAGTCAACAGGTTGCCACAAAGGCATGATTATTAAAGCGAATATGTAGGTAACAAGCGGGATTGCGAGCGCTAATAAAAAGCTTTTCCAAGCTTTATGGGTTTTTACTTTAGAAGTCAGTTTTATAACAATAATGAACAAAGCATGGGCCAAAGTTGGCATTAAAAACGTGCCTGGATACAAAACGGTATCCCTGGAAAGCATCCATCTAGGAATACGCCAAGGAATAATATCTGAACTATAAACACTATAGGTATATAGGTAAATGGTGTAAATTACTAAAGCTAAAATTGCATAGTGAATAGAAATTTCTTTTTTCTGCTGAATACAAAATAAAACATACCCAAAAAGAAGGACGGATAAACCTATAAGAATACCTCCAAAATTGAACCAGAGTTGCATACTCTCTTCATCTAAAAGTGTTTTTATAACATTGAATTCGCTGTAATAAATGATGCATAGAATAATTACTGGAATGGTGTTTATGGCGAGTAACCATTTAGGATTAAGTAAGTTTTTCATGAGTATGTATGATTTTATTTTGAACGTAGTTGATTGAAATATATAGCGTAATAAGAAAGGATAGATAAATAAAAACACCTTCGGCTTCATGCAACCAATCGTAATTGAAGTTGGTGTTCTTTTCAATAAAGATTGCCGTTAAAATCCGTGAGGCATTAACAAATTGTGTGAAAGCAAAAGCAAAAAATAAGGTTAAGGGAATTGCAATAATTTTAAAAAAGTGAGACTTTAAATTTTTCAAAACTGAAAAATATATCAGTACAAAAGAGAGCATCAAAAAATTAAAACCAGAGCAAGATTTATCTATTGTGATATTTTGTGTTTCATGATAAAAACCGAAATCTGGATTATAGACTGAATGGGAATCGAGAATAAAACTGATAATTGTGTCTAATGGTTTCAAGAGGATAAAAACCTGACTGTTGTTGGCATTGGAATACATCAATTTTAGAATAATAAAAAGTAGTATTCCTGTTATGTAATATGCTGAATGTTTTGGCAGTTTCATTTTAATTGGTGTTTTTTAAATTATTAAACATCCAAAATCCGATACTTAAAAATGCTCCAAATAGGATTGTAAACAACCAAGCTTCTTGATTTGAAAATGGCTGAAGCACAATGGTGGTAATATCAACAAATAAATACTTTGGATTGCTAAGAATTTCCCATGAGTTATAGCGCAGAAATCTGCCTAAATACACTCCAAAACCTGTTAAGAAGAAAATGAAAGTAGTTAGATAATCCGTCTTTGCTTTGCTTATAAATGATGCCAATATGGCTTTCATATCTTTTAATGAAATAAAAAATAAGATTAGACCATTAAAAGCAAATGATAACACCACCAAAATATCTAACCATAAAAACGAGGTATTACTTATTTTGAGGTGTAGCAAATCTGTGACGATATAAGGTGCATTGGGTAAAAAAAGCAGCCACACGCTAAACCATAACGCTAATACAAATTTATTAAGCTTGGGGAGACTTACTAAATATGTGGTTATGGCAAAGGGAATGGCTGCTAAAAACAAATTCCAAACCAGAAACAGGTAAAAGAACGAATGTGTTAATTTCATTCTTACCATCAATAAAACAATACTAAATAGCATTGAAACACTAAGTGTTGAAAATGTTTTGAATCGGGACAAAAAGAGGTGTTTTATGTAATCCATAGTTTTTTTTGAGTTTAATGAGACCTGTCAGGTTTTGACCCCGAAGTTTCGGGACTGACAGGTCTGGGGTCTGTTCTCAATAATTAAAACAGTAATAATGCCTAAGGTATAAGCCACTAAATCTGATATGTGAAACGTGCTTCCTAAAATCAATTTTACCAGATAATTATGATGTAAATTGAACAATTCGAGATAATTTGTGAGCTGTAAAAATTCTATAGCAAAAGCAATTGCCAAAACTGAACTAGCAATTTTAAAATGGTTGCCTTCAATAAAGATTTTGAAAAAGCAATACAATAAAATCACACATAAAAAATCTCCGAAAGTATGCCTGATAAAACCTGTTTTTAAGAAGACTGCAATCAAAATTTCAACGCTCAATAAAAGCGTTGTTAAGCCGGAATATGTTATATTAAACCTCATGATATTTCTATTTTTTTACCTAAAAATTTAGGTTTCACATGAAACAGAATATCTACAGCTGCCTTAGTTCGTGCCAAATATTCCCTAAGATTCGTTTTTAAACCAAAACGCCCACGAATATCTTTTGCATTAAAAGCAATGGCTTTTATGTTATGGCTTTTGGCAAGAAACAAAGCACGCTCATTATGGAACTTTTGAGAAATAATTGTAAACTCTGATAAACCGAAAATTTCTTTGGCTCTCACTACGGAATCCAAGGTTCTAAAACCTGCATAGTCTAAAACTATTTTGCGGGCTGGAATACCTCGTTTTATCAAGTCGTTTTTGAAATCCGAAGGTTCGTCATAATCCTTTCTGCCATTATCTCCGCTCACCAAAATGAATTCTATTTTTCCTGCTTTGTATAATCTAATAGCAGCTTCCAATCTGTATTTGTAATACAAATTAATGTTGCCATGAGATGTGTATTTTCCAGCTCCTAGAACAAGTCCGACTTTATTGTTTTGAATAGTTTCTAAATCATCAAAAACATAGTGTCTTGCTTTATAAGACATTGAAAAATCTATCAGTACTACTAAAGTTATAGTCGCTATTATCAATCTGATGATAATTTTTGAATACTTCATTTTTATGAATTGAAAGGGGAAAAGTTTCATATCTATTTAATTTTAAAATTATCAAACTGAATTTCCTGCCATGAATTGTCTTTCAATTCATTTAAATAATTTTTATACTTCTTCTGAATGGCAAAAACTTTATCACGATCTAAAACATGTTCATCCATATAATTTTTAAGAATGAAAGTGTTATTGTTGGAGAGCTTCACGAGGTATTTAAAATCCATCGATTTTGCATAGTTGAGGTTGTAAATGGTAATGTAGCTGTCCCAATTTACAGTACAAGACACGACTAAAATGCTAAATGCAGTCAACGTATTAATTCTGAATAAATACCAGAAATTCTTGATGTTTTTCACTTTAATGAAAGTGGTAGCCAAACCAATAACGGTCAATACTAAATAGATTAAAACTCCGATGCGTTTATAAGTCAAACCAAAATAGTAGATGTATTGAAAGTCTTTTATGATGATGTTTATTACAAGTATGGCATTTAGGGCTATCCATATGTAAGCCACTAGTTTCAAGCTTTTATTTTTGGTATAAAAGTTTAAGTTCCCTCTAAAAAAATAGAGTATAATTATGATGGCGATGATGATTGATGCAATTAAAGCGTTGATACCGTCGTGCACTTGGTTTGAAAATGAAGATGCTCTTAAATCGTCTGAGGTAATCAGATAGGTGACATCTGTGATAAGAAACAGGATGATAAGCGCATTTAAAGCTGTGATTAAAATAAAGCCAAATTGATGCTCCTTTTTTAAGTCCTCAGTTTTAATTTCTCCATGTTTTTCTAAGTCATTTCCTGTTTGTGCATCTTTTGTCGTTGCAGGATCTACAATTACAGGTTTTGAGATATTACTCAATAAATAGTAACCACAAACGGCAACCAAAATCCATTGAAAATTTATAAAGCTGAAATTTATACCGTTAATTAAGTCGTTAAACATCGGGTTTCCATTTTTATATAGGCTGATAAAAATGAAAACGACTGCAACTGGAGTACCAATAATTTTTGCGAGATGCAGATAATCAATGTCTTTTTTTACGGCTACTTTTTGTGCTTTGCTTTTTAGATTGAAATTCCTATGAAAAAAACCTGCAATAAACGAATATGCACCATTGAGCCAGTTGACATATATAGATGAATTTTGCTCAGACACATGTCCCACTAAAGTGAAAAACGCAACCGTATTTGCAATAATCGACAAACTATTATTGTAAATAAAAACGGCTAAAGCAGTCACTAAATATAGAGCGGCATAGGCTAAAGTACTTTTTTGCCTAAAAGCCGCACTATTATAAAACACCAAAATTATTAGTGCTAAAACACTAAAGATTGAAAGGTTTAAACCTATGCCTTGTTTATGGAACAAAGTGCTAAATAAAAGGGCGCCGATTACTAATGGTATGTGCTTCATTTTGATTATTTTAAAGTACTTTGATTTTCAAAGTGAGTTAGTAAAAAAATATATTTTTTTTGTTGTCATTCCTGCAAAGACAGGAAGTTATTGTTTGTTAATTAATTTTTCAAGAGCTTCAATGTGTTTCTTAAATTCTGCTCTACCTAATTTTGTAGTAGAGTAGCGGGTGTTTGGTTTTCGGCCTATAAATTGTTTTTCTACTTTTATATATTCGGCTTTTTCAAGTGCTTTTGTATGGCTTGCTAAATTGCCATCTGTTGCGCCTAGAAGTTCCTTCAGCATATTAAAATCAGCATATTCATTCACCATTAAGACAGACATGATGCCTAATCTAATACGATGATCGAATGCTTTGTTTATGTTGGTTATGATACTCATTTCTTAGTTTTCAGTAAGCAGTAAGCAGTAAGCAGTAAGCAGTAAGCAGTAAGCAGTCAGCAGTCAACAGTTTACGGCTGCGTCTTGTTTTTTGCGCCTTTGCGTCTTTGCGCGACATTTATTTTTTTACATCATATTTAAAATGCATCCAAGTACCATATATAATGTGCATAAATCCGAAACCAATAACCCAAAGCCAAAAACCATAACCTGGTTCCAAAGCACCAATTAAGCCCAGAATAATTTGAACATGGCCCAAATACCGAATATCCCCAATGCTGTATTTAGAAGCGTTTACCAGAGCCAACCCATAAAAAATAAGCATTAACCCACCAGATTGCCCATATTTACCCTGACTTAAAATGATTAAAATATAAGCGCCACCTGCAACAAGCGGTATCAAAAAGTTAAATACCAAACGTTTTGAGGTGGCATCCCAAATTTTTGCACCATTCTTTTTTGCTTTTCGTGTGGTTAAAAAAATACCGGTAACAACGCTTAAAAATGCCACTAGGAATAACGTTAATAGACATAACCTAAATATTTGTCCGTCTAAAGTTAATACGCCATGGCTATATGTTGTAACCAGATAATATGCAATTGCCGCACCGATTAAAGCATAAATACCAGCCAATATTCCTGACAGACCGCTCAACGAAATAAAGCGAGATGATTTGTTCATCATATCTTTAATCTCGCTAATGTCTTTTAGATAATCTTTTGATTCCATATAAAAGTACTTTGAAATGCAAAGTAAATGATTATTTTTGAATTATACATTATAAATTTTTGTTAAGTTTGGAATTAAAATAAGACGATAGAGAAAAGAGTAGAGAAAATGGAGGATAGACTAGAGAAAAAAGAAAATAGAAAATAGAGAATAGAGAATAGAAGATAGAAAATAGACTAAAGAAAATAGAGAATAGAAGATAGACTAAAGAAAATAGAAGATAGAAGATAGAGAAGAGAAAAAAAGAAACAAAACTGTGAAACCTGTTGACAACTATTTTATAAACCAAAAAGAACCGTTTCAATCTATAATGCTTTATGTACGCGGTGTTATTTTAAGTACACTTCCAGAAATAGAGGAAAGGTACAGCTATAAAATTCCGTTTTATAATATCGGAAAAAAACCAATGTTATATTTAAATATTTTAAAAGGAACAAATTATGTAGATGTAGCTTTTGTTCAGGGTATTTTACTTGAAGAAGCTTTTCCTGTTTTAAAAAATGATAATAAACGTAAGCAAGTACGTTCCATTCAATTAAAATCCATAGAAGATTTAGATCATGAAAATTTTGTGGAACTATTGCATGCCGCTTCAGAGCAGCTCAGAAAAAGTAAGAGGGCTTGGTTTATTTAGGTTGAAAAATGTTTTTTCATCTTGAGACCTGTCAGGTTTTTAAAACCTGACAGGTCTGGAACATCCGTTAGATACTCTTAAAGGCTTCAAGGAATTCATGAATCACAGCTACAAATTACAATAACTATCGGGATAAAACCTTACAGAATATAGATTTCAATTTATTTAAAGACCATTTATCGTCTTTCTAATAGCCACCAAATTGGTCAGCAATCCTTCCAAATTATCCAAATGCAACATATTGGCGCCATCGCTTTTCGCATTGGCAGGATCAAAATGTGTTTCAATAAATAAACCATCTACATTGTTTACTATTCCAGCTCTGGCAATCGTTTCAATCATATCAGGTCTTCCACCAGTAACCCCAGCAGATTGATTTGGTTGTTGTAAAGAATGTGTCACATCTAAAACAGTAGGCGCAAATTTTCGCATGGTAGGAATACCTCGAAAATCCACAATCATATCTTGGTAGCCAAACATGGAGCCTCTATCGGTAATCCACGCTTTATCACTTCCAGCGTCCTTCACTTTTTGCACGGCGTGTTTCATGGCTTCTGGACTCATAAATTGTCCCTTTTTCAAATTCACAACCTTGCCCGTTTCCGCGGCAGCGACAACTAAATCGGTTTGTCTCACTAAAAATGCAGGGATTTGTAAAACATCAACATATTCAGCAGCTTTTTCAGCATCAGAAATTTCATGAATATCAGTAACCGTAGGTACATCAAAAGTTTCAGAAACTTTCCGAAGAATTTTTAAAGCTTTTTCATCGCCTATTCCCGTAAAACTATCAATTCTACTTCGGTTTGCCTTTTTAAAACTGCCTTTAAAAACATAAGGAATTTCTAACTTGCTTGTGATATTTAGAACTTTTTCGGCAATACGCAACGCCATGTCTTCGCCTTCAATGGCACATGGACCGCATAGTAAAAAGAAATTGTTGGAATTTGTGTGTTTTAACTTCGGAAGGTCGTTAAGATGCATCTGCTTAAATTTTAAGCCACAAAGTTACATATTAAATACGTTTCTTTCTATACTTTCTGATAGTCTCAATCATTACGGATAAATTTACAGTAACTAAAATGCCGACAAACATAATTAACTGCTTAGTTTGGGGTGAAACTTGAAAGACATCAGTTGCTATTTCTAAAATCACAAATGATAGTAAAACAACACCTGCTAAATGTAATGTATGTAAGATTTGAGACATTTTCATGATCGTTCTAAATTTTAGTTACTTATCTATCTAACGAGAGAAACCGAAAAAAAGTTTTTTCAAAATGAGATTATAACATTTAATTAACTAAACCTGTTGTGTATTTTGAGAAAATTTTGTCAGTTCGAGTGAGTTTTGCGATTGAAATGAGCAAAATTTGTATCGAGAATAAAAATTTTCGTTTTAGAAAAGCTGTTCTCGATACAAAATTCTTTCAGAATTTCACTCGAACTGACATTTGTTTATTAAAAAGGGCAAAAATGCACAACGGGTTAACTAAATATTAGGCTAATGTTCTTGTTATGTTAAAATATGGAGTACCTTTGCACGCTTAAAATAAGGCACTATTATGGCTAATATTAAAAACATTGCAATTATTGCTCACGTTGACCACGGCAAAACGACTTTGGTTGACAAAATCATGTATCATTGTCAGTTATTTAGAGAAAATCAGAATACTGGCGATTTAATTTTGGATAACAACGATTTAGAACGTGAAAGAGGAATTACAATTACTTCTAAAAACGTTTCTGTAATTTATAAAGACACAAAAATTAATATTATAGATACGCCTGGTCACGCCGATTTTGGTGGAGAAGTAGAGCGTGTTTTAAATATGGCAGATGGTGTTTTACTATTAGTAGATGCTTTTGAAGGCCCAATGCCACAAACACGTTTTGTGTTGCAAAAGGCCATTGATTTAGGATTGAAACCATGTGTGGTTATCAATAAAGTTGATAAGGAAAACTGTACGCCAGATATAGTACACGAAAAAGTATTTGATTTAATGTTTGAATTAGGTGCTGAAGAGTGGCAGTTAGATTTTCCAACCGTTTATGGTTCGGCAAAAAACAACTGGATGAGCGATGATTGGCAAAATGAAACTGAAAACATTGAGCCATTATTGGATATGGTTATTGACCATGTTCCTGCGCCAAAAATAGAAAAGGGATCAACACAAATGTTAATTACATCTTTGGATTTTTCTTCGTTTACGGGAAGAATAGCTATTGGGCGCTTAACAAGAGGCGAATTAAAAGTGGGACAAAATATTTCTTTAGTTAAAAGAGATAAAAGCATTGTCAAAGCTAAAATAAAAGAACTTCATATTTTTGAAGGCTTAGGCCGTTTAAAGGTTGAAAGCGTACAAACTGGAGATATTTGTGCTATTGTTGGATTAGATGGTTTTGAAATTGGTGATACTGTTGCTGATTGGGAAACCCCTGAAGGTTTAAAAACCATTGCTATAGATGAGCCAACAATGAGCATGTTATTTACAATTAACGATTCTCCGTTTTTTGGTAAGGACGGAAAATATGTAACATCTCGCCATATTAAAGACCGATTAGCGAAAGAGCTTGAGAAAAACTTGGCACTAAAAGTAGAGGAGACGGATAGTGCTGATAAGTTTATGGTTTTTGGTCGTGGTGTATTGCACTTATCGGTTTTGATTGAAACAATGAGACGCGAAGGCTATGAACTTCAAATAGGTCAACCACAGGTAATTATCAAAGTAATTGATGGTGTAAAATGTGAACCTATTGAAGAAATGACCATTGATTTACCTGAAACAGTTTCTGGTAAAGCCATTGAAATGGTCACGATGCGTAAAGGAGAAATGTTAAGTATGGAAGCTAAAGGCGACCGTATGGTTTGTGAGTTTATGGTGCCTTCCAGAGGTATTATTGGTTTACGTAACCAATTATTAACAGCAACTCAGGGTGAAGCTATAATGGCTCATAGGTTTAAAGAATACCAACCGCTTAGAGGTGGAATTCCAGAACGTCAAAATGGGTCTTTAGTATCTATGGAAAAAGGACAAGCAATTCCGTATTCTATTGATAAATTACAAGATAGAGGTAAGTTTTTTGTAGATCCGGGAGAAGATATCTATGAAGGTCAAGTGATTGGAGAAAATTCTCGTGGTGATGACATGACGGTTAATATCACTAAAACCAAAAAGATGAGTAATGTGCGTTCTTCCGGTGCAGATGATAAAGCCAAAATTGTTCCAGCAATTAAATTCTCTTTGGAAGAAGCTTTAGAATATATTCAGAAAGATGAATATGTTGAGGTTACACCAAAATTTTTACGCCTGCGTAAAATCCATTTAACAGAAGTTGAGCGCAAGCGCAATAAATCCATATAATGGTATTTCTAGGAATTGAAACTGTTGAGTGGCTGGGTTATACGGCCATGGCAACAGTTTTAATTTCTTTTTTAATGAAATCGATTGTAAAGCTACGGTTGATAAATGCCCTTGGTTGTTTGCTTTTTGTTGCTTATGGCTTTTTTTTACAACCAATCTCTAAGCCCATAATTATCACTAATCTTGCAATTTTGTCCATTAATTTATTTCATATTTTAAAGAAATAAGTTTGCGCAAAATATGATTATTTCTTAGTGTAAATAAAATCATACTTAATAGTGCCGCTTCATGGTTTTCTTTTGATTGATTTTGTATATTTGATGCGTAAATAAATATACTAAACGCCTAGTTTTTTAGTTTATAACTGCAACATATCTTATCTATTGAAAAAATTAATAAAATATATTAACGAGACTATTTTAGTTAAGATTAATTCTTTAAGAGCAGCTGCTGTATTTACGAGAATAATGGCAGGTCTATTAACATCAAAAGCTATCGCTGTTTTCATTGGCCCTGAAGGTTTAGCTCTTATAGGGAATTTAAGAAACTTCGTTACTTCTGCACAAACAATCGCCACACTTGGTTTTTACAAAGGTATTGTTAAGTATGTAGATCAATTTAAAGATGATTTAGTGCGTTTGAGCAAATTGCTTTCAACGGTTTATTATGTTGGCTTTATAACTACGGTTTTGGTGTCCTTTTTTTGTTATTTCAAGGCAGATTATATTAATTTTTTAATCTTCCCTAGTTATAATAATTACGCATACATTATAAAGATATTTGCCTTTGTATTGCCGTTTTATGCCTTAAACATGTTCACTTTTTCAATTATGAATGGGTTTTCCAAGTATAAAATCCTCATTATTATTAACATCATTGGGCAAATATTAAGTTTAAGCATTGCGTTGCTTTTAATTTATCAACGTAATTTGGATGGGGCGCTTATTTCTGTTGCCATTTCAGAATCTCTAATATTTTTAATTACACTAGTGGGGATTATAAATAGGCGAAGTTTAGTGCCTCTTTTAAACGTTGAACAAGTTAGTGTTAGCTATTTAAAAAAATTGGCTCCATTTAGTGGTATGGTCTTGTTTTCGGCTGTTATTTTGCCCTTAGTTATTTTAACCATCCGTACTTATATTATTGATACCATTGGTTATAAGGAAGCAGGATTTTGGGAAGCTATGATACGCATCTCTAAGTACTATTTAATGTTTGTGAGTTCTATGATGGGGTTATACATCATTCCAAGGTTTTCGAAAATTAATGATATTAAGGAATTTAAAAAAGAAGTATTTTCACTTTACAAGATAATTGTTCCTGTTTTAGGTGCTGGACTTTTAATCATATATTTACTAAAATCTGTCATCATAAATGTTGTTTTTACTGAAGAGTTTGAACCTGTTGAAGGTTTATTTTTATGGCAATTATTAGGAGATTTTGTAAAGGTGCTCTCCATGATTATTGCATATCAGTTTTTGGCAAAAAAAATGTTTTGGCATTATATTGTTACTGAAGCTTTTCTTGTTGTTATGTTATATATCACCAGTATTTATTTTATAAAAACAAATGGTGTCGAAGGTGCCGTAATTGGCCATTTTGTAAGTTACGTTATGTATTATGGCGTTATATTATTAATATTTGGAAGCTCCCTTTTTGGGGTTGATATTGCTAAGAACAATAATTAATTATCTTTACAATAGATTCAATTGTTTTAATCACTACATTATCTAAATTATATTTAATTTTACTATATGGAGCTAATCATTTTTTTATATTTCGATCCCGGGTTAGGAGCAATGATCGTTCAGGCAATTGTTGCGGCTGTTGCAGGTTTTTTACTCTTTTCAAAGAATTTATTATACAAGGTTAAATTGTTTTTTGGTATGGTAAAGTATGATAATGATGAGTTGTTTGATGATATTGATGTAGAAGATTCTGAGACTGAAGCAAAAGAAAATGGTGAGAACAAATAATCAGCTTCCATCTTCGTTTAGAGATCCTTCGGGATATATTTTTAATGATAACGGCATTATAAAACGCCGTATTTTCCCTGTTTATTTTGAACAGTACAAAGCACTTAAAAGTCAAAATGTTTTTAACAAACTGTTTGATTTAGGATTGTTGATCGAGCATGAAGAATTGTTTGAAAATGATTCTGAAATGGTGATACAACCAAAACAAATTCCATTTATAACATATCCTTATGAGTGGTGTTTTAATCAATATAAAGAAGCAGCATTATTAACACTAAAACTTCAAAAATACTGTTTAGAACATAATTTTTCACTTAAAGATGCTTCTGCATTTAATGTTACTTTTTATAAAGGTAAGGCTATATTCATCGATACGCTGTCATTTGATTTTTATCAAGAAAACCAGCCTTGGCGAGGATATAAACAATTTATTACCCATTTTTTAGGACCTTTACTTTTAGCATATTATCATGGGGCCCAATCTTTGAAATTAGTAAGTAACTTTATTGATGGCATACCTCTAAAAATGCTGTCATCAATGTTGCCTTTAAAATCTAAGCTCAACCCGTTTTTATATTCAAATATACACTTATTGGCTAAATTTGAAGATAAGCATAACGAGGATTATGTGGGTAAGTCAAAAGTAGCATCATTATCAAAAAAAGCACAATTTAATATTATTGATAGTTTATATGATTATATCAAAAAACTAACCTTAAAAGAGAATAGTGAATGGGGTAATTATTACAGTAAAACCAATTATGCCGATGATGCTTTTTTACAAAAATCTAACAGCATTAATAAATGGGTCAACAAAATTGAAGCAAAACGGCTAATAGATGTAGGTGGTAATGATGGTGCTTTTGTAAGACAAATACAAAGAAATGTTGAGATTGCTTTAGTCTGTGATATTGATAATAATGCCGTGGATTCAAATTATAAATCCATTAAACTAAATAAAGAGTCAAACATAATACCATTTGTTTTAGATGTTCTAAATCCGTCATCAAGTATTGGTTTTAATAACGAAGAGAGGGACTCCTTTGTAGATAGGGTTAAAAAATTTGCTCCTGATGTAACCTTAGCTTTAGCCTTAATACATCATATTTCATTATCAGGCAATATACCTTTTAAAATGTCGGCCAATTTTTTTGCTTCTTTTTCTCAATACTTAATTATCGAATTCCCTAAAAGAGATGATTCTTGGGTAGAAAGATTATTAAATAATAAGGGCGAGTTTAAAGACTACTTTGAGTTTTATAATATTGAAAATTTTGAGCTTTCCTATTCAGAAAATTTCGAAATTCTTGAAAAGAAATCTATTGTTAATTCAAAAAGAGTAATGTATTTGTTAAAAAATAAAAATGATAAGTAGGCTAAGATTTATTGTTACAGAATTTATAAAAAAGAAAGATGTAGGTACAACAGTAAATTTCTCTATTCTAGCAGCAGTTGCCTCTGGTTTATATCCTATGCTGCATTACTACGATTTTAATTTTTCGCAAGTAAATTCTAAGAGTCAAATTCTTTTTTTTGTAGGTGTCTTTTTGGTCTTACCATGTATCTCTTTTTTGATTTTATATATGGTATTCAAAAAAATTAAATTTTTAAAAAAATACCAGAAATATAGTTTACCAATTTTAAACCATTCTTATTTTCTTGTCTTAATCATTCTGAGTATGTATGGTTTTAGGACAAAGGTGTTAATTATAGCTTTATTATTTGCGGCAGTATTAGGTGTTTTATTCTATAAGCACATCAGAAAAATTCTTGTGTTTCAGTTTTTATTAGCTGTGTTTTCTCTCGTTAAGTTAATGCCAGATTTGTATGGTTATTTTTCATATTCTAAGGCGTGGATGCAACAACCAGACACCATAGAAAGTGTTCATTTTAAAAAAAAGCCAAACGTATATATCATACAGCCAGATGGGTATGCTAATTTTTCAGAATTAAAAAAGGATAATTATAATTTTGATAATAGTGATTTTGAAGAAAGCTTATCTCAAAAAAACTTTAAGCTTTACGAAGGTTTTAGAAGTAACTATAAATCTACGTTGAGCTCAAATAGTTCTCTGTTTGTTATGAAACATCATTATTATAACAAACCAAAACCATATGGTAATGATGAATTATATAACTCAAGGGATGTCATTATAGGAGAGAATCCAGTTGTTTCGATTTTTAAGAACAACGATTACAAGACTTTTTTAATTTTGGAGAAACCATACCTATTAATTAATAGACCTAAAATGCTCTATGATTATTGTAACTATAGTTATAAGGAATTGCCATTTACAGATAAAGGCTTTAGTTTGACCAAAACTATTGATAACGAATTGAAAAGAGTAATTCAAGAAAATAAAACAACCAATAATTTTTATTTTATTGAAAAAATGCTCCCCAATCATATTGCATATACAAAGGAGTCTTCCAGGGGAAAAAATGAAGAGCGTAAAGTTTACTTAGAAAGTCTAAAAAAGTGTAATGATTGGTTGTTGGGCATGGTTTCTATGATTATTGAAAATGACGAGAACTGTATGATCGTGATCGTATCAGACCATGGAGGTTATGTTGGTATGAATTATATGCTAGAAACTCTAGAAAAGCAAGAAAATGAGGATTTGGTACAATCTGCTTTTACCGCCGCATTAGCCATTAAATGGCCAGATAAAGCACCCGAATTTGATACTAGGCTCAAAACTAATGTTAATTTGTTCAGAGTGCTATTTTCTTATTTAAGTGAAGATGAATCTTATTTGAAAAATTTACAAGAAGATAAAAGCTATGGTATTATTAAGAAAAATGCGCCTTTTGGTGTTTATGAATTGATAAATAATGAAGGTGATGTGGTTTTTAATAAGTATTTGGATTAAAAATATATTATGATTTGGAACATAATAAACTAATTTTATGGTATAATAGAACCTTGAATGAAAGATTTTAAAGTAATTAAATATTCTTCTTTGTTTTATAATCAATGGAATGATTTTGTAGCAAGCTCAAAAAATGCCACATTTTTATTTCATAGGGATTTCATGGAATATCATCAGGATAGATTTGATGATTTTTCGTTATTGATGTTTAAAGGTGAAACCCTTATTTCAATTTTACCGGCAAATAAGGTTGAAAATAAAATATATTCGCATCAAGGTTTAAGCTATGGCGGACTTGTTTTTTCAAAGACTATAAATTTTGAAACAGTTTTAGAAACCGTAAAAGTGCTACTTTTATTTTTAAAGGATCACGGTATAAAAACACTTGTTCTCAAGCAAATTCCAAGACTATATTTTGAAAAACCTTCCGACGAAATAGATTATATATGTTTTTTGTTGCAGGCAAAACTATCTCGCAGGGACATGTCCATAGCAATTGATTTAAAAAGTGATTTTAAATACGCAACATTAAGAAAACGCAAAATAAATAAGGCTAAAACCTTTGATTTAAATATAGCAGAAGATAACGGTTTTTCGGTATTTTGGAATGAAGTTTTAGTGCCAAATTTAAAGGCTACTTACAACGTGCAACCTGTACATTCAGTTGAAGAAATAACAATGTTGCAACAAAAGTTTCCAAATAACATCAAGCAATTTAATGTTTTTGACGACTCTGGAATATTAGCAGGATGTACTGTCTTTATCAGTAATAAAGTTGTGCATTTGCAATATATTGCTACAAAAAAGAATGATAAAAAAGGCGCATTAGATTATTTAATAAACCATTTAATTACTGATACTTTTAAAGATAAAGCTTATTTTGATTTTGGGATAAGTAACGAAATGCAGGGCACAAAGCTAAATTTAGGTTTGGTACATTGGAAACAAGGTTTTGGCGGTGCTGCGGTAAGCCACGATTTTTATGAAGTAGATGTTGAAAACTATGAATTACTGGAAGATATAATCATATGATAAAATTTTTAGACCTAAAATCTGTTAACCAACGTTATGAGAACGACCTAAAAAATGCATTCAGCAATTTTTTGGAGAATGGTCAGTATATTTTAGGATCACAGGTTTTAGAATTCGAACAAGCTTTCGCCAATTACTGTGGCACAAGATATTGTTTGGGTGTAAGTAATGGTTTAGATGCCATAACTTTAATTTTTGAGGCTTATAAAACGCTGGGTTTGATGCATGAAGGCGATGAGGTTATCGTGCCGGCAAACACATATATAGCATCCGTTCTGGCAATAAGTAATGCAGGTTTAAAACCTGTTTTGGTTGCCCCAGATAGCGGTACATTTAATATAGATGTTTCAAAAATTGAAGCTAAAATTTCATCAAAGACAAAAGCGATATTGGGTGTGCATTTATACGGAAAATTATATGATGTCAAAGGTTTAGAACAACTTGCAGCACATCATAATTTAGTTTTAATAGAAGATGCTGCTCAAGCCCATGGAGCGGTTTTTAAAGACCGGAGAAAAGCTGGTAATCTATCAGAAATTGCTGCTTTTAGTTTTTATCCAACTAAAAATTTGGGTGCTTTTGGAGATGCAGGTGCGATTACTACTAACGATAAAAAACTATACGATACCATTGCTAAGTTGAGAGATTATGGACGTAACAGTTCCTACGAAAATAAATTTAAAGGTTTTAATTGCAGACTGGATGAATTACAGGCTGCATTTTTAAATGTTAAGTTGAAACATTTGGATTCTGAAAACCAAAAGCAAAAAGAGCTCGCTAAAATCTATTTAGAACATATTAATTCTGAAAAAATTATACTTCCAAAAATTGATGGTTTAGCTCAACATGTGTTTCATCAGTTTGTTATTAAATGTGAGGCGCGAGACCAATTAAAATCATATTTATATGAAAACGGCGTTGAAACCTCGATACATTATCCAGTTCCTATCCATAAGCAAGTAGCGTACAGCGAGTTTTCAGATTTAAAATTACCAATCTCGGAAAAATTAAGTCAAACAATTTTAAGTTTGCCTCTAAATTCATCATTAACAAAAAATGATATCATGCAGATAATTTCACTAATTAATAGCTTTTAGTGAAGTTTCTTAGAGCACATAAAGATGCATTTTTGATTAAACTGTTTTCGGTAAATTCACTAGGGGTTATACTTCGCACCTTTTTAGGGTTTATATCTCAAAAATTGATAGCTATTTATTTGGGGCCCAACGGCATTGCACTTGTAGGTAATTTAAGAAATGCGTTTACTTTGTTCAGTTTAGGAGCTACGGCAGGTGTAGATCAAGGTGTTTTAAAATACCAATCGGAGTTTGATGAAGATCCAAATCTGTTAAAAAAGCTATACAGTACCTCGATGGCTTATGGGGTTCTAGGGTCTAGTTTAGCTTTTATAATATTATGTTTTGGCGCAGATTTTTGGAGTAACTATTTATTTCAAACTCCAGAGTACAATTATCTGTTCCTTATACTGTCCTTTGCATTGCCGTTTACTGCATTTTATAACTTTGTTTTCGCAGTAATAAATGGAAAATCCAATTATAAAAAAGCAACTTTAATTTCATTTCTTGTTTATGCTATTGTGACGCTTCTTGTTATTGCATTAGTGGTATTATATGGTCTTTCCGGTGTGCTTTTGGCGGTAACTTTAACGCCTTTATCTCAGATTTTGGTTTTGGTATTATTTGCTAAAAAGGAAATAAAACTATTCTTTAATTTAAGAATAAGGTTCCATGAATTTTTTAGAACAAAACTGCTGTCATTTATAACAATGTCTATAGCAGCGGTTGTTTTAGCTAATTTAGTAGAGCTGCAATTGAGAAATCATTTAATTGAAAAATTAAGTATAGAAGAAGCTGGATATTGGACCTCTATGTTAAGCTTATCTAACTATTATCTCTCATTTTTAACGGGAGTATATTCTCTTTATGTACTTCCAAAATATGCCAAAATAAACAGTCTAAAATTGTTTAAAACAGAACTGTCCAGTATCTATAAAATAATAATACCGGTTTTTTTAGTCATGTTTCTGGGTATTTACTTTTTTAGGGATTTTGTAATACAACTTTTATATACAAGAGAATTTTTACCCATGGAAAAATTGTTTAAATGGCAATTATTAGGGGATTTGGTAAAAATTGTTGCAGTAATTATGGCGTATCAGTTTATTGCAAAAAGTTTATGGAAACATTTTATAATAACAGAAGTTATTTCTTATGTTTTATTCTATATTTTTGGAGTATATTTTGTGCAACATATGGGAGTAGAGGGTATTGTATTTGCCCATTTTATAAGATATGTGTTATATTTAGCCATTATTATTTTTATGTTGCCAAGTACTTTTAAAAGCAAAGAAAATTCAGATGAGATCTAGCGTAAAAAACATTCAAACTCTTGAAATACCAATTATTAAAGATCCGAGAGGAAATTTAGCAGTAGTTGAGAAAGACGTTATTCCGTTTAAAATGGAACGCGTGTATTATTTGTTTGATGTTCCCAGTGGCTCAACACGAGGAGGACATGCGCATAAAGCGTTAACTCAATTTATAATACCGCTAAGCGGAAGTTTTGATGTGATTTTAAAAGATGGTGTAGGTGAGAAAAGAGTAACGTTGAACAATCCTTCAAAAGGTTTATTGATTACGCCCGGTATTTGGCGCGAATTAGAAAATTTTTCCTCAGGGGCAGTTTGTTTGGTTGTCGCTTCTGATGTTTATAAGGCAAATGATTATATTGAGGATTTTCAAGATTATTTAACATATAATTCTTAATTTAAAACAAAGAAACCAGTTTTCTGAAAAGTTTATTTTGGCTCGCCCAATAATGAATATAATCTCTAATGTTTTTTGAGTTTATTTTTGAAAACATTTTTTTTCCCAATTTCCCATCTTCAAAATAGCCTGCCAAATAAAGTGAATGTTTGTAATGATTTTGATAATACCTGTGCACTAAAGAGGTGTTGAAATTATATTTATTAGTAAAATAATTAAATAACTCCATCATCTGTTGCTTCTGAAACATTAAATCTTCTAGCTTTTTTGTATGTGAATAAGAGGTTTTATGCACCCGATAAATGTGTAGCGATTCTTTGATAGTTTCAACAGAAGTATTCATTATCAAATCAACTAACATCGGATAATCTTCAATGCCAACATTCATTTTAATATACGTATCAAAATCTACATATTGATATATTTTCTCTCTGTTAAAACAAATACCGATAGGTGTAAAAGCACCCGATAAAATGGCCTTTTTATAGGCGTCTTTATCGCTTTCAATAAGGGTTTTGTTACTATAACGGTTGGTCGTGTTTGCATATTCAATATATTCGTCAAATCCAGAATCAACAAAACCTAGGCTGTCATCACTTTGTAAAATAGCAACCATTTTTTGCAGTGCGTGTTCGGTATTAAAAAGGTCGTCGCCAGCAATATCAAATACATATTTTCCCGTACATCTGTCGAGTGTAGCCTTGAAGTTTTTAAGAATTCCTAGTTGAGATTCATTTTTTAAAATTTTAAATAAACCGGGATGCTTTTCGCTGTAATCAGTTATAATTTCTAAGGTTCTATCAGAAGAACAGTCGTCTCCAACAACAATTTCATATTCAAAATCAACTTTTTGATTAAGAATAGATTGAAGGGTTTCTTCAATGTGCATTTCGTTGTTAAAAGTAATAAGGTGAACAGACAGAACTGGCATACAAATAAATATTCAATAAATATAGGTAATATATAAAGGTTCACTTAAAATAAAAAAGTTATTTTTGGATGTAAAATTCACGTATTTATCTGTCTAAAAATTTGATATTTCAGTTGGTAACAAAGGTGTAGAGCGCTTTGTGTGAATACTAACTCCTATCAGATTTGATTAATGTGAAACTTAAACTATGAAATCGAAAAAAATAGCAATTATAACACCTTCCGCAGGAAATGGAGGGGCTGAAAAAGTGTCAACGCTATTGTCCTTGATTTTAGAGGAATTAGGCTATAATGTTCATTTTATTGCTGCTTATGTTACAAAGGACTTTAAGGTAGGCGGCACCTATTATACACTCGAAATAACAAAATATTCTCCGTTTAAAAAATTTCATCAAATCAGAGGTTTTTTTAAGCTTAAAAATTACTTAAAAAAACAGAGATTCGATGTTGTAATAGATTTTAGATCCAGACGATTATTTCTAACAGAATTTGTATTTACTTATTTTATATTGCCTAAATTTAATAGTGCGATTTATACGTTCCATTTGCCTTTAATGGATAACTATTTTCCTAAGCCCTGGGGGGGATTCCGAAAAGCATATAACAGTTCTAAAAAAATTGTTTGTGTTTCTGAAGGAATCCAAGAAAAAGCGCATAAAGTAGGTCTCGTCAACACACAAGTGATATTAAACCCATTAGATTTTGACTTTATAAACAGTAAAATTGAACACAAAAAAATACGCGATTTTAAATTCATTATTGCCGTTGGAAGAATGGATGATAACATCAAGCAGTTCGACCATTTAATGTACGCATATTCAAATTCTGTACTTCCCGGAAAGAACATTCATTTGGTAATTCTTGGTCAAGGGCCTTATCAACCTACTCTTGAAGCCTACAAAGAAGCACTTTTGCATAAAGATAAAATTCATTTTGAAGGGTTTCAAAAGAACCCATTTCAATATATGAACGAAGCACAATTTTTTGTTTTGTCCAGTAAGTTTGAAGGTTTTCCAATGGTGGTTTTAGAATCTTTGGCTTGTGGCACTCCCGTTGTTGCTTATGATTGCCCAACAGGACCAAGCGAAATTATTACTCAAAAAGAAAATGGGATTTTGGTGCCTCCCCAAAATAAAGAAAAGCTTATAGAGGCTATGAATGAGTTTGCAACAAATGATGCACTTTATAAACATTGTAAAAAGAATACTAAAACGTCAGTAGCCCACTTGTCTTTTGAAGCTATAGGAAAACATTGGGAAGCTTTACTTGATAGCGATTAACCTTTCCGCTGCACCACCTCATACACCTGATTGTCATCACATTTCAACGTTTTGCTCGGATACTTTAACAGCAACGCATAATCGTGGGTTGCCATAAGTATGGTGTTGCCGTTTTTATTAATGTCCTGTAAAACCTCCATAACCTCCACGCTTGTTTGCGGGTCTAAATTTCCGGTAGGTTCATCCGCCAAAATAAGTTCTGGATTATTCAATAAAGCTCTCGCAATTGCCACACGTTGTTGTTCGCCTCCAGACAATTCATGCGGGAACTTGAATCCTTTGGTTTTCATCCCAACTTTGGTTAAAACCTCTTCAACACGAGCGTTCATTTTGTCTTTGTCCTTCCAACCTGTGGCTTTTAAAACGAACAATAAATTATCATTTATCGTTCTGTCAATCAATAATTTGAAATCCTGAAAAACCACACCCAGTTTTCGTCTTAAAAAGGGGATTTCTTTTTCTTTTAGAGTCTTTAAATTATAATCTACAATAAAACCTTCGCCTTCAGTTAATGGTAAATCGCCATAAAGCGTTTTCATAAAACTACTTTTACCTGTCCCGGTTTTACCAATTAAATATACAAATTCACCTTTGTTTATTTCTACATTCACGTTAGAAAGCACCAAGCTTTCCCCTTGATAAATGGACGCATCTTTAAGTTGTAAAATAGTTTCGGACATGGAAAATAAGTTTCAGGTTACAAGTTTAAAGTTTATAGTTCAAAGTACAAAGAACTAAATTCCAAAATCCAAATCTCAAACACCATTAAATTCTTCATCTATAATTCTCATTTTTATTTTTTTTTGGAATTTAGTGTTTGTTTTTTGGAATTTTAGGAAGTCTGTTTATAATTCTAGCATGATTGTTGCGTTATAGATGAAAATAGTTTCCAAAATAAATTTATTTTGGTTTCCATTGAATTTGTCTTTCCCATGAAGATGGGAATCTAAAACCTTTATTTATCTTTGAATTTCATCAAACAAAATCAAATACTAAATGAACTTTAAAAATAGTATGTCACTTATCGTGGCAATAAGCTTCAGTTTTCAAGTCATAGCACAACAATCGGCTGTTTATACAAACGATTTGGTAGAGTATCAAAAGGCGTTAAGTCTTTACAATAACCAACAATATCAGGCATCACAATCGTTATTTTCCCAAATAAGAAAAACTGCTAAAAAAGAAGGATTGAAAGGCGAATGTACCTATTACATTGCCAATTGTGCAGTACGCTTAAACCAGCAAAACGCAGATCAACTTATCAACGATTTTGTAGATGATTATCCTACCAGCACAAAACGAAATACTGCTTTTGTTGATGTGGCAGATTATTATTTTACCAACGGAAAATTTGCTTATGCCAGAAAATGGTATAACAGGGTTGATGAAAAGGCATTGTCTAGAAAAGAACGTCAGAAATTTTATTTTAATAATGGCTACACCGCTTTTGTTACCAAACAATATAAAGATGCTAAAACCTATTTGAGCAAAGTTGAAAATTCTCCGGAATATGGTTCTCAAGCCAAATATTACATTGGTTTTATGGCTTATGAAGGTGATGATTACGACAAAGCCAACGAATATTTTGAGCAGGTAAACGACAAAGAACGCTACAAGGAAAAGTTGTCTTATTACCAAGCAGACTTAAATTTCAAACTCGGAAAATTTGAAAAGGCTATTGCATTGGCAAAAGAAAGATTAGGTTCTAGCGATGATGTAGAGGTTTCAGAATTATCGAAAATTATAGGTGAAAGTTATTTCAATTTAGAAAAATATGATGAAGCAATTCCATATTTACAAGCCTATAAAGGCAAAAAAGGAAAATGGAACAATACCGATTTTTACCAATTAGGATACGCGCATTATAAACAAGGCGATTTTGAAAATGCCATTTCAGAATTCAATAAAATTATTGGCGGAAGCAATAGTATTGCCCAAAATGCTTATTATCATTTAGGTGAAAGTTATATCAAACTAGATAAAAAACAGGAAGCGTTAAACGCGTTTAGAAATGCATCCCAAATGGATTTCGATTTAAAAATTCAAGAAGATGCGTGGTTGAATTATGCGAAGATTAGTTACGAAATAGGGAATCCATACCAGTCGGTGCCTCAAGTTTTAGCGGGTTATTTAGATAAATATCCAAAAACGAGTTATAAGGAAGAAATTGAAACATTGTTGATTGATTCTTACATCACTTCAAAAAATTATGAAGAAGCGCTCAATCTTCTAAAAGGGAAAAACAGTTTTGAAAATAAAGTTGCCTACCAAAAAGTGGCGTTTTTTAGAGGTTTGGAATTGTATAATGACAATCAATATATAGAAGCAGAATCGCTTTTTGATAAATCTTTAGAAGAACAAAGAGACGAAAAATTTACTGCAAGGGCCACATTTTGGAAAGCTGAAGCCGATTATAATCTCACAAATTATGATGATGCATTAGTTGGCTTTAAGCAGTTTATGCAACAATCAAGTGGCATGACTTTGCCAGAACAAGAAAATTTAGATTACAACTTAGCCTACACTTATTTTAAGTTGAAAAACTACGATCAAGCATCTAATTATTTTAAGCAGTTTATTTCAAAACGTAAAGATGATAAAGTAAGATTGAATGATGCTTATTTGCGTTTGGGTGATGGTTATTTTGTGTCAAGTAATTACAACAACGCCATTGATGCTTATAATAACGCCATTAAATTAAATGAAGTCGAATCTGATTATGCATTTTTTCAAAAAGCGATAAGCACAGGATATGCAGGGAATGCTTCAAAAAAAATCAGGGAACTGGAAACGTTTATTGATATCTATCCAAAATCAAAATTGCGTGATGATGCCATGTACGAACTAGGGAATTCCTATGTAAAAGCGAATAGAGTAAATGAGGCCATGGCGATGTATGATCGTTTGAGTTCAGAATATAGAATGAGTTCCTTTGTGCCAAAAGCATTATTACGTCAAGGTTTGATAAACTATAATGCGAATAAAAACGAGGCCGCTTTAGGTCAATTTAAAAAAGTAGCAGGTAATTATCCTGGAACACCAGAAGCAGTTCAAGCTGTGTCAACAGCACGTTTAATTTATATCGATTTAGGGCGTGTGGACGACTATGCCGCTTGGGTTAAACAATTGGATTATGTTGAGGTAACGGATGCCGATTTGGACAACGCCACTTACGAAGCAGCGGAGAAACAGTATCTGGAAGGCAATACCGATGCGGCAATCAAACAGTTTAATGGCTATTTAAATAATTTCCCTAACGGACTGCACAGTTTGCAATCTCATTTCTACGTCGCGCAGTTATATTACAAAAAAGATTTAATCGCCAATGCCGCTCCTCATTATAAAGCTGTAGTTGAAGCTGCAAGAAGTGAATTTACTGAAGAAGCCTTATCGCGTTTATCGCAATATCATTTAGAAAGCAAAAATTGGAATAAAGCGATTCCGTTGTTAAAACGATTGGAAGAAGAAGCTAATTTTCCGCAAAATGTGGTGTTTGCACAATCTAATTTAATGAAGGCTTATTATCAATTAGAAGATTATACCGGTGCGGTATCTTATGCTGAAAAGGTTTTAAACGGTCCTAAAGTTGATAATAAAATTAAAAGCGATGCACATATTATTATTGCCCGTTCTGCCATAAAAACAGGAGACGAAGCAAAGGCGAAATTAGCTTATAAAAAGGTTGAAAAAGTAGCAACAGGCGAAACAGCAGCCGAAGCCTTGTATTACGATGCTTATTTTAAACATAAAGATGAAAAATTTGAGGCTTCAAACAAATCAGCGCAAAAATTAGCAAAAGATTATTCGGGATATAAGTATTACGGTGCCAAAGGTTTAGTTGTGATGGCGAAAAACTTTTATGCTTTAAAAGACGCATATCAAGCCACTTACATTTTAGAAAGTGTTATTGAAAACTTTAAACAGTTTGATGACGTTGTTGATGAAGCAAAAGCAGAATTGAATAAAATCAAACGGCAAGAAGCGAAAACTAATTCATCAATTTTACCAGAAGATTAAATAAGCTTTCAGTCGCAGTCTCAGTATTCAGTAAAAAATAAATCGTCAATCGTAAATCAAAAATTGTAAATCTAAATCTTATGCGAAAGCAAGTTAAATATATTCTAGTAGCACTAATTGCATGTAATATTTCGTTGTCCTTTTCACAAGACAAAGTAAAGGACACTATTAAAACAGGGGTTATAGACGTAGTGAAACCCTATACACCATCCATATCAGATGCTTTTAAGGTAAAAGAAGTGCCTGCTACGGAAGATGAGGAAACCCTTCAGAAAAAAGAAATTCAATACAATATTTTTTCCTTCCCAGTAGCATCCACATTTATACCTGCAAAAGGAAAAGCAGCTACGGTTGAAAAAGCTAAACCTGTAAAACTTTTCGATAATTATGCCACACTTGGGGTTGGGACTTATACCACGATTTTAGGCGAAGTGTATTTAAATCATGCCCTTAGTCGCACCGAAAGCGTGGGTGGTTACTTTAGTCATCATTCATCGGCAGGAGGAATTGAAGGTGTTCAGTTTGATGATAATTTTTCAAATTCAAAGATTAATGTGAATTACGGATCTCAATTACGGGATTTGGCTTGGAATGTAGAAGGGGGCTTTCAACATCAAATGTACAATTGGTATGGTGTGCCACAATCGCAAATCATGGCAGCGCAAACTGATGGTATAGATACGGATCATGCGTTTTCGAGTGCGCATTTTGGAGGCGATATTACTTTTGAAGACACCTATATCAATTCTGGAAGTTTCTTTTTCAGACGTTTTAGCGACAATCAAGGGTCTGGCGAGAACCGATTTGTAGCCAAGGCAAAAGTCGATATTCCTGTGAATGGGGAGGAGATTTCAACAGATTTTAAGTTCGATTATTTAGGAGGAACTTTTGATAGGAGTTATACCATGACCAATGAATTAGCGTACGGCAATGTTGTTATCGGCGTAACATCTACCTATCAATTGAAGCAAGATGATTTAACGGTCAATCTTGGTGCATCTATCAATTATTTAAACGACAGGGAATCGGGAGATAATACAATATATATCTACCCAAATATTACGGCGTCTTACAGATTAGTAGATGATATATTAATCGCTTTCGGAGGGATTGAGGGTGGTTTAATCCAAAATTCATATTATGATTTTGCTTCCGAAAACCCGTTTGTGTCCCCAACCTTAGTTGTTGCGCCAACAGACCAACAGTACAATGCCTATGTTGGTTTAAAAGGGAAATTATCCAGTAACATGAGTTATAGTGTAAACGGATTGTATAAAGCAGATAGAAACAGGGCATTGTTTAGAAATAATGAGATTACATTAATGGCAGACCAATCGTATTCCTATGGAAATTCATTTGGAATCGTATATGATGATGTAAAAACATTTGGAGTAGCAGGCGAGCTAAATGTTGATGTAAATAGAAATTTTACTTTAGGCATTAAAGCAGAATATTTTAGTTATAACTCGGATGATGAAGCTGAAGCCTGGAATTTACCAGACGTAAAGGGTTCCTTATTTTTAGACTACCAAATAGACGAACATTGGTTTGCAGGCGCAAATTTGATTTACACAGGCGAGCGTAAAGACCAATTCTTTTTAAATGACGGTGTAACTATTACCTCCGCTTTTACCAAAACCTTAGATAGCTTTTTTGATGCCAACGTACATGTAGGGTATCATATTAACGACCAAATATCTGTATTTGCAAAAGCGAATAATATTGCGAATAATGCCTATGAACGTTGGCAAAATACGCCTGTTCAAAGCATTCAGTTTTTAGCTGGGGCTACTTATAAGTTTGATTTCTAAGTCCTCGCGAAGGCGGGGATCTCATCCTTACCCGAAATTTGTTTCAGGGTCTCGTTTTTTGTCATTCCCGCAAAGGCGGGAATATCAACAAGTAATAAGTGAATATTTGTTGTTGTTAATTTACTTAAATAATCTTTTTGGCGTTACCACAAGGGTCAGGCTTTCGGCAGTCGCTCTCTACGAGGAGCTTCAACAAATGCCTCAATCCTTAACGCTGGTTTACCGAAAGGTTGATCATACCAATTAAAAATCTGTGAAAATCTGTGAAATCCGTGTCAAAATTTATTTTACAATCAACCGCGCCAAATAATCAAAATATTCTCCCACCATAACCAATTCACATTTCAATCCCACAGTTTCACAAACCAATTTCAAAGTTTCAAAATCCAAATACAACCATTTCATAGGCAATTCCTTTTTGCTTTTATAACTTAAAAAATAATCGAGTTCGCCATAATAATTAGCATTGGTGTCTATCCATAAACCGCCATCTTCATCTTCATACATATATTTAATATCCGAAGAATCAATTAAAATTTGTCCGTTTTGGTTTAGCAGACTTTTTAAGTGTAACAAATATTTAGAAACCTGATTTAATTCTTGAAAAATGCCTGTGCCATTCATTAACAATAAAATGGTGTCAAAGGTTTCAGATTCATCCAGAAGATTCAAAACCTCAGCATTTAAAACACCCCGTTGTTTAGCTACTTCAATAGCGCCTGTGGAAATATCAATCGCTTTAACCTGCAATCCTTTTCCTTGTAAATGCAGACTATGATTTCCAGCGCCACAACCAACATCCAGAATTTTTCCTTTGGCTAATTTTAAGGCTTTTTGTTCAAGTTTCGGCATGTCTTTATAACATCGAAACAAATAGGGAAGGGGCAACACATCTTCATCCGAAATACTTGTAGAAGTGATAATGTCTTCCGTGTAACTTCCATTGTGGTAATCTAATAAGGCTTGTCCGAAAAGGTCTTTCATTGATTTTAATGTTGAGCGTCATTGCGAGGACGAAGGACGCGGCAATCTCCTCCAAATTAAGGAAAAGATTACTTCAGTCATACTTCCTTTGTAAAGACGAAAAATATTATTTTTACGCCATGCAAGACACAATCAACAATCTCCCAAAGCTCGCCAAAGATAAGCATAACGAAAACAAAAAATTCTTCGCGAAGCTTAAAAGGAAACCACCAAAAAGTTTGGATTATATGATGCAAGAATTGCATGAACAGGAGTTTAAACGTACCGATTGTTTGGAATGTGCCAATTGTTGCAAAACCACGGGGCCGCTATTTACAGATAAAGATGTAGATAGAATTTCGAAACATTTCAGAATGAAAACACAACAATTTATCGACCAATATTTGCGTATTGATGAGGATAACGATTACGTGTTGCAAAGCGTACCATGTACATTTTTGGGCGCAGATAATTACTGTTCCATTTATGATGTGCGGCCAAAAGCCTGCAGGGAGTTTCCACATACCGATAGAAAAAAGTTTCAACAAATTTCAAATTTAACCTTGAAGAATGTAGCTGTTTGCCCTGCTGCTTTTAATATCGTGGAGGCGATGAAACAGCGGATTAAAGTGTAGTTTTTGGTCGCAGTCGCAGTCATAGTCGCAGTTTGGATATCTGTTTTAAAGATTGAAAGCGAAATTTTATAACGTTAATCCTTTACGTTCTTTAGGGAAAGAAAAAAAATAAATTATGAAATTAATTTGCATAGGTAGAAATTACACCGAGCACATCAAAGAATTAGAAAACGAAAAACCAACAGATCCCGTTGTGTTTTTAAAGCCTGATACTGCAATTCTATTAAAAAGGCAACCTTTTTTTATTCCGGATTTTTCGGATGATGTGCATCATGAAGTTGAGGTTTTGGTTAAAATTAACCGGGTTGGAAAACATATTGATAAAAAATTTGCACATAAATATTATGAGGAAATTGGACTGGGAATTGATTTTACAGCACGAGATTTACAAGCACAATTAAAAGCAAAAGGCTTACCTTGGGAAAAAGCAAAAGCATTTGATGGTGCTGCTGTTATAGGACAATGGATCTCTAAAAAAGAGGTGACTGATGTCAACCAAATTGAGTTTTCTTTAAAAAAGAACGATGAAATTGTACAAAAAGGAAATACAAGCCACATGTTGTGGAAAATCGATGAATTAATAGAATATGTGTCAAAATATTTTACTTTAAAGATTGGAGATATTATATTTACAGGCACACCAGCTGGAGTTGGCAGGGTAGTTGCAAATGATAAATTAAGTGGGTATATAGGAAACAAGGAACTATTTTCCATAACAATAAAATAAATGGAACAACATTATAAATTATTTAGAGTACGGGAATTGGCCGATAACGATGAGGATTTTGTTATGGCGTTGGCCGCAACTTTTTTAGAGGAAGTGCCGGAAGATGCAGAACGTTTAAAAAAGGCAGTTGCCGAAAAAGATTATCAAGAAGGCTACCAAGCAGCTCACAAAATGAAACCAACGATAGATTTATTTGAGTTGGGCGTGCTTGATGATTTAATTGTAATTCAGGATTGGGGAAAGTTTACAAAAACCGACCTTGATGTTACAAACGAATTAGAAATTGTAATTACAGCTGTTGAGAATACTATAGCTGAAATTAAGTCTGATTTTGGTCTGTAATGCTCGCAGAAATTATAACTATTGGCGACGAGCTGCTTATTGGTCAGGTTATTGACACCAACTCTGCCTTTATTGCCGAGGAGTTTAACAAAATAGGTGTTTCTATATACCAAATCACTTCTGTTCAGGATGATAAATCTCATATTTTACAGGCTTTTAGAGATGCTGAAAGTCGTGTGGATATCATAATCATAACTGGCGGATTAGGGCCCACAAAAGACGATATTACCAAAAAGACCATTGCTGAATATTTTAATGACACATTAATTAGAGATGCTTCAGTATTAAATAATATTGAGGATATCTGGAAAAAATATGCACGAAAAACATTACTTCAAATCAATAAAGACCAAGCTTTAATACCTTCTAAAGCTACTGTCTTAATGAATGAATTTGGAACTGCTCCAGGCATGTGGTTGGAAAAAGGAGAGAAAACGTTTGTGTCACTTCCCGGAGTGCCATTCGAAATGAAACAGCTCGTAGTAAACAAAGTCATCCCGAGAATAAAGGAAAAACACGAATGTCCGTTTATTTATCATAAAACACTTTTAACCTACGGTTTAGGCGAAAGTACCTTGGCTAAACGCATTGAGGATTGGGAAGATGCGCTTCCAGAAACCATTAAGTTGGCATATTTGCCTAATTTTGGAAGTGTAAGGTTGCGCTTATCTTCAAAAGGGTTTAATGCAGAAACAGTTAAAAGTGGTGTAGAAAATCAAATTAAAAAAGTGCTGCCAATAATTGAAGATGTTTTTGTTGGTTTTGAAGATAAAGTGCAGCCACTTGAATTAATAATAGCAAAACGATTGACCGAATCTGGAAAAACTTTGGCAGTAGCTGAAAGTTGTACAGGAGGAACTATTGCAGAACAATTTACTCAAAATTCAGGAGCATCTGCATACTTTAATGGAGGCGTTATAACGTATGCAACCCAGTCTAAAATAAATGTTTTAGGTGTTCCCGAGACACTTATTGCAGCACATTCGGTAGTGAGTGCTCAAGTTGCGGAGGCCATGGCGCAACAAGTTCGCAAATTATTCAAGTCAGATTATGGTGTTGCAACAACTGGAAATGCAGGGCCAACAAAAGGAGACTCCGATGCAGAGGTTGGGACGGTTTACATCGCTATTGCTACAAAAAATGCTGTAGTTTCAGAACAATTTATGTTAGGTACGGCACGTAAACGCGTCATCAAAAAAGCAGTTCACAAAGCGCTAGAAATGCTCGAAAAAGAAATTTTAAAAAATTGATTTATTTTAATTGTCATAATTCAAAGTTTTAGTATATTTGCACCTCGTTTTTAAGCAACAACAAATTTAAAGTTAAAGAAGAATGTCAAGAGTTTGTGAACTTACAGGAAAGAAGGCAATGGTTGGGAACAACGTGTCTCATGCAATGAATAAAACTAAACGCAAATTTCATGCAAATTTATTAAAGAAGCGTTTTTACATTCCAGAAGAAGATAAGTGGATAACTTTAAAAGTCTCTACTTCTGCTTTAAAAACAATCAACAAAATAGGGATTTCGGCTGCTATTAAAGAAGCTAAGTCTAAAGGATTTTTAAAATAATAGCTGTAAAGATAGGATTAGATTTCCGCCTTCGCGGAAATGAAAAAAAATAGTAAATATGGCAAAGAGAGGTAATAGAATACAGGTAATTTTAGAATGTACAGAGCATAAAGAGTCTGGAAAACCAGGAACTTCAAGATACATTACTACAAAAAATAAAAAGAATACACCAGACAGAATGGAGTTAAAGAAATTTAACCCTATCTTAAAGCGTATGACAGTTCACAAAGAAATTAAGTAATAAGGTTTTACCAACGTAAAGCTCATAAAGTAAAAAGCCATGGCAAAAAAATCAGTTGCATCGTTACAAACAGGATCTAAAAGATTAACCAAAGCAATAAAAATGGTTAAGTCTCCTAAAACAGGTGCTTACATGTTTGTAGAATCAGTAATGAGTCCAGAATTAGTAAACGATTTCTTAAACAAGAAATAAAACGTTTATTTTTTACAATATATAAAGCTGCTTTCTTTTAAGAGAGCAGCTTTTTTAATGAGATAGAAACGTTGAATTTTTATTCAAGGTTTCGAAATCGAATTAATCCCGCTTTTTCAGCGGGATTTCTTTTTAGCATACATTAACTTTTGCCTGCTTTGAGTATCTTTGCAACTCAAATTTTAATGACACTATTTCATGTTTCGCTTTTGGGCAAGGAATTTGTTATCAAGTATTTGGGCGCCTGCCGGTAGGCAGGCCTAACGCACCAATCCGCAATTGGCAGTAATTAAAATATAGTTGCTGTTCATTTGTGAATTATAGTAATCAACCTAATAAAACGAGTCGTAAAGCTTTAAACTTTTAAACTCATAAACGTATAAACATTTTTAAATGAGTTTTTTCAAAAAAATATTCTCCTCAGAAAAAAAGGAAACATTAGATAAAGGATTGGAAAAATCCAAATCCAGTTTCTTTGGCAAGTTAAGTAAAGCCGTAGCAGGAAAATCAAAAGTAGATGACGAGGTTCTTGATAATCTAGAGGAGGTTCTTGTAACCAGCGATGTTGGTGTAAACACCACACTTAAAATAATTGAGCGTATAGAAGAACGTGTTTCAAAAGATAAATATTTAGGAACAGACGAGTTAAACCAAATTCTTCGAGAGGAAATAGCTGGCTTGTTATCTGAAACAAACTCTGGCGAAGAGACCGAATTTACAATTCCAGAAAACAAAAAACCTTATGTAATAATGGTGGTGGGTGTAAACGGCGTTGGAAAAACAACAACAATTGGTAAATTGGCAAGTCAGTTTAAAAAGCAAGGTTTAAACGTGGTTTTAGGAGCTGCAGATACATTTAGAGCAGCCGCAATAGACCAATTGCAAGTTTGGGCAGATCGAGTAGATGTGCCAATGATTCGTCAAGAAATGGGTAGCGATCCAGCATCCGTGGCTTTCGATGCTTTAGAATCTGGTGTTAATCAAGATGCCGATGTTATTATTATTGATACCGCAGGACGTTTACACAATAAGGTAAATCTTATGAACGAGTTGACCAAAGTAAAACGCGTGATGCAAAAAGTGGTTGACGATGCCCCGCATGATGTGTTATTGGTTCTGGATGGCTCCACAGGACAAAACGCATTCGAGCAAGCCAAACAATTTACAGCAGCTACGGAAGTAACATCGTTAGCAGTAACTAAATTAGATGGTACAGCAAAAGGTGGTGTTGTTATTGGTATTTCAGATCAATTTCAAATTCCTGTAAAATATATTGGAGTAGGGGAAGGCATTGACGATTTGCAGGTGTTTAATAAGTATGAGTTTGTGGATTCTTTTTTTAAGTAATCCGAAAAGTTGAATAAGGAACAATTATTGTTATAGTATATTAAAATAATTTGCCTCAAATTATGCTTATATAATTAATTTGTATATTTGGGTCATATTCTTATTAAACTTAACTATTAAATAATGTCAGATAAAGTTTTAGAACTTCTAAAGAACGGTACTTTTGAGCTAGAAGGTGCCAGCGATTATTATTTTAAGTTTAGAAAAAAATATCCTACTTATGAGGATATTAAAAAAGAGTATCTCGAATCTACTGATACCGAAGCTAAATTAAAAGAATTATTTTTATAATTGGCAGTTAACACTCCAACACTTTCCTTAATTGCAGGTCCTAATGGATCTGGAAAAACATACTTTTCAGATTACTTAATAGAGCAAGGTATTATAACCACAAAACCAGTAAACTTAGACTTTATAGACGTTAATGTTTATAATAAGCTTAGTGGTAATGTCTACAATTATAATGCGCAAATTTCTAAAATCAAACATCAATTTTTCATAAAAAGTTGCGAAGAGGCAATTGCAGAAAATCAAGATTTTGCTTATGAAAGTAACTTGCGGATGTCACAAATAAAACCGGTAGCATTATTTGAGGCGGCTAACTATAATTTAAACTTAAATTTTTTTTACATGCCAAGTGTTAAAAGGTGTAAAGAGCGCGTAAGGACAAGGGTAAAAAATGGGGGCATGATGTTGATTATGTAAGCATTAAATATAATTTTGAAAAGAGTCTTGAAAACTTAGATGAATCGTTTTACGACTGGAATCAATTAATTATTTTCGATAATAGCGTGGATTTTATAAACGAAGAGAACGATTTAAGAATTGATATCCTGCTTATAGCAAAAAGAGGAGAGATTTTATATTGTTCGGAAAAATTTCCTCAGTCCACTATTATGAGCTATTTGAAAAAAATAAGTGTTGCCTGTGCTAAGTGGAAAAATAAACCAATTATATAAAAATGAGTTACAATATCTATCATAATCTAGTTATAAAAGTATCGCCCGAAAAAGTATTTGAAGCTGTTTCTTTACCTGAGCATTTGGATAATTGGTGGACATTAAAAAGTTCAGGAAAACCTAAATTGGGAGCAGCATACAATTTGAATTTTACGGATGAATATGATTGGTATTGCAAAGTTTCAGCTATAGAACCCAATTCATCAATTCATTTTAAAATGACAGAATCTGATGCAGATTGGAACTCCACAACTTTCGGGTTTGATTTGGAAGAAAATGAAAATGGTACTTTGGTTAAATTTAGTCATGTCAACTGGCCAAGAGAAAATCATCATTTTAAACATTCGTCTTTCTGTTGGGCAATGCTATTAAATGGACTGAAAAACTATTTAGAAAAAGGAGTTGTTATTCCGTTTGAAAAAAGAAACTAATCAATCAACTTATTAATCTCTGCCCAAAGTTCATTATCAAAACTACTAGGGCCAAGTAAGGATTCTCCAGCATCATCGCCCATTCTTATGATAACTAACTTTTGACTTGGAACCACATACATTTTTTGATCATTCTTTCCCAATCCTGCAATTAAATCATCGGGAGCGTTTTCTATCAATTTGCCTTGAAATTCTTGGGTTAATCCTGGGCCTCTATAACTATCCTTTCCGTTAAGCCACCATAAATAACCATAAGCTCTATTATGGTTTTGAGACGTATTTGTCATCGCATTAAAATAATCACTATCATCTAAAATAGCAGTATCATTCCAAACGCCTTTGTTCAGATTAAGTAATCCGAATCTCGCCATACTTCTTGCATTGCTGAAATACAATTTAAAATACCCAAAAGGAATCCAAGAACCTTGCATTCCAATTTTGTTTTTCAGTTTAGCATTAAAAAAGCTATCAAAATCGTTACCTACTGCTCCCGCAACAATATTATGGATTGTAGTGTAAGTGGCATTATGGTAATACCAAAAACTGCCCGGTTCACCTTTGTAAATAAGACATTCAGGGTCTGAGCAGTTATTATTAGTTACCGTATAGTCCAAACCAGTTGTCATGGTTAGATGGTTCCAAATTTTAATATTATCTTCTTGCTGTGTTGTTAAATTAGTCCAGCCCTTACCCAAATATTTGTTTGAAGGTTCATTGATGTTTAAATAACCTTCTTTTTGAGCAATTCCAGTAGTAAAAGCAACGAGGGTTTTAGCGGCAGAATTCCATGGTAAGTTTGAGTCTGCATCGGTGCCATTTCCGTACCATTCCAAAACCATTTTACCGTTTTTTAAAATCAAAAAAGCTTTTGTGCCTTTGCTTTCTACATAACTTAAAAGTGGCTGTATCTCAGATGCATTCCATCCTAACTCAGCAACGGTTGACGTTTCCCATGTATCAGAATTATTGGGCGGAAAATATAGCGCGTCAGCATCAGGAATTATCTCGGTAGTATCATTATTTGAAGAACAATTATAAAAGGATATAACAGCAATAAAAATAAAATAAGGCAGCTTTTTCATAAGATGGGTTTTTCAATTTTGGACTCTCTAATATAGAAAAGGTTTAATGATACTCAAAATCCGCAATCGTTAATCGTTATGCAACATTCGTTAATCATAAATCATTGCGTATCTTTGCGCCCTGATTTACAAATACTATGCGCACAAAATCACTCAAAAAAAATAGAATAAACGTAGTTACATTAGGTTGTAGCAAGAATGTTTATGATAGTGAAATTCTTATGGGGCAGTTAAAAGCCAGCGGAAAGGAAGTAGTGCATGAGGAAGAAGGCAATATCGTTGTGATTAATACCTGCGGATTTATAAATAACGCCAAAGAAGAAAGTGTCAATACCATTTTGGAATTTATGCAAAAGAAAGAAGCTGGAGATGTCGATAAGGTTTTTGTTACAGGCTGTTTAAGCGAACGCTATAAACCAGATTTACAAAAAGAAATACCCAATGTTGACCAATATTTTGGAACCACAGAATTACCGGGATTATTAAAGGCTTTGGGAGCAGATTATAAGCATGAATTAATAGGCGAACGTTTAACGACCACGCCTAAAAATTACGCCTATTTAAAAATAGCTGAAGGTTGCGACAGACCATGTTCATTTTGTGCCATTCCTATAATGCGTGGGAAACATAGGAGTACACCTATTGAAGACATTGTTATCGAAGCTGAAAAGTTAGCAGCAAACGGTGTTAAGGAATTAATTTTGATTGCTCAGGATTTAACCTATTACGGACTAGATTTATATAAAAAACGAAATTTGGCAGAATTGCTTGAGGCTTTAGTTAAAGTTGAAGGGGTTGAGTGGATTCGTTTGCATTATGCATTTCCGACAGGTTTTCCGATGGATGTTTTGGATGTGATGAACCGTGAACCTAAAGTTTGCAATTATTTGGATATTCCATTACAGCATATTTCAGATTCAATTTTGAAAAGTATGCGCCGTGGTACAACTAAAGAGAAAACAACTAAGTTGCTTCATGAATTTAGAGCGAAAGTTCCGGATATGACAATTCGTACCACGTTGATAGTTGGTTATCCTGGTGAAACTGAAGAAAATTTTCAAGAATTAAAACAATGGGTTACAGACATGCGCTTTGAGCGTTTAGGTTGTTTTACCTATTCGCATGAAGAAAATACCCATGCGTATAATTTGGAAGATGATGTTCCCGAAGCTATTAAAATTGACAGGGCTAACCAAATTATGGAAATTCAATCCCAGATTTCATGGGAATTGAATCAGGCTAAAATAGGAAAAGAGTTTAACGTTATTATTGATAGAAAGGAAGGCAACTATTTTGTTGGAAGAACTGAATATGATTCCCCAGATGTTGATAATGAAGTTTTAATCGATGCTACTAAAACATATTTAAAAACCGGGGAATTTGCAACCATAAAAATTGTTGAAGCAGAAGATTTTGATCTCTATGGAGAGGTTGTTCAATAGTTTTTAAAAATTATTTCATAAATAAAAAGGCAGGTTTCATTGAGAAGCCTGCCTTTTTAATATTCTATTTATTAGTGGAAACCTATAAAATAGCCTCTTTTCCTCGAGTTCGAGTTCTGATTCTTATGGCTTCTTCTACGGGATAAACAAATATTTTTCCATCTCCTACTTGACCTTCTGATGCATTGTCTAAAATAACATCGATACATTTTTCTAAGTTAGAATCGCTTACAATGCACATAATCATGATGCGTGTTTGTAAAATCATGGATTGTTCCGTACCTCTATAGCGTTCAGAGTAACTTTTTTGTAAACCTGTTCCTTTTACAGGAAGTACGGTAATACAAGGTATTTCGGCTTCTTTTAATCCTTTTTGAACAGCTTTTAATTTTGAGGGTCTTATGATGGCTTCTACTTTTTTCATGTCTAATATGTTTTATGTTTTTCTTCTATATATTATTTAATAGCACAACCTATTTAATTTTATAAAGAATCTTAATTTTTATGGTTAGCTCTAATTATTCAAAGGTTGTATAGGCTTCTACACCAAAAGAAACGGCATCAATACCAGCGCGTTCCTCTGTTTCGGAAACCCTAATTCCAACAGTTTTTTGCATTAGCTTCATAATTACAAATGTAACCACAAAAGAAAAAGCAGCAATAACAAGTACACCAATAGCTTGAGTTGCTAATAAGCTAGTACCTCCTCCAAAAAACAAACCGCCTTCGGCAGCAAACAGGCCTACAGCTATAGTTCCGAATAAGCCATTTACTCCATGCACAGCTATTGCTCCAACGGGATCGTCTATATTCAATTTATCAATATAAATTACAGCTACATCGACTATTACACCCGCAATAAGACCAATAATTATTGCAGAACCAGAATCAACAACATTACAACCCGCGGTTACAGCTACCAATCCTGCTAAAACACCATTAATGGTCATGGTAACATCTATCTGTCCGTATTTAAAATACGTGTAAACCATTGTAGCAATACCGCCACCGGCAGATGCTAAAAAGGTGTTTGTGGCAATAGTACCTATAAGTTCCCAATTTCCAACGGCGCCTAAAGTAGATCCTGGATTGAAGCCAAACCAACCAAACCAAAGGATAAAACCTCCAACGGCCGCGAGTGGTAAATTATGTCCGGGAATTGCAACAGGTTTTCCGTCTTGGTCGTATTTTCCAAGTCGCGGTCCCAGAACAATTGCTGCGGCCAAGGCAGCAAAACCTCCCATGGCATGTACGGCGGCAGATCCAGCAAAGTCGTTAAACCCACGGGTAGCAAGCCATCCATTAGGATTCCAAACCCAATTGGCAGCCAAAGGATACATTATGGCACAAAATAGAATTACAAAAAGGACATAAGACCATACTTTCATACGCTCAGCTACTGCGCCCGAAACTATTGAGATAGCAGCAATGGCAAACCCTAGCTGGATAAACCAAAATAATTTGTTTGAAACTGTGAGTCCCAATCCTAAATCACCATCGGTAATTCCCGTATCAAATGCAAACCATCCGTTTGAAGCTCCATAGGCAATCCCGAAGCCTACAGCATAAAAAGCGATGCCTCCAAACACAATATCTATCATCACTTTAGCAATGATGCTCATGGTGTTTTTGGCTCTTACAAATCCAGCTTCCAGAAGTGCAAACCCTCCTTCCATTAAAAAAATAATTGCAGCACAGATTGAGACCCAAACGGTATCAATTGCTGAAATTAATTCTGTTTGTTCTAGTGCTGCGGTTGCGACTTCTTGCATAAAAATTGATTTTTGGTTAGTTTAATGTGGTTTTTTTTGGAAAGTCGGCAATATAGGGAATTTTAATTGTTGTTTTTTGAAGATTTCATAAAACCCAAAAGGTTATATGAAATTTTAAGTCATTCCTGAATTTCGTTAAAAATTAATCAAAAAAACCCGATACAATGTATTTTTACTGTATCGGGTTTTACGTCTAAGGATTGTTATTAACAACACTCATTTAAAAAAATTATGTTCGCTTCAACTGTTTTCGGATTTTTTTGATAGCGTTTTCAATAGATTTTTCAGGTTCAATGATATTATAGGCACCCCAGAATTCAGGATCTGAGAAACCGGAAGTTTGTTCTGTTAATATTGTGGAAGGTCGCAGCATTCTATGTCTTGCTTTAGCAATTTTAGTTTCGGGTATTTCCCAATCTGTAATTGCCATTTCACTATTTAACGTATAAACGCTATTGAATAATTTGCCTTTCCAGTTTACTTTAAATCTCAAGCCAATATTACTGTAAGCATAGTGCCATTTGCCATTTTGAGTTCGGTATTTAACTTTGTATGTTGCTTCAGTAGGATATACATCTACTTTTCTAGGTTTTTTACGAACAAACATTCTACTAGATAATTCCCTGTTTTTTACATTCAAACTATATTCAGCATTTGTTAAGGCTAAAGTATTTGCGTCAATATAAAGCTTGCCATAGTGCATGGGCGTTTTGATATGCTTTTTTTGTTTGAAATTTACAACATAAACTAGGTTTTTATTGATATTAGTAGAGGCATCATAGTCAAAATCATAGAGTTCAATATCTTCATCTGTAAATATAAACTCAGGATATTTCACTAAGTCTGTGTATAGATTACTAAAAGGCCCACCTTGCAATTTTAAAGCAAGTGTATCCAGTCTAGAATAGTTTGTGTTTTTTCTCGACTTAATTAATTCAATCCTATCTTTCCTAATATTGTTATAAGGTTGTTTGTGTATTTTAACAACAGCTTCAGATAAAGAGGCGTTTTTCCTTCTTTTTTTAATTGTTTCTCTATAAAACGCTGTCATTAAAGCATTCTTATTATGATAAACACTACTTTTATTCGCTAAGGTTTTGATCACTAAAGTTTTGGCATCAAATTGTGGCACAGAAATGCTAACGGCACTCAGTTCTGTTAAACTTGGAGCTAATAGTATCTTTTCATCTTTTCCAAGATCAACAATATCAAGTTCCCTTTTTTCGTATCCTAAATGTGTTATTATCAATTTTTCTCCTAGATACTCATAGGGTATTTTAAGTAAAAAGTCGCCATCAGAGTTTGTTACCGTACTAATGTTTGATCCGCTTACAGACAAATCCGTAAATACCAATGCGTTTTTAGATTTTTGGTCAACTATTTTACCGCTTATTTCTTTAATGGCCTGTGAATCTTGAGCGCTTAAAATAAAAGAAGCACAAGCAAGAAGTAAAAAGAAGCACTTAAATCTAAAGGAAGCTATCTTTTTCATAATTGTAGGGTTTAAATTCTCTTTAATTTACGAAAAAAAAGAGTAACATATTAATAGTCAGTTGGTTTTTAACAAAAAAATTAACTTTCACCTCTATTAAAAATTGTGGTGTAACTATGTTTTTTTATTTTAAAGCTGCTAAACTTGAGAATTATGACTGTACTTTTTAATGGACAAAAGGTGGACATCAGCAGTTTTATTTTTTTTATAGCATATGTATCGATATCTTAGGGGTAACCAACCTTTTTAAAAAATGCCAATCATAACACATTGCTCTAGCAACAGTTTTACCATTCCCACAATTTATCGCAATCTCAATTTTTAAGGCCATATTATTTATAATCATATGAAGAAACAATTACTCATAATGCTCTTTTTTATTTCAAGTATTTATAGTTACAGCCAGCAGCTATATATGGAATATGGCTCTACCATTTCTTCGTTTGATTATGAAAACTCCCAAGGGCAGCCATTGGACAATCTTTTGTCAAAATCAGAGTCCTATTTTGGGATGGGTTATAGGCACACGCTCAATAAAGCCAAGACACTATTTTTAAACGCAGGACTCTCTTATAATAATTATGGTGCCATTGGTAGTGAATCTAGTGTAGATAATTATTTTGCTTGGGATGTAAGTTATTTGGGGATTAAAGCAGGATTGGATGTAAAACTATTTAGATTAAGGGATCTCATTTTTTTTGCGAATGGTGCGGTTGCTTCAGAATTTATGATACGGGGAAACCAAACTATAAATAATGATGTTTTTAATCTTGTAGGTGAAGAAGAATTCAACAATAATATTCTATTTCTAAGGGCTGGAGTAAGTATGCAATATCCTATTTCTAATAGTACTGCGATTATAGCAGGTTATAATTACGGGAAATCTGTTCTGATTAATAGTGGAGAAAGCGCCGAAAAGCTAAAGCTAAACGCACACCAATTTGGAATTGGTTTCATTATAAACTTACCAAACTGTTATTGCGATTTTTAAAGGGTTTTAAGGGTGGACAAACCATGGACACACTAGTATATTGCGCATATTTATCATAGCTTAGATGAATAATGAGTGTTTGAAGAAAAAGTTTATGAAAACAGAACGACTTAAAATATTAGTATTTCTAATGCTCGGGATTTGTTCTGGGCTTTCTATTCAGGCTCAAAATGAAAGTAACAAAACGGCATACAGAATAATAAGATCGAATTTAGGTGTTGGAGGGTCGTCTAAAATTATAGCGACTTCAAAAGGACAGTATAGAGTAAGTCAAAGTATAGGCCAATCAAGTGTCATTGGGACTTCTTCAAGAAATGGCTATTATTTGAGACAAGGCTTTCAGCAACCTCATAAAAGGATTAAAATTGTAAAAAATTCAATTAACAATAGTTTAAACGCTACAGTATATCCAAATCCTTTTGGTGATGAAATTGCTATTGCTTTTAATGAAACTATTGAAAAGGAACTTACGGTATTAGTTTATGATGTAAGTGGGAAATTAATCTATACAAGGGCGTTTTCGCCAGCAAAACATATTCAGTTAGACCTGAAACACCTCTCGTCTGGGTCTTACTTATTAAAGGCTATTTCTAACGGAAAGCTTTTTAATTCAAAACTCATAAAAATATAGTACCCATAAAACCAATCTGTTATGAAACGTATAACTACCCTAATTTTATTTCTTTTTCTTACGATACAAACATTCGCACAAACTGAAGGTATCTCTTATCAAGCAGTAATTATAGCTCCTGATGTATTAGAATTGCCCGGAGTAGATTCTGAAGGTAATTATTTGCCAAGTGCCGAAGTAGCTATTAAATTCTCAATTATTGCTCCAGGAAGTGGTGTTGTAGAGTATTCTGGAATACAAAACACAACTACAGATGAGTTTGGTAGAATTAACTTAATTATTGGCGCAGGGAATTATGACGATTTCGAGAAAATTGATTGGAACGGGGATCCAAAGTCTTTAAAAGTTGAAATTGACTTTAAAAATGGCGATGGTTTTTTAGACATGAGCATAGAAAAACTAACCTATGTGCCTTATGTTGCCCATAGAAACATTACCGCCGAAGGTACTTTGCATGTTAATGACGACACATTTCTAAATAGGGAATTGACCGTAGGAGGTCCTACAGAATTAAAAAGTACTTTTTTGGTTAGTGGCGGAAACCCCTCAAATTTAACAGGAGATTTAATTGTTGACGGTACTACAAATTTGAATGGGACATTAGATGTAAATAATAAGAGTGTTACAAATTTATCTGGGGATTTAAATGTTGGAACACCTGGTGGAATAGATGCAGATGCTTCGACATTGCTTAACGGCACATTGGATGTAATAGGTAAAACAACTGTAGCCGATTTTGAAGCCACAGGACAGGCAACCTTTGGAGATTTAGAGGCTCAAACACTTAGAATTAATGAAAGTACAAATCTTTTTGGCACGCTTGAAGTTGAATCTACAGAACAAATTAAAATAACATCCACCGTTTCCACTGGTAATATTGCTTACGACAATGCCTCACCTCCACAAGCTGTAAATGATCCAGGACTTGATATGGGCAACTATCCTTTGCTGGTGCAAGGGAGTAACCAAGGAATTGCTGTTAAAGTTAATGGGAGCAGAAGAAATGGTAACAACTTTATTTCCTTTTGGGATGATACCGATATTTGGGGTAGAATTGAAGGTGAAATAGAAAGCGAGTTTGAAAACAATGCCGATTATTTATTTGACCAAACCTCACTTGAATATGATATATATGAAGCGCAAATAGACCGTAATTTTGCCATCGCTGATGCGGCTATTGGTGCATTACAGGTTATTAAAGCAGCCACAGATTTCAGGGGTTGTTTTGGTTTGGGAGGTTGTCTGGCTTCACCTGGGCCTGCAGATATCGCTTTTGCAGCTGCCGAAGTTATTTCAGATGGTATTCAGGTTGGTTTTGCTCAAGATGCGCTTAATCGCGCTCGCGGTTATAAAGTGGATTACGATGACAACAAAATAGATTTTATAGGGGTGTCTTATGCCTCTGGAGCGGGAGATTATGCGGAATATTTATTGCGGGAACATCAAAATGAACAAATGACCTATGGAGATATCGTGGGTGTTAATGGTGGTAAAATATCTAAAAAGACTAGTAGTGCCGAACGCTTTATGGTGGTTTCTTTTAGACCAATTGTTTTGGGGAATATGCCGCAGCCTAGTGAAGAAGCCAATTACGAAAAGGTTGCTTTTATGGGACAGGTGCCAGTTAAGGTGTTTGGAAAAGTAAGCATTGGCGATTATATTATCCCTAGTGGAAATAACGATGGTATCGGTAAAGCCGTTGCACCATCAAAAATAGCAGCGCATCAAATTAAGGATATTGTTGGAATAGCATGGACAAATAGTAATAATGCGTTAGGTTTTAATTTGGTAAATGTTGCCGTTGGATTAAATAGAAATGATAATAACGCTATCGTTGAAAGGCTGGAACAAAAAGTTGAGGCTCAAGCTGTTGAGATTCAAGGTTTAAAAGCGCAAATTACCGCCATTTATGAGATGCTTGCTAATCCTGAAACTGTCAATGCTGTAGCTTCTAAAAAATCACATGAAGAACATAAAGAAAAGGAAACCAATACTGCTGAACATTATGATGATAGAAAATATGAAATTATCGATACAGATAAAGGCGAAATAGTGTATTGGGAAGTAACCCGCGAAGATTTTGAAAAAGGTTTGGAAATGGCCGAAGAGCAAATGCGTTTGGATGGTGTGGATGTAGAAAACAATTTCTTATTTCAAAAACTTAAGAGTGATCCTCAGTATAAAGAACGACTTCTGGCACAATTAAAATCAAAGTTAGACAAGCAGTTTCACTATCATAAGGAAATAGATAAAAAAGGCGGTCACTAAAAATTAGGAAGAAGTGGTAAGTGGATTTCTAAATAAGTTAACTTTAAAAAACAGTAAATGTCTTTCTATATAAACATCTTCTTTTATACTTTAAAGCTGAAGAAAAAATGTATTCTTTCTTTAGTCGTCTTATGCTTTGGAGTATTGTGTGCTTCTGCGCAAACAACGGCAATACCGGATGCCAATTTTGAAGACTATCTTGAAACCCATGATGAAAACGGAATAACAGTAAACCTTGGCGATGCAAATAGTATGGGGGATGGTGTTGCTGGGAATGCTACTGTTACTACAGCAAATATTTCGGGTGTATTATCGCTCGATGTCAGTAATTTGGATATTTTGGATTTGACAGGTATTCAGGATTTTACAAATTTAGAAACGCTACTCTGTAGTGGGAATAATTTAACTACTATTGATGTATCTAACAATACCAATTTAAGGTCTTTACTCTGTGGTTCCAATCTTTTAACGGCGCTTCAATTAGAGAACAATCCCAATTTAGAAACCCTCAATTGTTCCAATAATCAAATACAGAATTTGAATTTAGTGGATGCTGGAACGCAAAACCCATATAATCCACTTCTGAAAAACCTAACATGTTCTAGTAATCAGTTGTCTAATATTGATGTCAGTAAGCATAATGATTTGTCCTTGCTTAACGTTTCAAAAAACAGATTGACCGGTACATTGGATGTGAGTAACAATACAATTTTAGAGAACCTATTCTGCGCTTCAAATCAAATTTCAATTTTAAATCTGTCTTCCAATACGGTTTTAAAAAATCTGGATGCTTCCGATAATTTATTGACTGCTTTAGACTTAACGACAATTAATATTGTGGCGTGTCCTGACCCACAAACCGACCCGATTACCGTGTGTCAGGGAACAGGTTCGATTAACGTATCCCAAAACCAACTAACGGTTTTGAATGTTGCAAATGGGTTTAACGATTTGGTTTCAACGTTTAGTGCTGAGGATAATCCAGATTTATTCTGTATTCAGGTTGATGTTGGTTTTACCCCTCCAAGCACTTGGCTAAAAGATGATTGGACCTATTATGGCGAAACCACTTGTGCAGATATTTTTACCTATATTCCAGATGATAATTTTGAACAAGCACTAATTGACGCCAACCATGACGATGTCTTGGATAATTTCGTATTAACCTTAAATATCAATGGGCTTACAACGCTTGATGTGTCAAATAAAGCCATTTCTGATCTTACAGGAATTGAAGATTTTGATGCATTGGAAATTTTAGATTGCAGTATCAATACTCTTGAAGATTTAGATTTAGCAACAAATACGGACATACTACAACTCGATTGTTCTAGCAATATGCTATTAAATATCGATTTGAATACGAATATATTACTTAATACGCTTGATTGTTCAAACAATTCGATTTCTAATTTAAGTATCAATGGTAATACTGCACTCATAGATTTTAATTGCTCAAATAATTCGTTAGTTAGTTTAGACTTAAGCGGAAATACTTTATTGACCGCTATAGATTGTTCAAACAATCAAATTGAAAATTTAAATACTGTCGCTAATACAACATTAACCACACTTTTGTGTAACGCTAATAATTTGTTCGCTCTAAATATTAAGAATGGAAATAATGGCAGCCTATCAAGCTTTAACGCCACAAATAATGCCCATTTATTCTGTATTGAAGTTGATAATGTTGCCAATGCCAATGCGGCGGTAGGTTGGCAGAAAGATGCACCGGCATTATATAATTTGAATTGTGGGACCTATGTGCCCGATAATAATTTTGAAATCTATCTTGAAGCAAATGGTTTAGGCGATGGCATTCCAAATAATAATTTTGTGTCAACGGTTTTAGTAAACGCTTTCGTTGGCCCATTGGATATTTCAGGTTTGAATATTTTGGATCTCACAGGAATTGAAGATTTTTTGTTACTTCAGAATTTAAATTGTTCCAGTAATGCATTATCAGAATTAGATGTAAGTAATAATGCAGCTTTAGCAATTTTAGAGTGTTCATTTAATCAAATTGAAAACTTGGATGTTGTTTCCAATACTGCACTTACGGCGTTACTTTGTAATGATAATGCGCTTTTCACATTGAATATTAAAAACGGAAACAACAACACATTAGCGACACTTAATGCAACAAACAACCCTAATTTATTTTGCATAAATGTTGATGATGCCATTATTGGAACTATCCCTGGAGGCTGGCAAAAAGATCTGGCAACTTCATATAATAACGATTGTGATAATAACCGTTTTACTGCCATTCCTGATAACTTTTTTGAACAGGCATTGATCGATTTAGGATTGGATTCAGGGGCTTTGGACAATCAAGTGTTAACCGCAAATATTGAACATGTAACAACGTTGAACGTTAGAAACAAACAAATTCAAAGTCTGGAAGGGATCAAGGGATTTTCGTTATTACAGAATTTAGAGTGCAGCAATAATTATTTGAACGATTTGGATGTGAGTGGTATGGTCTATTTGGAAGAATTGTACTGTGGCTCAAATTACTTTTTAACCAATAATCCCGCTAATCCAAACGGGGTGCTGAACACAACTGGAACCATTAACTTAATAAAACTATTTTGTTCTGGAAATAAGTTAGCCGATTTAGACACGGCATTACAAACAAATTTAGAGGCATTGGATTGTGCCGATAACAATCTGGATGTGTTAAATATTTCTGGCAATTTAGTGTTAAAGGAGCTAAACTGTTCCAATAATAATTTAACCACCTTAGATATAAGTAACAATACCTCGCTTGAAGAAGTAAGTTGTGATAGCAACAATATCAATAATTTGGCTACGGTTAACGTGAATAATACAACATTGACCAATCTGAGTTGTGCCAACAATAAATTGGCAGCGCTTGCGGTAAACAATTATACTTCATTATTGAGTTTAAATTGTAGCTTGAACGACTTAACCCAGCTCAATACCGCTTCAAATGTCGCTCTGGAAATTTTAGATGTTACGGATAATGCAATTTCCAATTTAACCCTTACCAATAACACTAATTTAGTGTCGTTAAAGTGTTCTCAAAATAATTTGGCGCAACTTGATGTCAACAGTAATACGCTACTCGAAACCTTAAATTGTGATACTAATCAACTCAGTCAACTTTTGGTGAATACTGCGCCTTCAATCAAGTTTTTGTCCTGTGCGAGCAACCAATTGACAGATTTGGACGTAAGCAATAACCCAGACCTCATAGAGTTGAATGTGAGTTTGAATTCACTTTCAAGTTTAATGTTGTCCAACAATTTAAATCAACTAAAGACATTTAATTGTAGTGGTAATATGTTGGATGGCGGTATCGATTTAAGTACTATGGGTATAGGTGCTTGTCCAACTTTAGATGCTAACACCCCTCAAGAATTTTGTCCGAATACAATCAGCATTAATGTTTCCAACAATCGTTTAGAATTCTTGAATATCCAAAACGGTAGTAATGGAAATATTTCGGTTTTTAATGCCACATTAAATCCAGATTTAACCTGTATTCAAGTGGATGATGTGAATGTAATTGGTGTCAATTGGCAGAAGGATATAACTTCAGAATATAGTTTAGATTGTCGTTTTGGGGAAACTTATGTGCCGGATGATAATTTTGAGCAAGCATTAATTATTCTAGGATATGATATTTTACCTTTAAATGATTATGTGCCTACTACCGTTATAGAAGTCCTGACGGATTTGGATGTAAGTACTGAAAATATTTCTGATTTAACCGGAATTGAAGATTTTAAGGCGTTACAGAATTTAAATATCTCAAATAATACATTGACCACCATAGACTTAAGTAAACTGATAAATTTAAGTATTTTGAATTGTTCAAATTCTAATATTTCAGATTTGGACATAACCGATAATACTTTATTAACCACGCTCGATTGCTCAAACAATGCAATTAAAACTTTGGATATTTCTGAAAATACCAATCTTGTCAGCTTAAATATTGCAAACAATAATTTTTCAGAATTTACTCCAAGTGACATCCCCACATTACAGATTTTTAATTGTGATGTAAATCAATTGGCGGATTTAGATTTTAGTTTGAATACGGCGTTGACAAGTTTAAGTTGTGCTTCAAACCTATTGGAGACTCTAAATCTTAAAAACGGACAAAATGCAAATCTTGCTAATCTAAACGCACAAAATAATGCAGATTTAATATGTATAGAAACAGATACGGGCGCAGTTCCAGGAGGTGTTACTTGGTTAAAGGATGCCACGACACAATACGCCATAAATTGTCATTTTGGAGAAACCTATGTGCCAGATGATGGGTTTGAAACCGTATTAATTAACCTTGGTTACGATACTGGAACTTTAGATGATTATGTGCAGACTTCAAACATTAACGGTATTTCATTTTTAGATATTGGTAGCAATGGTATTTCAGATCTAACGGGAATTGAAGATTTTGTGGGTTTAACGACGTTGTTTTTTGAAGAAAACACCATTGCAACGGTAGATTTAAGTGCCAATATACTTTTAGTAAACTTAAATGCTTCAGGGAATGTGTTAACCGATATTGATGTATCATTCCTTTCAAATTTGAAACAGTTGAATGTGTCAAATAATGAATTGTCCCAGATAAATTTAAATTCAAACTTAAGTCTATTGGAACTGAATGTTTCCAGTAACAGCTTAACAACTTTGGATGTTAGTGTATTGGTCGATTTAGAAAAATTAAACTGTGCTTCAAATGTATTGGAGGCTTTAAGTGTGACTTCAAATCCTAAATTAACTGAACTTTTGTGTCAATCCAATCTTTTTATTCAGAATAAATTGAATCTTCAAAATGGTGCAAATGCTATTTTAGAAAAGTTCAGCGCAACCAACAACCCCGATTTAAGCTGTATTTTGGTGGATAATCCCGTTGCAGTAATTACGAACACCAATGGCACTTACGATAATTGGTTTAAAGATCCTTCCGCAACCTATCAAACCATATGTGCTGATGCCGATAATGATGGGGTTGCTAATGTTGATGATCTATGTCCGGGAACAGCATTTGGAACAGCTGTAGATTTATTTGGTTGTCCGTATTCCGTTTTGCCCGATGATAATTTTACCATTTTAATTACAGGAGAAACATGTTTAAATAACAACGATGGTAAAATAAATATCACTACAAAGGAATTCCACGAGTACAAAGCAAATTTGGTGGGCGATGATTTTAATAGAGATTATACGTTTACCAACGAAATAAATATTCTCGACCTACTTGCAGGCACTTATAGATTATGTATGACTTCAAATGAGTTGCCAAATTTTCAAACTTGTTTTGATGTGGTGATTAACCATCCCGAAAATTTGGAGGTTATAACAGGGAAACGGGGGACTAGCAAAGAAGTGTCTTTCGAGATGTCTGGAAATTCAAATTATAACATAGAATTTAATGGTTTGCAGTTCACAACCACCGAATCAAAATTGACCCTGCAACTGGAGAAAGGTACAAATACCATCAAAATTTCCACCGATTTACCTTGTCAAGGTACTCATGAAGAAAGCATATTTTTATCAGATGAAATGTTTGTGTATCCAAATCCGTTTGAAAGTGAAATCACTATTTATTTAGGAAATATAGAAGACCAAAATATAGAAGTTAATCTGTATTCATATTTAGGACAGTTAGTGTTTTCTAAAACTATTTCTGAACGGAAAAATAGAAGTTTAAATATTGATACAGATAGATTTGCCTCTGGTTTATATACTTTATTTGTTACATCGAAAAAATCTATTTCCACCTTTAAAATTGTTAAGAAATGAGAAAATTAATTTATAGTCTCTATTTTGTTGTGTGCTGTTTTGGATGTAGTGGAAATTCCTCTGATGATATCAATTCTGAAGAAAATCCAGATGGCACTCCAAACCCGGAATCGCCATTAATTGTGAACTTACAGTTTCCGCATGAAGATGGTTTATGTAATTTGGGAACAAATTTTACGCCAACCCAAAGTACCGTGTTTTTTGAATGGGAAGCGAGTACCATAGCGGAAAGTTATACTATTTATATTGTGAATTTGATAGATGGTACTTCTATCCAGGAAAGTACAGCCGAAGATAAAATAGGCATTGTCATAAGCCGAGCTACACCATATTCATGGTATGTAGAATCTACTGCTGGCTCTAAAACCGAGAAGAGCGACACTTGGAAGTTCTACAACGCAGGACCAGGTGTAGAAACCTATGCGCCATTTCCAGCAACAATAACTGCACCAGCTATGGCATCGGCAGTTAACGGGCCAAATGTTACGTTACAATGGACAGGAAGTGATGTTGATGATGATATTGTAGGCTATGATGTGTATTTGGGAACTTCCAATAATCCAGATGTTCACACAAGTAATGTTACAGCAAGTGAATTGAGCGTATCGGTAACTTCTGGAGCAATCTACTATTGGAAAGTAGTCACAAAAGATGCCGTTGGAAATACTTCGGAATCTGGGATTTTTCAATTTAGGGTACTTTAGGGAAAAAGGGATTAACTTAAATTTTAGAATTTAAAAATCGGTATAATACCAATTATTATTCAAAATGGGACATAGTTAATTTGAATTATATTTTGTTTAGATGAGATAGAAAATTAAAGCATAGTTTTAACTACGGTTTCATTTTATATTGAAATATAAGCGAAATAGAAACAAATTATGTGGGCCGTTTTGAGTAGTAATGGGTATAAGTGTATATTTACGTGTTTTTTCATTTGAAATATGCAGCAAGACTATTTACCGTTTAGAAATACCGGATACTTTTCAACTTTAATTTGTGATTATTTAGATCAGAAATCAGATTTGGAACAGTTTTATAATCGGTTTCCTAAGTTAGAAAATTTTAAAGCGCAGATAGAGGAGAAGCAATCTTCGTTTCCTAAATCGTCTAGAGAAGTATTGGTTTCAGCTTTAAAAAAACACTATAAAAATAGTAACATTTCAGAATTAACACTTCAAAATATAGAATGTTTAAATTCTGAAAACACCTTTACAATCACAACAGGGCATCAGCTTAATCTTTTTACGGGACCACTTTATTTTCTATATAAAATAGTCTCTGCCATTAATCTTTCAACAGAATTAAAAAAAGAATATCCAGAGTTCAATTTTGTGCCAATTTACTGGATGGCAACAGAAGATCATGATTTTGATGAAATTAATTATTTCAATTTCAAAGGCAAGAAATTTCAATGGAATAGAGTTGCAAGTGGGGCAGTAGGAGAACTGTCAACAGAGGGTTTAGATGAAGTTTTAGAGCTGTTTGTTCAAGATTTAGGAACTGGAAAAAATGCAGATACTTTAAAAGAACTCTTTAAAAAAGCCTATTTAAACCATAAAAACCTCGCGGATGCAACCCGCTTTTTAGCAAATGAGTTATTTTTAGATTATGGGTTGGTAATTATGGATGCCAATGATTCAGATTTAAAACGATTGTTTATGCCTTTCGTTGAAACAGAATTGCGCAACCAAACATCATATCATTCAGTTTCTAAAACCAATGAAGCTTTATCCAGCATTTCCGAAGATTATAAAATTCAGGTCAATCCAAGAGAGATAAACCTTTTTTATATAACGGAAGACATAAGAGAACGCATCGTTTTTGAAGATGATGTTTATAAGGTCTTAAATACCGATATCATTTGGAGTTTGAGTGAGATACAAAAAGTGCTCTTAGAGCACCCTGAGCGGTTTTCGCCAAATGTGATTATGCGTCCATTGTATCAAGAGGTTATTTTGCCCAATTTATGTTATATAGGTGGAGGTGGAGAATTGGCGTATTGGTTTCAGTTGAAAGCATATTTTAATGAAGTAGCTATTCCGTTTCCCGTGTTGCTTTTAAGAAATTCAGTTTTAATTAAAACAGAAAAACAAGCTGAAAAACTTCAAAAATTGAATATTTCAAACGAAGATTTATTCTTGAAACGACATTCTTTTATCAATAAAAAAGTGAGGACGATTTCAAATATTGATATTGATTTTTCAATTCAAAAGAAATATTTACAGCAACAATTCGAAGATTTATATCAACTCGCAGAACAAACCGATAAGTCTTTTTTAGGTGCAGTAAAAGCACAAGAAGTCAAGCAGTTAAAAGGACTCGATGCTCTGGAAAAACGTTTGCTGAAAGCTCAAAAGAAGAAATTATCTAATGAGGTTAAAAGAATGACCAATATTCAAAACGAGTTATTCCCTAACGGCAATTTACAAGAGCGAAATGCCAATTTCTCAGAGTTTTATTTGGAGTATGGCGAACAACTTATTCCATATCTTATTAAAAATTTAAAACCTTTAAAAGGAGAGTTTTCTATTATCACGATTTAAATACGATAATTCTGTTTGCTACAAATTTAAACTAAGGTTAAAAGCGTTAGTTATTCACAAAAATTGTTTAAAAAACGATTTAAAAAATAAAGACTCCCAATGCCCCAATAAAAAATCAATTCCTATTTTTGCGCATGCAACATGACAAGGTACTTATTTTAGACTTCGGGTCCCAATACACACAACTTATTGGACGTAGAGTTAGAGAACTCAACATCTATTCCGAAATATTTCCATTCAATAAAATTCCAAAAAACATAGAAGATTACAAAGCTGTAATTCTTTCTGGGAGTCCAATTTCTGTAAGGGGAGATGATGCATTGCATCCCGATTTATCAGGGATTCGCTCTAAAATACCAATGCTTGCCGTTTGTTACGGTGCGCAATATTTAGCTCATTTTTCGGGAGGGGAAGTAGCACCATCGAATACTAGGGAATACGGACGGGCAAATTTATCGTTCATTAAAAGTAATGAACCGTTTTTTGCCCATATCCATACAGGAAGCCAGGTTTGGATGAGTCATAGCGATACTATTAAGAAATTGCCAAATAACGGTGTTCTTATTGCAAGTACACATGACGTAGCCAATGCTGCGTATAGAATTGATGGAGAAGAAACATATGCTATCCAATTTCATCCAGAAGTATATCATTCAACGGATGGAAAGCAGATATTGGAAAATTTTTTGGTAAGTATTGCAGGTTTAAAGCAAGACTGGACACCACAATCTTTTGTTGAAGAAACCGTAGAGGCCATTCAAGAAAAAGTGGGGAATGATAAGGTTGTTTTAGGGCTTTCGGGAGGAGTGGATTCTACCGTAGCAGCAGTATTATTACACAAAGCCATTGGCAAAAATCTCTATTGTATTTTTGTAAATAATGGCTTATTGCGAAAAAACGAATTCGAAAGTGTGCTGAATCAATATAAAGGCATGGGGCTTAACGTAAAAGGCGTTGATGCATCCGATAGGTTTTTAGATGCCTTAGCCGGAATTGAAGATCCAGAATTAAAGCGTAAGGCCATTGGAAATTCCTTTATAGAAGTTTTTGATGACGAAGCGCATAAATTAGAAGACGTAAAATGGTTGGCCCAGGGGACTATTTATCCAGATGTGATTGAAAGTGTTTCGGCAAATGGCGGGCCATCGGCAACTATTAAAAGTCACCATAACGTTGGCGGATTGCCTGATTTCATGAAATTGAAGATTGTGGAACCTTTAAGGGCTATTTTTAAAGATGAAGTAAGACGCGTAGGCGCAACATTAGGAATAGATCCAGAATTATTGGGACGCCACCCATTTCCAGGGCCGGGTTTGGGAATTCGTATTTTGGGGGATATTACGGCCGAAAAAGTACGCATGCTCCAAGAGGTAGATGCTATTTTTATTAATGGATTAAAAGAATGGGGACTATACGATAAAGTTTGGCAGGCAGGTGCCATGTTACTCCCTGTAAATAGTGTAGGTGTTATGGGCGATGAGCGTACATACGAAAAATGTGTGGCTCTTAGAGCGGTAGAAAGTACAGATGGTATGACAGCCGATTGGGTGAATTTACCCTATGAGTTTTTGCAAAAAACATCAAACGATATCATAAACAAAGTAAAAGGCGTTAATAGAGTAGTTTACGATATCAGTTCAAAACCTCCTGCCACGATTGAGTGGGAGTAATTTTGACGGGAGAGCGATGACCGATGACCGATGACGAGAGTTAGAAGTTAGAAGTGTGGAGTTTGAAGTTTGAAGAAGATAGTTGCGTTTATTTGCTTATTTGAAAATGATTAACTAATCTAGTTCCCCTCCCTTGCCTGCCGGCAGGAAGGCTGGAGGGGTTAGGGGTGGGTTTTAGCACAAGAGTTTAACATTACCCCCTTACTGGCACTCAATAAATTTGGCATACTATATGCTAGTGATAAAACAAAAGGCGCAAGTCTATATCACATTAAAACAACGTATATAAACTATTTAATAGTGGTTTAGTTATAAAACAACAACAAGAATGAATAGATTTTTTTTAGTCCTTGTCATAACATTAATGTTTGGTTTAACTTCAGTTAATGCACAAAACTATAGTACACATCAGGTTAAAAAAGGAGAAACAATTGAAGAGATTGCTAAACGCTATTACGTAACACCTTTTGATATTTATACTTTAAATCCTGATGCTAAAAAGGGATTAAAACCAAATACCATTCTAATTATTCCTATTTCAAAGGCCAATAAACCAAAGTTTACAGAGGTTAAAGAATTACAGGGTTTTAAGAAACATAAAACGAAGCGAAAAGAAACATTATACGGTATCTCAAAAAAGTATGGTGTTGCTGAAGAGGACATAAAAAAATACAACACATTTTTATACGCCAATAATCTTCGAAAAGGCGATAAACTACAAATTCCCGTTTTCAAGATTACTAAAGTGGAAGCGGTTGACGAAAATAAAACTTATGTTGTACAACCAAAGGAAGGGAAGTGGCGTATAGCATATAAGTTTGGGATTACTGTTGCAGAATTGGAAGCATTAAACCCAAAAATGGGCGATGTTTTACAGGAAGGGCAACAGATTAACGTACCAAATATTGATAAAACAGAAGAAAAGCAAGTTGATGAAAAATACAGCTACTATAAAGTTTTACCAAAGGAAGGGTTTTATAGACTAAAATTAAAACTGGGACTAGAGCAAGACGAGTTAGAAACCTTAAATCCAGATTTAAAAGAGAGCGGTTTAAAAGTGGGGATGATTTTAAAAATACCGTTCTCTGATGCAGAAGGCGTTATTGATGAAGAAATTGAGCTCACAAATCTTACAACTAAAATTAAGGATTCTGAAGCAAAACACATTGCGTTATTATTGCCGTTTCGATTAAATAAAGTGGAATTTGATTCTATTTCAGAAATCAAAAGGAGTATTGAAAAAGATCCTTATTTAGATGCATCCCTAGATTTTTATTCAGGAGTGCTTATGGCGATAGACTCTCTTAAGAAATTAGGCGTGTCCCTTAAACTTGATGTTTATGACACCAAATATCAAACCACCGCCGTGTCAAGGATTTTAAGCGATAACGATTTTGAGAATGTAGATGCTGTAATAGGCCCTTTAACCTCTAAAAACTTCGATATAGTTGCTTCTGAACTTAGGAAATATAACGTTCCGGTGGTGTCGCCAATTGGAACGGATTTAAAGTTATATGATAACGTTTTTCAATCGAGACCTTCAGATGATTTATTGAAAAGTAAAATCATCAATTTTGTTAAAAGCGATAGCTTGCCTAAAAACATAGTTATTATTGCCGATTCCAAAAATATGGCAATCGCCAATGAATTAAAACGAGAGTTCAATGCGAGTACAATTGTGTATTCAAGAAAAAATAAAGAAGGTAAAGACGAGTATTTCGTTACCAAAGAAGATATTGAAGCTGCTCTAAAACCAGGAGAAAACATCGTGTTTTTAGAAACCCAAAGTGAGGGTTTTGCGTCAAACGCGACAAGTATTTTAGCGTCTTCAATTCAAAAAGAAAATAAAGAAGAAAAAGAAGAAGAAATTAATATTGTTTTAGCCACTACAAGATTCAATGGCGCATTTGAAGGCGATGAAATTAACAATACCCACCTTTCTAAATTGCAATTCCATTTTGCAACGTCTTCTAAGAGTTATAGTGAAGATGACAACAATATTTTTGTTAAAAATTACGACCGCGTTTATAATGTAACTCCAAGCAGACGTGCCGTAAAAGGATTTGATTTAACCATGGATGTTGTGTTGCGTTTGGTAACTTCAGAAGATTTATTTATGTCTGTAAACAATGCACCGCTCACTGCTTATGTAGAAAATAAATTTGCTTATAAAAAGAAACTTTTTGGGGGGTATTATAACGACGCTGTTTATCTCGTGAAGTATGACGATTTAAAAATAGTTGAAGTAGAATAATAAGCAATATGCAAAGTTTTTGAGCGTTTGAATTGAAACTTTAATTAGAAAACATGCTCAAATTTTGTATAGGATTGTGTTTGTTTTTATGTGTTCAGAACGATAATGAACCTGTCATATCATGGAGTGCCTCTTATAAATTATCTTGGAATGATTTTAAAGGAAAACCAAGACAAAATGTAAGTGCTGTAGCAACCACCGCCTCTGGTATAACATTCGGATTTTCAATACGGCAAAGTGGTGGGCGCGTGGTAAGTTTTACTACTGAAGTTCACGCACATTTTTACCCTAAGCAATCATGGTATAAAGTAGAGCGAGCCGATAATCATATTTTAGGACACGAGCAACTTCATTTTGATATTACCGAGTTGCATGCCCGCAAGTTTAGAATGCGTATCAGTCAACTTGAAGTATCACATCACATTAAAAGAGAATTGAATAGCTTGCACCGGACAATCAATAAAGAATTGGCAGCATTGCAGGATAGATACGATGCCGAAACCGATTATTCAAGACAAGTAGAAGCGCAACTAAGGTGGCAACTATATATTAAAAAAGAACTTCAAAAACTCGATAAATATAAATCAGAGACTAAATAGATGTTACCGGACAAACAATTTCTTATCGATTTAGCGCATACCAAAATGCCATATGGTAAATACAAAGACCGCTATTTAATCGATTTGCCCGAATATTATGTGGTTTGGTACCATAACAAAGGGTTTCCAAAAGGGAAATTGGGCGATATGCTCACTCAGGTTTATGAATTGAAATTGAATGGTTTAGAAGATTTAATTAGGAATATTAGGAAACAATATCCGAAAAGGTAATTTTAATCTACATTATTTTAAAAAACCACGCAACTTTTCTCGTTTCCCTTCCGGTAAAGCTTCACAATTAATAGCAATTTTCAAAAGGTCTTGGTCTTTGGTTTTAGCAAAAAATAAATGATACAATTGTGCCACACTCAAACTTTTTTCTGGGCGTTCTATCAATTTAAGTTCATCAGTATTAGAAACCAATCCTTCCTCTAAAACACTAACGTAAGTGCCAGGAAAACCATGATTTATAAACTGTTTTAAAATAGCTTGCGTACCAAACTTTATCCCAAATTTAAAACAAGGTTCTCTGGGTTGCGAAACTTGCACTAAAGCGTTGCCAATCTTATAAATATCCCCAACCATTATTTGGGTTTCGTCCATTCCGTTTACGCTAAGGTTTTCACCAAACATGCCCCAATTCCATTTTAATTGCGGGTACAGTTTTTTCCAATGTGGATAGTGTTCCGCAGAAAACAGATAGCATGCTTTATAACGTCCACCATGAACTTTGGTATCGCCTATATAATCTCCTTTTATGCCTTCTTTTCCAAGATAAATTGGTTTAGGAGTAGGCACTTTGTAAATGCCTGTGCTTACTTTTTTTCCATGCCATAACATAGTTTTAGGTTCAGCAATATTTGTAGATTGAATGTGCATTTTAAAAGTTTAAACTAAAAGTAATGAAATTTTTATGCTGGTCGTTATAAATTAGCAATTGATTAACTGTGAATTAAGGAAATGATAAACTGGAAATAGCTATTTTACACGATAAATCCATACTTTTTTTAATTACAATATTTATCTTTAGCCAATGCAAGAAAAACCTACTTCGTTTTCAATAAAAAATTGGAGTCAAGACGACCAACCCCGTGAGAAGCTTTTATATAAAGGTAAAGCTGCTTTAAGCGATGCAGAATTGGTGGCTATTCTAATAGGCTCAGGGAATAGAAACGAAAGTGCTGTGGCATTATGCAAACGTATTTTTGCGAGCGTTGATAATAATTTAAGTGAATTAGGGAAGCTGTCCATAAATCAATTGATGGAATTTAAAGGCATTGGAGAAGCTAAAGCCATTACCATTATTGCAGCATTGGAATTAGGCAGAAGAAGAAGGGGGGAAGCCGCTTTAGAAAAGAAAAAAATTACCTCAAGCACCTCCGTTTTTGAATTGATGCAACCTGTAATTGGAGAGTTGGAGCATGAAGAATTCTGGATTATCTATTTGAACAATTCCAATAAAGTCATTCAAAAAAATCAATTAAGCAAAGGTGGTATTACCGGAACTTTGGTAGATGTAAGGTTGGTTTTAAAAAATGCTTTAGAAGTTGGTGCGGTTGGGTTAATTTTGGTACACAACCATCCGTCAGGTACTTTAAAACCTAGTGAAGCCGATAAACAAATTACCCAAAAATTAAAAACAGCAGCCCATAGTTTAGATATTAAGGTTTTAGATCATCTTATTATAACAGAAAAAGCATACTTTAGTTTTGCAGATGAGTCACTACTGTGAAAATTCCAAAAAAACAAAAACTAAATTCCAAAACGTTGCATATTGGAATTTGGAATTTCTATATTGGAATTTGGAATTTGGAATTTGGAATTTGGGATTTGGAATTTTTAGTTTTGCAGATGAATCACTACTTTAAAAAATATTTTTAACCGATGATTAAATACTGCAGACTGAATACTGCCAACTAAAGCTATGTTATTAGTATATACCCATAAAATATCGCCAAGATTAAAATATGTTTTCAAGCATATCTGCACACGCGTATTGGGTATTAAAGTAGGGTTTACTACCAAAATTGAAGAGTTTATTGCACACGATAGTTTAAAAATGTCGTACACCAAACAACATTTAGGTAACGAATTTTTTATAAAAAGCCATCAGATACTGTTTGAACAAGGTTTATCTGATGTTGAAATTAACGTTCTAAAATGGGGACATACTAAATGTTTTTTTTTTAATGGCGAAAAAAGTGCAATGCCTTTTGATGTTTTTGCCGCTTCATTTTACATGTTGTCTAGATATGAAGAATATTTGCCACAGGTAAAAGACGACTACGGAAGGTTTTTGGCAACCGAAAGTTTGGGTTTTAAATATGGGTTTTTGAACCAACCAGTAGTCGATATTTGGGCCTATAAATTTAGGGATGCTTTACAGAAACAATTTCCCGATTTTATATTTCCTAAAAGAAGTTACAGCATCCAGCCAGTAATAGATATTCCAAGTCCGTATGCATTTAAATTAAAGGGCGTTATGCGAACTTTAGGTGGTTTAGCTATGGATTTTTTCAGGTTAAGACTAAAGCAATTGTACAGCAGGTTTATTGTGCTTTTTGGGCTGAAACACGATCCGTATGATACATTTAAATATATTATAAACAGACAGAAACACACTAACTCTAAATTTTTGGTGTTCTTTTTTATTGGCTCTTATTCAACATTCGATAAAGGTATTAATATCAATAAAAGAGGGTTTGTGTCTTTGATAAAACACGTAGGGGATTATTGTAATCTAGGACTCAAAGCATCCTATTTTTCGGTAAACAATGTTGAACTTTTAAAGCAGGAAAAACGCCAAATGGAGGAGGTGATTAATACCTCATTAAAGGCATCTCGCTATTCTTTTTCAAAATTTAACTTACCTGAATCTTATAGGAATATGGTGCAATTAGAAATAAAAGAAGATTATACAATGGGCTATGTGGACCATATAGGTTTTAGGGCAGGGTCGTGCACACCTTTTTTGTTTTATGATTTAGATTACGAAGTGCAAACACCATTAAAAATTTGTCCGTTTCATTTGATGGATTTTGCATTGTTAAAAACAGTATCATTATTAGATAAAAAGAAAGTAATAAATACTATAATAAATGAAATTAAGGAGGTTGATGGAACGTTTGTTCCGGTATTTCATAACTATACATTTAGTAGCGATTCTCGTTGGAAAGGATTCAAAGAGCTTTTTAATATGATTTTAGATTCAACAGATGAAGGGCAATAACGGGATAACTGATGTGTTTTTCGATTTGGACCATACACTTTGGGATTTTGAAAAAAACTCAGCCTTAACTTTTAATAAAATTTTTAAGCTTAATAATGTTGAGGTTAACTTGAATGATTTTTTGGAGCAATATATCCCGATTAATTTTAAGTATTGGAAACTATATCGCGAAGAAAAAATAAAAAAAGAAGACTTAAGGTTCGCTAGGCTAAATGAAACATTTCAAGGTTTAAATATTTCAATGGAGCTTGAGGTAATACATCAAATTTCTGAAGATTATATAAAATATTTATCTACGTTTAACTATGTAATAAAAGATGCTATCCATGTTCTGGAGTATTTGAAACCAAAATATAAATTGCACATTATCACTAATGGCTATGATAAGGTTCAATATGAAAAAATGGATAATTCTAATATCATTCATTATTTTAATACCATAACTAATTCTGAAATTGCTGGTGTTAAAAAACCAAATCCTAAAATTTTTGAATTCGCCTTACGTCAAGCCAATGTTCGGGCTAAAAATAGTATTATGATTGGAGATAGCCTTGAGGCAGATGTTGAAGGTGCTTTAAATATTGGGATGGATGCCATTTTTTACAATCCGAAGCCATCTGAAATAAGTGCTTCTGTAAAAAAGATATCCAGCTTAATTCAGCTCAAGCAATTGCTATAAAGCAATAACAACTTAAATCAGTACGTTTTATAAGATATGATTCAAAATAGATTGAAATACTTAAGTTTTGGTATAATGCTCACATTATTCTTTGGGTGCGCGAAACCAGTTGATTTTAACCAACTGGACGATTTAACGTTATTGCCGGTCATGGAAACCAGCATCATTTTTTATAACGCTACTGCTGGAGATTTTTTTGTAGGCGGACAAGAAGAAAATGTTGCTCAAGATTTTGTTTTTATCGATGTTTTCAACAATGGTTTTGTTCAAGACAATTTGGTAAGAGCGGAGTTTGTATTTGAAACCAAAAACTCTATCAATAGGGCTTATAGTTTACAATTGGATTTTTTGGATGTTGGTGGTGCATTGTTGGAATCGTTTAGTATAAATTCGCCTGCTTCTCCAAATAATGAAGTTGTTGCCTCAGAACATTCCGAAGTTTTTGAAGGTGCTACTCTAGCGAATATAAAGCAATCTAGAATATTGGTATTCACTTTGGAAATGCTTCCAGGAGCGCCAATTAATCAAAATTCCCCAGGAGAAATAGATTTAAAATCTAAAGGGATATTTCATTTAAGTTTAGGGGAATGAGTTTAAGGCAATTACCGTTTTTTATAGTCTTCATGGTTGGGATGTGCTTTTCTCAAAACAAGCAAATCCTGTATGGGTTTTCAGAAATACCACAATCATTAATGTTGAACCCTGGTGGGAAAGTAAATAATAAGGGCTATTTCGGAATACCATTGCTATCTCATTTTCATGTTAACGCAGGTTCATCGGGTATCTCTGCCTATGATGTGTTTGCTGATGATGGTGTACATTTTAATGCGAAAGTAAGGCTTGCCGTAACTAATTTAAAGCCTAACGATTTTATGACCGTTACACAGCAGCTAGAACTCTTTTCTGGAGGTTTTAGGTTTGGAAAAACATATGAACAAAATGAGTATTTAAGTTTTGGTTTGTATCAGGAGCTGGATTTTATTGGATATTTTCCCAAGGATTATGCTATTTTGGCATTGGAAGGTAATCAGGGAAATATTGGCAGACCTTTCAAATTAGATCATTTAAATTTTAATACCGACCTCATCTCTGTTTTTCATGTGGGTTATAATAAAAAGGTGAATTCTAAGTTTACCTACGGTTTTCGTGGAAAGATTTACTCGAGTATTGCCAATATTAATGCAACTAAAAACGAAGGTCGTTTTACGACTGTTCGCGGCGGAAATAATATTTATCAACATATTTTTGATTTGAATTTAAGCGCACGAACCTCTGGAATAACCAGTTTAATAAATGATGATAATTCAGATTTTGATGACGATATAAAAACACTTCGTAAACGTGTTTTATTTGGTGGAAACCTTGGTTTAGGTATAGATTTAGGAATCACATATCAAATTACGGACCAATGGACTTTTGATGCGAGTTTAATAGATGTGGGCTTTATAAGGCACACAAAAGATATTGAAAATTACGAATTGAAAGATAATTTTGTTTTTGAAGGTGTAGATCCTATTTTTCCAGAATCCAATGGCAATCAAACAGCCGATGAATATTGGAGCGAAATTGAAGAAGAATTTGAAGAACTTTTTACTTTAGATACAACAACCGCAAAATATACCACATGGCGTCCTGCAAAATTTAATGCATCATTAAACTATGCGTTTGGTAAGAAAAAAAGCAAAGACTGCGATTGTTTATTTGACGAAGGAGGATACCTTAACGCAGTAGGGGGACAGTTATATGCCATAAACAGACCCAAAGGACCGCAATTGGCATTAACCGCATATTATTACAGACGCCTATTTAAAGGGTTGCGGGCCAAGGCAACTTACACCATAGATTCTTATTCTTTTAATAATATCGGATTTGGAATATCTGCTCACATTGGAAGTGTAAACATGTACATTATGGCGGATAATTTTTTGCAATATAAAAACATTTATGATGCACAAAGTGTATCTTTACAATTAGGATTAAATTATATTTTTAAAAATGAAACCGGCATGATTAAAAATAATCATTAACATAAGTGAATGATTATTTTTCTCATATAGGTTGCATCTAACAACTTAAAAACAATAAAATATACAGATGAAAACTAATATTTTTACTGCTCTAATAGCCTTTTTTATCGTTTCTAGTGTTTTTGCCCAAACAAATCTAAATAATTACAAATACGTCATAGTTCCCAAAAAATTTGATTTTTTAAAGAGCGAAAACGAGCATCGCTTAAATGAGTTAGCTCAGTTTTTATTCAATAAATATGGATTTACTGCACTAATGGAGGGTGGTGATTATCCAGAAGATTTACAGGTTAATAGGTGTTTGGCGTTGAGATCTGATGTGTTTAAGGAATCAGGAATGTTTAAAACCAAACTTAATGTGCAATTAAAAGATTGTAACGATAGAATAGTATATACCTCACAAGTTGGAGAAAGCAGGGAAAAAGATTACAAAACAGCGTACAATATTGCCTTACGACAAGCCTTTGAATCTTTTGAAACCCTTAACTATAAGTACGAACCTAGCGAAATAATGGTAATTACAACTCAAAAAGTTGGAGAGGCCAAAAATGAAACATCTCAAGAAATTGAGAAGTTAAAAGAAGAGATACAATCGCTTAAAAAACAAAAGGAAGTAGCTCAAGTTAAAGAGCCTGTGGTTGTAAAAGACGTAAAATCAGTACCGGTTAGAAAAGTTAAAACGGCTGTGGCAGAAGTTGCAATTGTATCTTCTGGTGTGTTGTACGCTCAAGCCATAGAAAACGGGTTTCAGCTAGTTGATAGCGCTCCAAAAGTGGTATTCAGAATTAAAAACACAGGTTTAAAAGATGTGTTTTTAGTTGAAGATAAAAGTGCATTAATTTACAAAAACGGAGATATTTGGTTTTTAGAGTATTATGATAACAATACTAAAAAACTCGAAGAGTTAAATATTAAGTTTTAATTTTCCTAACTCCTAACTCCTAACTCCTAACTCCTAACTCCTAACTCCTAACTCCTAACTCCTAACTCCTAACTCCTAACTCCTAACTCCTAACTCCTAACTCCTAACTCCTAACTCCTAACTCCTAACGAACTCCATCAATACCCATATTTATCCTTCCAGCGCAGTTTTAAAAAATCACGTTGTGTATTTTCACGAGCATTGTTACTTGGGTCGTACAGTTTTGTGCCTTTAATGTCATCTGGAAGAAACTCTTGTGGTGCAAAATTATTCTCGTAATTGTGGGCATATTTATAATTATCGCCATAACCCAACTCCTTCATAAGTTTAGTCGGCGCGTTTCTAATTTCTAATGGCACCGACAAATCGCCAGTTTCCTTTACCAATTGTTGCGCACTATTAATAGCCGAATAAGCCGCATTGCTTTTTGGCGAACACGCTAAATACGTGGCGCATTGGCTCAATATAATTCTAGATTCTGGAAAACCAATGGTAGAAACCGCCTGAAACGTATTGTTTGCAATTACCAAAGCCGTTGGATTTGCATTACCAATATCTTCACTTGCAGAAATTAATAAGCGTCTCGCAATAAACTTCACATCCTCGCCACCTTCAATCATTCTGGCCAACCAATATACCGCACCATTTGGGTCGCTACCCCTAATCGATTTTATAAATGCCGAAATAATATCATAGTGCTGTTCGCCAGTTTTATCGTAGCGAACCGTGTTGTTTTGTACTTTATCTAAAACAAAGTCGTTGGTAACTGCAATTTTGTCTTCCGTTGTAGAATTAACGAGTAACTCAAAAATATTCAACAATTTTCGCGCATCGCCACCGGAAAGTCGTAACAGCGCATCAGTCTCTTTAAGCGTTACGTTTTTTTTAGATATAATGTCGTCCTTCTCAATGGCTCGCGTTAAAAGGGTCTCTAAATCTTTTTTAGAAAAAGCATTCAAAACATAAACCTGACAACGTGATAAAAGCGCGGGAATAACCTCGAAACTCGGGTTTTCGGTAGTTGCACCAATCAATGTAATCCACCCTTTTTCAACAGCCTGTAACAGCGAATCTTGTTGCGATTTGCTAAATCGATGTATTTCGTCAATAAACAAAATTGGGTTTTTTGTAGTAAACAAACCACCACTTTGTTTTGCTTTATCTATAACATCTCTTATGTCCTTAACCCCAGAATTTATGGCGCTTAAAGTATAAAACGGTCTGCCAGATTCTGAAGCAATAATGTTCGCCAATGTTGTTTTTCCAGTTCCAGGAGGTCCCCAAAATATCATCGAAGCTATTAACCCCAATTTTAACTGTTGCGTTAATGCGCCATTTTCCCCAACCAAATGCGATTGACTCACATAGTCGTTCAAGGATTTCGGTCGCAATCGTTCTGCTAAGGGGGCATTGGCATTCATAAATGTAAAATTAAGTAAAATTTTCACTTTTTTCATTTCCATGAAGATGGAAATCTCAATTTTTATAGTTTGGGTGTGCCCCTCCTAAGGTCTGCGTCGGGCTTTTATTCATGTATTTCTATTTTAAATTTTTGAATTCATGAACATAAATGTTTCTCTGCAATCCCTGCCTGCGGCAGGCAGTCCTCACACACCTACCTGCCAATTTAGCACGAAACCAAAAATGGTTAACTATTTGCTATATTTAGTTCAGATGAAATCGCAAGAACACTTTAAATATTCAACAGGAGTCATTGGGTATCCAATACTATTTCTGCTAATAATTTGGCTAGTATTTTGGTTCGAGGTACGTTTTGGGTTTAATTTTTCAAAATTTGGCGTCTATCCACAAACCTTAAAAGGACTTAGGGGTATTGTGTTCAGTCCGTTTATTCATGGCGATATTCAGCATATCTATCATAATAGCATTCCGTTATTTGTATTATCCATGGCGCTTTTCTATTTCTATAAACCTATAGCTTGGAAAGTACTTTTTTTCGGTATTTTAATTTCTGGTTTTTTGACCTGGTGCATTGGCAGACCATCATATCATATTGGAGCGAGCGGACTCATATATGTTTTGGTAAGCTTCACTTTTTTTAAAGGTGTATTCGCTAAGCATTACAGATTAATCGCGTTGTCTCTACTCGTAATATTTCTGTACGGAAGCATGATTTGGTACACCATGCCCATTGAAAAAGGTATTTCTTGGGAAGGGCATTTATCCGGATTGATAACAGGGTTGTTATTTGCATTAATTTTTAGAAAGCAAATAGCAAAACCCAAAAGGTTTGCCTGGGAACAAGAAAATTACAATGAAGCCGATGACCCCTTTTTAAAGCATTTTGATGAAAACGGAAACTTCATAGAAACTAAAACTCCAGAAATAGAGGAGGAGCAACCTTCAATAAACTATACCTATAGGGAAGAAAAAAAATCAAATTTGGAAAACTAAATTCCAAATTCGTTAATCGTTGTTCATCAATCGTTAATCCCCAGTCTTTGCCTCACGACTTCATATAAAAAAGCACCACAGGCTACAGATACATTTAAAGATTCAATGTCTCCCAATAAAGGTAATTTAGCCTTTTCATCTACAACTTTTAATGTAGAAGGATTAATGCCCCTGCCTTCAGATCCCATAATAATAGCGCAAGGTGCTGCAAACGAAACATCGTATAATGTGTTATCTGTCTTTTCGGTAGCAGCAATTACTTTTATGCCTGAAGCTTGCATGTAAAATACAGCATCTTTAATATGGTCCACTTTACAGATAGGTATTTTAAATACAGCGCCAGCACTTGTTTTAATGGTATCGCCATTTACAGGAGCTCCACCTTTTTTCTGGATAATAATACCATCAACACCCGTACATTCGGCGGTTCTAATAATAGCACCAAAATTACGGACATCACTTAGTTGATCTAGTAAAAGGAAAAGTGGTGTTTTCCCAGATTCCATAACATTTAAAATCAAAGTTTCCATGTCGTGAAAGGCAATAGGAGATATTTGAGCTACGGCTCCTTGATGATTGCCTTTTGTTAAGCGATTCAATTTTTCAACAGGAACATATGAAGAGTTAATCGAATTTTTTCTCAAAACAGATTCTAGTTCTGAGAAAAGTTCACCTTTAAGTCCTTTTTGAAGAAACACTTTATCCATAGTTTCTCCTGAGTTTATGGCTTCTATAATGGCTCTAATACCGAATATTTGGGTTTGGTCTTGCATGGGGTAAAGGTTATAAAAAAAGAGGTTAATCTAGCTAGATTAACCTCTTTTTTTATAACTAATTTAGATTGTGCCAAATTTATAATACTTGAAATATGGTTGATGAAGAATCTCCAAAATTTCCATCGTCAGCATCGAAGACATATTCAACATAATCTTTACCATTAATAGTTAATGTAAAAGCCCCAGGCGCTGCTAAACCATCACCGAAAGAATCCATTACTACTAAGCTATAGCATCTTCCTTCGCATAAAGTGATAGGAATGTTAGTGGAAACATCTCCATCAGCAAATGCAGAATCTGGACCAGAAATAACCACATTTCCTTCAACATCACGTAATTCATATGATATTTCACTCGCATAAGCGTCAAAAACAAAATCGAGAGAACCATTGAGTTCTGAGGCACAACTACTACTAGGCTTTTGATAGTAAGTTAACGTTGCAGGGTTGCCTTGAGCAATTCCTTCTGGAGGCATTAACTTGAAAGCTAAATCATTAGAGCAATCTAGATTAATATCAGCTAATTCTATAGTAAAAGTCCCTCGGTTAGTATTGGCAGGTACTGTTACGGATGCTGGAAATGTATAAGAATTTACATTAGCAGAAGTATTGTCTTCATCTACGCTTAAGTTTATTGCCCTATCTGAACCAAAAACTGTAGTAGTGTAAACATTAATCTCTTTGGTAGTTGTACTTCCAGGATCTATTGATGATTGATAATTACTTTCGTCAAATGATATATAATTCAAAGTAGGCTCAAATTGTTCATCATCACAATTTTGCAAAAGTATAACTGAGAATAATATCAAAAAGATATTTATTGTTTTTTTCATAATTTTATAGTATTGTTAATTAAACATTGACCGATTAATTTTGGTCAGCCTCGTTTATGTTTGGATTTGCGTTAATCTCATCCTGAGGAATCTTCCACACCCAAGCATCGTTTATACTAGGTCTATCTACCATAAAGCCATCTCTGTATAAGTTGAAAGAAGCTCCAGAATCTGATTGGTCAATACCTTCATCCCATCTAATTTGGTCATGGTAACTAAAACCTTCTCCATGTAATTCAACTCTTCTTTGCCATTTAATGTGAGCCATCAAAGCCTCTTTTGAACCATATATACTAGAATCGTAACTAGAATCTCTTGCACTTCCAAACTCTTGCAATACAGTTTGCGCTCCTGTAATATCAGTCATCATAGCCCTAGCTTCTGCCTCAATCAAATACATTTCTGAAGCACGCATAAAAATTAAATCATCAACCTCAATAGTCCCAGGATTTGATTGCAGAAATTTTACGTTCATATATGGATGTGTATTATGACCACTTGTCATACCATATTCACTAATAACTGCTGCTTTGGCCTCATCAAATTCATCTTCACTAGCATAACCTTGTGCTTCCCAGTCTCCACCAAGATCATTGGCAGCAGACGAATACGTATTTGGAGCATCAGGTAACCATGCTTTTGTACGAAAGTCTGTATCAGGAATCGCATCGTATAATGTTTTACTTATAATTTTTGGGTTTGTTCTATTTTGACTACCGTTAAATGTAGGAGACACGTAATAAAAGTATGACGCAAAGAAGTTGGTTTCAGATTGAATCATGGTAGCGCCCCAGATTACTTCATCATTACCTTCAACATCATTAAACCCTGATAACCATTTTGATTCATCCATTAATGGGTACCCAGCTCTAGCCAATGCAGCTTCTGTTGCGGCGGTTGACCAGTCTCCTTTAGATAATGCTATCCTGGCATTGATACCATGGGCAGCATTTGCAGATATATGAGACTTATTGGCAGGACTAGAAGCGTTTGCGTAATGCACAAAAGAGGCGTTGATATCACTCTGTATTTGGTCGTAAACTTCTTGTACAGTACCTCTTCCAGTACTCGTATATGGAGCACCAGCATTTAATAAAAGTGGAACACCTGGGTCAGTACTAGGGTTGCCTATTAAATAACCTTTAGCGTAGGTAGTAACTAATCTCCAATACGCCCAAGCTCTGTAAGCATAAGCTTGTCCCAAAATATTTGCTATTTGAGGATCTGCTTTAGCATACCCACCTTCGTCAACTTTGTTAATCAAGTTATTTGCAGCTGCTATATGATTATAGCGTTGGTACCAGTGGTTTCTTACAGTTGTAGCATTCGCGTTAGTATGCATCAGCCATTGTAAATCGGCTCTCATCCATCCATTTCCAGGCGAAGAGTGAATTATATTGCCTCCAATAGCATCTAGTGATGGCAAGTAATGGCTTTCTCCCGTTCTTTGGAATGAACCTCCTGGTAATACATCTCCATGGCCATACATATTCCTATGCATTCCATTTAACACCAAAAACATATTGTCTGGACTTGCAAAAGCATCTGTTTCTGAAATCGCGTCTGTAGGTGTTGTCTCAAGAAAATCTTCTGCACAACTGGTAACCGTAAAGGCTGCCAGTAATAGCACGACAATTAATTTGTTGAATTTTTGTAACATAATTTTTATTTTTTATTTCAATTTTTTTAAAAAGATACATTTGCTCCTATGGAAATAACTCTTCCAGGATTAAAATCGTCACCGTCCTGAACTCCTGACAATCCGTACTGAGGATTCATTCCTTTTCTCTTAGAGAATAGTGCTAAGTTTTCAGCAGACACAAATAAACTTAAATTAGAAACGCCAATTTTATCTGAAATTTTATCATTAAAATTATAAGATATATTTACGTTCCTTAGTGCCAAATATGAAGCATCAGTTAAGAATCTAGTTGAATTTTGTACTGTTTGATTCGGGTTTCCGTTTTCAAGTCTAGGTACATTAGTTATGTCTCCAGGGGCACGCCATGCATTTAATGCATCAACATGTAAATTTGTGCCATAATCACCTTCGTGCATCAATGTTGCATAACCTCTATCTAAAACTTTACCTCCAATACCATAAACAAATAAGAAGTCTAAGGAAACATTTTTGTAGGTAAAAGAGTTAGATACAGAACCTATAAGGTCTGGTAAACTACTCTCGTTTGCAAAAGCTTCTCCAGCTTCTTGAAAGTCGTTAGTAGTAGCTTGTGTACCATTGGCATTTAGAACAGGAACTCTTTGTCCTTCAAGCTCATCTATGCCATCTTCCCACATATAATATAACGCATCACCATTTCCAGCATCTACACCAGCATAATGGTAGATGTAAAAATCATACCTAGAACGGCCTTCTTCCCAACGCTTAGTTCCAAAATCTGATGGTTCTGATAATTTAGTAATTTCATTGGTAAGTGCAGTTGCTTGTACGCCTAAATTCCATTTAAAATTAGCATTATTAACGATATTTGCATTCAATGAGACTTCAAAACCAGAGTTAGCCATATCACCAATATTTGCTGGTGCTTCGTTTAAACCTTCAGATAGAGGGATTGGTACATTGAAGAGCAACCCATTTGTAGATTTGTTAAAATATTCTACAGTACCATCAATAACGTTGTTGAATAAACCGAATTCTAGTGCAAGATCCCAACTTACTTGATTTTCCCATGTTAATAGTGTATTACCTGTACTGGTCCAAACTATACCAGGAGCACCAGCATTAGGGTGTATGGTATATAGAGCCTGCGATATGTAAAAGTTCCGTACTGGTGTTGTGGCACTAGCATCTACAAATAAATTGTCATTACCAACTTCACCATAAGACCCTCTTAATTTTAATCTATTGATGAATGAAACATTTTCCATAAAGCTTTCTTGGTCAATACGCCATGATGCACCAAAAGAATAGAAATTACCCCAGCGTACATCAGTACTAAAAACAGATGTACCATCCCTTCTTATAGAACCACTCAAATAATATTTATTGTCAAAATTGTAATTTAATCTGGCAAAATAGCCTTCTAGTCTGTAATCTGTGCTAAAACCACCAACATTATCTCCAGAGGCAAAATTGTCAAACTCAGAAATACCAGTAGCGGTTTGCGTATCTGCAATACCATTTAATTCTGAATAATTACGAGCTAAATTTTCGTGACCTAGCGTAACATCAAAATTATGAACATCATTAAATGACTTGTTGTAAGTAATAATTTGATTGAAGTTTTCAACAGTTCTTCTAGAACGTTCCTCCTGGTATCTTCCACCAGGAGCCCCATCACCAACAATGTTGTTTTCGTAGTTTTTCTCTATGTAATCCTGAACTTGTAAACTATAATCTAATTTTAATTTTAAACCATCAATAATTTGCATATTAGCAAAATTTCTAAAGCCATAATTATTTTGCTTAACAATATCTTCGTTGAGTATCAATTCAGCAATACCGTGCCTATCTGGATTATATGGTCTAGATAATTGATTGAAATCTAAATTACCAGTACCAAAATCCCATTGTCTTTGTCCAGATGGATCTAACACAAAATTTCCATTAGCATCCAATTGATTAACTGGATAAATTGGTGCTAAATCTCTAGCCCAAGCAAAAACATTAACAATACTATTTGTCCCAGTACTAGCAGGTCCATCAGACTTTGAAGTTACAAAATTAGCGTTACCACCAACCTCTAACCAGTCTGTAATTTGGAACTCAGCATTCAATCTTGTTGTAACACGGTCAAACTTACTTTCAATCACGTAACCATCCTCACCAAGATATGATGTAGAAAAGAATATATTATGGTTTTCACCACCACCAGCTACGTTAAATGAATGATTAGTTCTAGTACCTGTTCTTTCAATGAAATCTCTCCAATCTGTTGTTTGATAAATAAACTGTGCATTAGGATTAATATTACCATTTGTATCAACAATTTGATCGTTAGGGACATTAAATGGATTGTATCCAAGTCGGTTATAAATAGTGGCAGATGCCTCAGCTGCTGCATTTGGACCGCTTAGTGTGTTTTTGTAGCCTTCCCACATTAATTCATAGTACTGTTTTGGATTTACAGTTTTGTAATTAGGAATCGCGTTATCTATAAGGCCATACTGACTTCTTGCGTTAACCCTAAGCGCTCCTTTTTTTCCAGACTTAGTAGTAATAATGATAACACCATTTGCAGCTCTATTACCATATAGAGAGGTTGAGGCAGCATCTTTTAATACGGTCATTGACTCGATATCATCTTGATTCAACAATGATAAAGCACCTTCAAATTGCACACCATCAACAATGAAAAGAGGATCTGTAGAACCGTTAAGTGTTCCAACCCCTCTAATAACAATACCTGGGGAAGAACCCGGAGCTCCGTTAGCCGCAACAAATTGAACACCTGTAGTTTTACCCTCTATAGCAGCAATAGGAGAGGTAGCAGGTCTTAAGGCAAGGTCGTCAGAACTGATAACACTTGCAGACCCAGTAAAAGCCTCCTTGGTTGTAGTACCATAAGCAACAACTACAACTTCCTCAAGTGCTGCTGCGTCTTCTTTCATGGTAACATTAATAGTGTTTGAACTACCCACCGTTACTTGCTGAGAAGTATACCCAACAAAACTATATACAAGAGTAGCCCCTTGATTTGCTTTGATTGAATAATTTCCATCGAAATCTGTAGAGGTACCATTAGTTGTACCTTTTACTAAGACAGTTGTTCCTGGTAATGGTAAACCACTTTGGTCACTTACCGTACCTGAAATTGTCTTTTCCTGTGCAAAAGAAAGCTGCACCACAAACGCTAACAATAGCGTTAGAATTCCACTAAACTTTGTTTTCATTTTAATAATTATTTGAATTAGTCATGCCAAAAATCCTAATAAAAAGTTAATTAAACAACAATTTCTCGTTAAATTTTACTTTTTAGTTTGAAATTGATTGCATTTTTCTCAAAAAAGAAGCTAAATGACATATAAAAGTTCTGTTTTTTTTTAATATTTTATGAATTCTTTTATTTTATTCTCATTTAATTATGCGCGCATAATACTTTTGAACGCTGGGGTCTTGGGCGTATTTAGAATATGAATTGATGAAACGATTTGGCTAATTGGCTATAATTGAATAATTTCCATCGAAATTTGTAGATGTACCCGAAGTGGTGCCTTTAACTAAGACCGTTGCTCCAGGAAGTGGTAAGCCAGAATCATCTGATACCGTACCCGAAATCGTCTTTTCCTGTGCAGAACTTAATTGCACCACAAACGCTAAAAATAGCGTTAGAATTACACTAAATTTTGTTTTCATTTTAATAATTATTTGAATTAGTCAATATAAATTTCTAAAAAAAAAGATTATTAAACAACAAATAATAGTTAAAATTTTGATAAAAAAAAGAGAAAAATATTACAAAAATGATAGCTATGTCTAAAAATTTGCCGTCAAACTAAGGTGTATCTTAGAATTTGAAAGCTTAAACTTCTGATTTTCATTTTTACCATTGGCATAATTGAATTTTAAGAGTCCAGAATTCGTCAAAATACCAAACCCAAACCCGTAGCCGAAGAGTTTTTCTTTAATATTAGCAGATTTATTCTCAAAATAAGCAACATCGGTTATGGAGTGTAAGTAAATTGAATTGCTGAGTCTATATCTGTATTCTGTATTAAGAACGCCAAATAATGAAGCAAATAAACTATTTTCTTCAAAACCTCTTATGGAGTTGATACCTCCGAATCTTAATAGTTCATTATCAAAATAATTTTTTGAAGTTAGATTAGAAGCGTCTGCATTGATGTAAATACTATTTTTTCTATTGAGGTTGAAACTGTTAAATGCCCTTAAAGAAATGAGTGATTGTTTTGTTTTTTTTTCATCCGTTTTTCTATTTCCAAAATTGGTTTCTAAATAGAAGTTTGATTTTATAGGGAAAAGCAGATCAACATATTGCGGTTTTAGATATTCATACGACACCGTAACATAATTTGAATTGTAATCCTGAAGTGAAACCATCGTATTTGAAGCACGTAAATTATTAGATTCAACACTGGAAATCCCCGTAGAAACTTTATGTAATGTATTTATTTGGTAATTAATTTTCGCCTTTTGGTCTATGGTTGTAAAAGAAGAGTCTTTTTTAAAAATCCTTAGGCTTAAATCAACACCAATAGGCGAACTAAATAAATAGGGTAGTGTTAAGCTAGCATCAAACGTGTCTTGGTCGTTTTCGTCACTTTTATAAAGCAGACCAAAAGTTTCTCCAAAATTTAAATTATTGACCAATCTTAAATTTAAAAATCCATCAAACTCTAATTTATTGGTCTCGTCATTGGTGCCAAAGCCTAGAAAACCGTCAAAAGTATTGCTCATAGATTTTTCTACATATATATATAAGGACGTAGAGTCTTTTTGAAATAAAACCTCAGGCGGTTTTAGTTGATTTGCGAACCTTAAATTGTTGAGCTGTTCGGTTTTGTCTTTAATGGTGGCTAAATCAAAAACTTGGTTTTTTTTTAACTTTAGATAATGTTTTAAATAAGATTTAGGGAATTTCTCGTAACCAACAATTTTAATATCATCAATAGTTCTTTTTTCCGCGTTTGAAACAATTATCAAATTCGCTTTAAGGTTGTTTTTGTCTTTTTTTTCAATATTCGATAGTTTCAATTTTGAAAAAGGATAGCCGTTGTTTGCCAATTCGGTATTTAAATAATTTAAGGTAGTTGCTGCATTACTTATATTGATGGTAAAATAATCGGCATGTATTTCTTCTGATATTGAGTTTAAGAGCGTTTCATCTATATCAAATTTATTATAGTATATATATATGGTGTTGAATTTCTTGTTTAAATGAATATTTGCGGTAAAAACAGAATCGTTTTTCTTTTTAATGCCAATCAATCTATTTTCAATATACCCAATAGTATTAAATTGTTTTCTTAAAGAATCAATTTCATTTTTTACAGATAAATAATTTTCATGACTTTTTGCGTAACCTATCGAGTCTATAACTTCTGTTTCAGTAATTGTTTTTCCAGTTACATTTAAATGTAAGTTTTGGCAAAACATTTCCGAAGAAAAAAGGATATATATGATAAGGACAAAAAAATAAGATTTTTGCACGTTATAAGATGAAGTTTTTAATTTTAATAATTCCTCGATAGCTCTCGTATGTTTTAGGTTTTCTATTGACATTCTTTTGGGAGGTAGAAATTGCTGTTTTGCTTATAATTTCTCTATTTTTAATGTGAAATAGCGTTTTGTATCTGTCATCCGTCATCCGTCTTGTTCACCCACCATCTGTCTCCAGTCATTTTCCACGTAAATCTAACGGAAAAAGAACACTTTTAATATGCTCTAAAAATTTAATTTGAAAAAGTCTTTAAAATTAATGAACTAGGGTTTGAATAATTGATTTTAATTTCTACCTTTGCAGCCCTCTAATAAGAGGATTTTAAATTTATATTATAATTTATATGCCAACAATTTCACAATTAGTAAGAAAAGGAAGAGCCAAAATAACCAAGAAGAGTAAATCGGCTGCTTTAGATTCTTGTCCGCAAAGACGTGGTGTATGTACTCGTGTTTATACAACAACACCTAAAAAACCTAACTCAGCAATGCGTAAGGTAGCAAGGGTTCGTTTAACAAACGGTAACGAGGTTAATGCATACATTGGTGGAGAGGGACACAATCTACAAGAGCACTCGATAGTATTGGTTAGAGGTGGAAGGGTAAAGGATTTGCCAGGTGTTAGATACCACGTTGTTCGTGGTGCGTTAGATACAGCAGGTGTTGCTGGAAGAACGCAACGTAGATCTAAGTACGGTGCAAAACGCCCTAAAAAGTAGAGACGTAATTTATTACGTCTAGTATGGGTGCAACTGTTGTATCATACAAACGTAATTTTTACATCATTAATTACAATTAAGAGAAGACATGAGAAAAAGAGCAGCGAAAAAAAGACCACTTTTACCAGATCCAAGATTTAACGATCAGTTGGTGACACGTTTTGTGAATAACATGATGTGGGACGGTAAGAAGTCTGTGGCATTCAAAGTATTCTATGATGCAATTGATATTGTAGATGCTAAAAAAACTGACGAAGAAAAATCGGCTTTAGAAATATGGAAAGATGCGTTATCAAACGTAATGCCTCACGTAGAAGTACGTAGTCGTCGTGTTGGTGGTGCAACATTCCAAATTCCAATGCAAATTCGTCCAGACCGTAAAATTTCTACAGCCATGAAATGGTTAATTGGTTATGCAAGAAAGCGTAACGAAAAATCTATGGCACAACGTTTAGCTTCTGAGATTTTAGCAGCAGCTAAAGAAGAAGGGGCAGCGGTAAAAAAACGTACAGATACTCATAAAATGGCAGAAGCTAATAAGGCATTCTCTCACTTTAGATTTTAAGACATGGCAAGAGATTTAAAATTAACAAGAAATATAGGAATTGCTGCGCATATTGACGCAGGGAAAACCACAACTACAGAACGTATCCTTTATTACACAGGGGTTTCTCATAAAATTGGTGAAGTACATGATGGTGCTGCAACAATGGACTGGATGGAACAAGAGCAAGAAAGGGGTATTACAATTACTTCGGCAGCTACAACTTGTGAGTGGGTATTTCCAAGAGTAAATGGAGAGCCAACCGAAGGGTCTAAAGAGTATCATTTTAATATTATTGATACACCGGGCCACGTTGATTTTACGGTTGAAGTAAACCGTTCATTACGTGTACTTGATGGTTTGGTATTCTTATTTAGTGCAGTTGATGGTGTTGAACCACAATCTGAAACAAACTGGAGACTAGCAGATAACTATAAAGTACCAAGAATTGGTTTCGTTAACAAAATGGACCGTCAAGGATCAGACTTTTTAGGTGTTTGCCAACAAGTAAAAGATATGCTGAAATCTAACGCGGTGCCAATTGTTTTGAACATTGGTGACGAAGAAGATTTTAAAGGTGTTATAGATTTAGTTAAGAACAGAGCTATTGTTTGGCATGATGAAACTCAAGGGGCTACTTTTGATGTTATTGATATTCCAGAAGAGCTTAAGGCTGAAGCTAAGAAATATAGAGCGCTTCTTATTGAAGAAGTAGCGAGTTACGATGAGAACCTTTTAGAGAAATTCATGGAAGATGAAGACTCTATTACAGAAGATGAAGTGCATGCTGCACTTAGAGCTGCTGTGATGGATATGGCCATTATTCCTATGATTTGTGGATCTGCTTTTAAAAATAAAGGTGTGCAGTTCTTATTAGATGCTGTATGTCGCTACTTGCCATCTCCAATGGATAAGGAAGGTATTAAGGGCATGAATCCAGATACTGAAAAAGAAGAATTACGTAAGCCAGATGTAAAGGAGCCATTTGCTGCTTTAGCATTTAAAATTGCTACAGACCCTTTTGTTGGTCGTTTAGCATTTTTCCGTGCCTATTCTGGTCGTTTAGATGCAGGTTCTTATGTGTTGAACAATCGTTCAGGTAAAAAAGAACGTATTTCACGTATCTATCAAATGCACGCTAATAAGCAAAATGCAATCGATTTTATTGAGGCTGGAGATATTGGAGCTGCTGTTGGATTTAAATCCATTAAGACAGGAGATACACTTACAGATGAAAAGCATCCTATTGTTTTAGAATCAATGGACTTTCCTGATCCAGTAATTGGTATCGCGGTTGAACCAAAAACCAAAGCGGATGTTGATAAATTGGGTATGGGCTTAGCTAAATTGGCTGAAGAAGATCCTACGTTTACAGTACGTTCAGACGAAGCTTCGGGACAGACTATTATTTCTGGAATGGGTGAGTTGCATTTAGATGTAATTGTTGATCGTTTACGTCGAGAATTTAAGGTAGAAGTAAACCAAGGTCAACCACAAGTTGAATATAAGGAAGCTATTACTCAAGCTGCAGACCATAGAGAAGTTTATAAGAAACAATCTGGTGGTCGTGGTAAATTTGCTGATATCGTGTTTACGGTTGAGCCAGCAGATGAAGGCGTAACAGGACTTCAATTTGAATCTGTAATTAAAGGTGGTAACGTTCCTAAGGAATTTATCCCTTCAATTGAAAAAGGATTTAAAATGGCAATGGTGAACGGACCTTTAGCAGGTTACGAAATCGATGCTATGAAAGTAACATTAAAAGATGGATCTTATCACGATGTGGATTCAGATCAATTATCTTTCGAATTAGCTGCTAAATTAGGATTTAAAAACTGTGCTAAAGCGGCAAAAGCTGTAATCATGGAGCCTATTATGAAGCTAGAAGTTATTACTCCAGAAGAAAATATGGGTGATATCGTAGGTGATTTAAATAGAAGACGAGGTCAAGTAAGTGATATGGGAGATAGAGCTGGTGCAAAAACTGTAAAGGCAACTGTGCCATTATCAGAAATGTTTGGTTATGTAACTACATTAAGAACATTATCATCAGGTCGTGCGACATCAACAATGGAATTTTCACACTATGCTGAAACTCCTTCTAGTATTTCAGAAGAAGTAATTAAAGCAGCTAAAGGCGTTGAAGCTTAAAACTAAAAGAAAATGAGTCAGAAAATTAGAATAAAATTAAAGTCTTACGATCACAATTTAGTTGATAAGTCTGCTGATAAGATTGTAAAAACAGTAAAAAGTACTGGAGCTGTAGTAACTGGACCAATTCCATTACCAACGCACAAGAAAATTTTTACTGTATTACGTTCTCCACACGTAAACAAGAAATCAAGAGAGCAATTTCAATTATCATCTTATAAGAGATTATTGGATATTTACTCTTCCTCATCAAAAACAATTGATGCTTTGATGAAACTTGAGTTACCAAGTGGTGTTGAAGTGGAAATAAAAGTGTAGATATGCGATTCATCGCGTATGTACACACCATACAAAAAATGTCCCACCGATGCGGTCGCGGGAAAAACGGATAAATACATTTCAGGGACGAAAGGTATTTTGTCCCTGTTTTTTGAAAAGACGTTGCATGCAACGTCTCCACAGTAAAGATGCGATTCATCGCGTCTCATATTAAAGAATAGTAACAATAAATAAATAATAATTATGTCTGGGTTAATTGGAAAAAAAATCGGTATGACCAGCATCTTTGATGAAAACGGGAAGAATATTCCTTGTACAGTAATCGAAGCTGGACCATGTATCGTTACCCAAGTCAGAACCGAAGAAGTTGATGGTTATAAAGCCATTCAAGTTGGTTTCGATGACGCGACAGAAAAAAGCGCTACTAGAGCAGACTTAGGTCATGCTAAAAAAGCGGGTACTTCTGTAAAACGCAAAATCGTCGAATTCAAAGGTTTTGATGAGGAGTACAAATTAGGAGATGCCATCACTGTAGAACATTTCAACGAAGGAGAATTTGTTGATGTAGCAGGAACGTCTAAAGGAAAAGGATTTCAAGGTGTTGTAAAACGTCATGGTTTCGGTGGTGTAGGTCAAGCTACCCACGGTCAACATAATCGTTTAAGAGCGCCGGGTTCTATTGGAGCTGCATCTTATCCTGCACGCGTATTTAAAGGTATGAAGATGGCCGGAAGAATGGGTGGTGAAAAAGTAAAAGTTCAAAATTTAAGAGTTTTAAAAGTAGTTGCTGAAAAGAATCTACTTGTTGTTAAAGGTTGTGTACCTGGACATAAAAACGCTTATGTAATTATTAGAAAATAATGAAAGTAGCAGTTTTAGATATAAACGGAAAAGACACAGGTAGAAAGGCAGACCTTTCTAAAGATGTGTTCGCTATTGAACCTAATAATCACGCTGTGTATTTGGATGTTAAACAATATTTAGCAAACCAACGTCAAGGAACTCACAAATCTAAAGAGCGCGCTGAGATTTCTGGAAGTACACGTAAGATTAAAAAGCAAAAAGGAACTGGTACTGCGAGAGCAGGTTCTATCAAGTCTGGTGTTTTTAAAGGTGGTGGTCGTATGTTTGGTCCTAGACCAAGAAACTATAGCTTCAAATTGAATAAAAACTTGAAGCGTTTAGCACGTAGATCAGCATTGAGTATTAAAGCTAGTGAGAAGTCTATTGTAGTATTAGAAGACTTCAATTTTGAGTCTCCAAAGACTAAAAATTTCACGGCAGTTTTAAAGGCTTTAAATTTAGAAAACAAAAAGTCTTTGTTTGTGTTGGGCAGTTCAAATAATAACGTATATTTGTCATCGCGCAATTTAAAAGACTCTGAAGTTGTAACTAGTTCAGAAATAAGCACTTACAAAATTTTAAATGCAAACCAAGTAGTGCTTTTAGAAGGAGCATTAGAAGGAATTGAATCAAACTTAAGTAAATAAGAAACAGATGAGTATCTTAATTAAACCTATAATCACAGAAAAAGCGACAGCGGATAGCGAGTTGAGAAACTGCTATACCTTCTCGGTGAAGACTAAGGCGAACAAGGTAGAAATCAAAAAAGCGGTGGAAGCTGCTTATGGCGTTTCTGTTGAAAAAGTTCGTACTATAAATGTCCGTCCAGATAGAAGTACCAAGCATACAAAAACTGGTATTCAACATGGTAAAACAAATGCTGTTAAAAAAGCAATTGTACAACTGGCGGAAGGTGAAATGATTGATTTATACAGTAACATGTAATTAAAGACAGATGTCAGTAAGAAAATTAAAACCAATCACACCAGGACAGCGATTTAGAGTAGTAAATGGTTATGATGCCATTACTACTGATAAGCCGGAAAAGAGTTTACTCGTTCCGAATAAAAGGTCTGGTGGTAGAAACAGTGAAGGAAAAATGACCATGCGCTATATAGGTGGAGGTCATAAAAGGAAATATCGTATTATCGATTTTAAAAGGGATAAAACTGGGATTCCTGGTGAAGTTGCTTCAATTCAATACGATCCAAACAGAACAGCTTTTATCGCATTATTGAATTACCAAGATGGCGAGAAAAGATACATTATTGCACAAAATGGACTTCAGGTTGGGCAAAATGTAGTGTCTGGCTCAGAAGGTGTTGCTCCAGAAATTGGAAACGCAATGCCATTAAGTGAAATTCCATTAGGAACCATTATTTCTTGTGTAGAATTACGTCCAGGTCAAGGTGCTGTTATGGCACGTAGTGCTGGTGCTTTTGCTCAGTTAATGGCAAGAGAGGGTAAATTCGCTACGGTTAAGTTACCTTCAGGAGAAACAAGATTAATTCTTGCAAACTGTATGGCTACTATAGGTGTAGTTTCTAACTCAGATCATCAATTATTAGTTGGTGGTAAAGCAGGTAGAACAAGATGGTTAGGAAGAAGACCACGTACTAGACCAGTAGTAATGAATCCAGTTGATCATCCAATGGGTGGTGGTGAAGGTAAATCTTCAGGTGGACATCCACGTTCTAGAAACGGTATTCCTGCTAAAGGATTTAGAACCCGTTCTAAAACAAAGTCGAGTAACAAATATATTGTAGAACGTAGAAAGAAATAAGACATGGCAAGATCATTAAAAAAGGGACCATACGTTCATTATAAGTTAGAAAAGAAAGTAGCTGTTAATGTTGAAAACAACAAAAAAACAGTAATCAAAACCTGGTCTAGAGCTAGCATGATTACTCCAGATTTTGTAGGACAAACAATAGCAGTACACAATGGCCGTCAATTTGTACCAGTTTATGTAACTGAGAACATGGTAGGACATAAATTAGGAGAATTTTCACCAACACGTTCATTTCGTGGGCATGCAGGTGCTAAAAATAAGGGTAAAAAGTAGTAAGCTATGGGAAGTCGTAAAAAACAAATGGCAGACGCTATTAAGGAAGCAAAAAAACACGTTGCTTTTGCAAAACTTAATAACTGTCCTACGTCACCGAGAAAAATGCGTTTAGTAGCCGATTTAGTAAGAGGTGAAAAAGTAGAACATGCACTTAATATCTTGAAATTCAATTCGAAAGAGGCATCTGGTCGTTTAGAGAAATTGTTATTGTCTGCAATTGCAAACTGGCAAGCTAAAAACGAAGACGCTGATATTGAGTCTGCTGAATTGATTGTAAAAGAGATTAGAGTTGATGGCGGATCTATGTTAAAGAGATTACGTCCAGCACCTCAAGGCCGTGCACACAGAATTAGAAAACGTTCTAACCATGTAACATTAGTGGTTGGTGCTAACAATAACACACAAGCTTAATTAGAGTATGGGACAAAAAACAAATCCAATCGGGAATCGCTTAGGAATTATCAGAGGATGGGAATCTAACTGGTACGGAGGAAACGATTATGGTGATAAGCTAGCCGAAGACGATAAAATTAGAAAGTACGTTCATGTACGTTTAGCAAAAGCTAGTGTAAGTAGAGTAATTATCGAAAGAACTCTTAAACTTGTAACCGTTACTATCACAACGGCTCGCCCAGGTATCATTATTGGTAAAGGCGGTCAAGAGGTAGACAAGTTAAAAGAAGAACTTAAGAAAATTACTGGAAAAGAAGTTCAGATTAACATCTTTGAAATTAAGAGACCTGAACTTGATGCATTTTTAGTAGGATCAAGCATCGCTCGTCAAATTGAAAATAGAATTTCATACAGACGTGCAATCAAGATGGCTATCGCTGCTACAATGCGAATGAATGCCGAAGGAATTAAAATCCAAATTAGTGGTCGTTTAAATGGTGCTGAAATGGCACGTTCTGAACACTACAAAGAAGGACGTATTCCTTTATCAACCTTTAGAGCCGATATTGATTATGCTTTAGTTGAGGCACACACTACTTATGGTAGATTGGGTGTAAAAGTATGGATTATGAAAGGTGAAGTATATGGTAAAAGAGAGCTTTCTCCGCTAGTTGGTTTATCCAAAAAGCAAGGAAAAGGTGGAAGAGGCGGAAGAGACAATAAAAGTCAACCTCGTCGTAGAAAGTAATTTTTTATAAAGTAAAGAAAAATGTTACAGCCTAAAAGAACAAAATTTCGTAAACAGCAAAAAGGACGTATGAAAGGGAATGCCGGAAGAGGCCATCAACTTTCAAGTGGAACTTTTGGTATAAAATCATTAGACTCGAACTTTTTAACATCGCGTCAAATAGAAGCTGCACGTATTGCCGCTACTCGTTACATGAAAAGAGAAGGACAACTTTGGATTAAAATATTTCCAGACAAGCCTATTACAAAGAAACCTCTTGAAGTACGTATGGGTAAAGGTAAAGGTGCTGTAGAATATTGGGCGGCCGTTGTTAAACCAGGACGTGTTTTATTTGAAGTTGGAGGCGTGCCTTTAGACATTGCTCAAGAAGCATTGCGTTTAGCAGCTCAAAAATTGCCAGTTAAAACTAAGTTTATAATTGCTAGAGATTACGAAGCATAATAATTTAAGATGATGAAACAATCAGAAATTAAAGAATTATCTGTAGCTGAGTTACAAGAAAAACTTGGTGAAACTAAAAAGAGCTATTCAGACCTTAAATTGTCTCATGCAATATCTCCTTTAGAAAATCCAATTCAGTTACGTGCGCTAAGACGTGGTGTGGCAAGGATTGCGACGGAATTAACTAAAAGAGAACTACAATAATTCTGCTGAAAATGGAAACAAGAAATTTAAGAAAAGAACGAATAGGAGTTGTTACTAGTAACAAAATGCAAAAATCAATTGTAGTTGCTGAAGTAAAAAAAGTAAAGCATCCTATGTATGGTAAGTTCGTGTTAAAAACAAAGAAATATGTTGCGCACGACGAGCAAAATGACTGCAACGAAGGAGATACTGTAAGAATCATGGAAACACGACCTTTAAGTAAATCTAAATGTTGGAGATTAGTTGAAATAATTGAAAGAGCTAAATAATTATGGTACAACAAGAATCAAGATTAAAAGTAGCTGATAATACTGGTGCAAAGGAGGTTTTAACTATCCGTGTATTAGGTGGAACTAAAAGAAGATATGCTTCTGTAGGAGACAAAATTGTTGTTTCTGTAAAAGATGCTACACCAAATGGAAACATTAAAAAAGGTGCAGTTTCTACAGCAGTAGTTGTTCGTACTAAGAAAGAAGTAAGACGTCCAGACGGATCTTATATAAGATTTGATGATAATGCTTGTGTTTTATTGAACCCTACGGGTGAAATGAGAGGTACACGTGTATTTGGACCGGTTGCTAGGGAGCTTCGTGATAAGTCATTCATGAAGATTGTATCATTAGCACCAGAGGTGCTGTAAAAACGTCGTTGGGACGTAGCATGCTACGTATTTATAACGTTGCAACAAAAAAGCAATAAGATGAAAAAGCTTAAAATAAAAACTGGAGATACTGTAAAGGTAATTGCTGGAGACCATAAAGGATCTGAAGGTAAAGTACAAAAGGTATTGATAGAAAAGAACAAAGCGATTGTTGAGGGTGTAAACATGGTGAAGAAACATACTAAACCAAGTGCACAAAATCCTCAAGGAGGAATCGTAGAAAAAGAAGCAGCTATTCAGATTTCAAACTTGTCATTGTTAACTTCAAAAGGAGAAACAACAAGAGTTGGATACAGAATGGAAGGCGATAAGAAAGTAAGATTTTCAGTAAAATCTAATGAAGTAATATAATGGCATATTCACCGAGACTTAAAGAAGAGTATAAAAGCAAAGTAATTGCAGCTCTTACAGACGAATTTGGATATAAGAATGTAATGCAAGTTCCTAAACTACAAAAGATAGTAATATCTAAAGGTGTTGGAGCAGCAGTTGCAGACAAGAAGTTAATTGACTACGCATTGGAGGAAGTAACTGCAATATCTGGACAAAAAGCAATAGCTACATTATCTAAAAAAGATGTAGCAACTTTTAAATTACGTAAAGGAATGCCAATCGGTGTTAAAGTTACTTTACGTGGTGAGAAAATGTATGAGTTTTTAGACCGTTTAGTAACCTCTGCACTACCACGTGTTAGAGATTTTAACGGCATAAAAGCTACAGGATTTGATGGAAGAGGCAATTACAGTTTAGGAGTTACTGAGCAAATTATATTTCCAGAGATTAACATTGATAAAGTGAACAAAATCTCAGGTATGGATATTACATTTGTAACTTCTGCTGATACCGATAAAGAAGCAAAATCATTATTAACTGAATTAGGGTTACCTTTTCAAAAGAACTAAGATATGGCTAAAGAATCAATGAAAGCCCGTGAGGTAAAGAGAGCTAAAACAGTAGCTAAGTATGCGGAGAAACGTAAAGCTTTAAAAGAAGCTGGCGATTATGATGCATTGCAAAAGTTACCAAAAAATGCTTCGCCAGTTCGTATGCATAACAGATGTAAATTAACAGGAAGACCTAAAGGGTATATGAGAACATTTGGGATTTCTCGTGTAACTTTTAGAGAAATGGCTAACCAAGGGTTAATACCTGGCGTTAGAAAAGCATCTTGGTAGATACGCGATTCATCGCATATCAACAAACGTGATTCATCGTATATCAACAAACGTGATTCATCGCGTTAATACAAAAAAAGAATTATAAATTGGTAGAAGGTTTAATCCGAGAGACGGCATTGAAAACCACCACCGCAAATTAATAAATATGTATTCAGATCCAATAGCGGATTATCTAACTAGAGTTAGAAATGCAATTAGAGCTAACCACAGAGTGGTTGAGATTCCTGCATCTAACTTAAAGAAAGACATTACTAAAATATTATTCGAGCAAGGATATATTTTAAGCTACAAGTTCGACGATTCTTCTGTACAAGGAACTATTAAAATAGCCCTTAAGTACAACAAAGAAACAAAAGAGCCTGTAATCAAAAAAATTCAACGTATTAGTACACCAGGTTTACGTAGGTATGCTGGAGCTAAAGAACTACCTAGAGTACTTAATGGTCTTGGTATTGCCATCGTTTCTACTTCTCATGGAGTAATGACGGGTAAGCAAGCTACAAGAGACAATGTAGGTGGTGAAGTATTATGTTACGTTTACTAATATAAAAGCCAGAAAGAAATGTCAAGAATAGGAAATAATCCAGTAGCCATTCCAGAAGGTGTAACAGTAGATGTTAAAGATGGTGTTGTTACTGTTAAAGGTAAATTAGGGGAGTTAACACAAAATTACGACTCTGTTGAAATAAAATTAGAAGACGGTAACATTATGGTTACACGTTCTTCTGATACTAAAGATCAAAAAGCTAAACATGGTTTATACAGATCTTTAATGCACAATATGATTGAAGGTGTATCTAAAGGATGGACAAAAGAATTAGAATTGGTTGGTGTTGGTTATAGAGCATCAAATCAAGGTCAGAAATTAGATTTAGCCTTAGGATTTTCCCATAACATTGTTTTGAATGTAGCTCCAGAAGTGAAAATTGAAACGATTTCAGAGAAAGGTAAGAACCCGATCATTAAATTAACTTCATTTGACAAACAACTAGTTGGTCAAGTAGCAGCTAAAATACGTGGTTTCCGTAAGCCAGAACCTTACAAAGGAAAAGGAATTAAGTTTGTAGGTGAAGAATTAAGAAGAAAAGCAGGTAAATCAGCTTAATAATTGAGTTATGATATTAACAAAGAATCAAAGAAGATTAAGAATAAAAAGCAGAATTAGAAAGATAGTTTCTGGAACAGAAACTAGACCAAGATTAACTGTTTTTAGAAGTAATAAAGAGATCTATGCTCAAATAGTCGATGATGTTAATGGAAAAACCATTAGTGCCGCATCTTCAAGAGATAAAGATATAGCTAAGTCTAAAGGCAATAAAACAGAACTTGCTAATTTGGTAGGAAAGGCTGTTGCAGAAAAAGCTTTAAAAGCTGGTGTTGAAACTATTGCTTTTGATAGAGGAGGGTATTTATACCATGGTAGAGTAAAATCATTAGCAGAAGGTGCTAGAGAAGCAGGACTTAAATTCTAAGAAATTATGTTTAAAAAATATAAAAGTGCAGAATTAGTAAAACCAGGTGGATTAGATCTTAAAGATCGTTTAGTTGGTGTACAGAGAGTTACAAAAGTAACTAAAGGTGGTAGAGCATTTGGTTTTTCAGCAATCGTAGTGGTTGGAGATGAAGCTGGTGTTGTAGGTCAGGGTTTAGGAAAATCTAAAGATGTAGCTAGTGCAATTGCAAAGGCTGTTGAAGATGCTAAGAAAAACCTTGTACGTATTCCTATTAGAAAAGGAACATTGCCACATGAGCAAAAAGGTAAATACGGTGGTGCAAGAGTAAATATTATTCCTGCAGCTCCTGGTACTGGTGTTATTGCTGGTGGTGCCGTTAGAACGGTACTTGAAGCAGTTGGTGTACATGATGTATTGTCAAAATCTCAAGGGTCTTCTAACCCTCACAATGTAGTAAAAGCAACTTTTGATGCTTTATTACAATTAAGAGATGCAAACGCTATTGCAAGAGACCGAGGTATTTCACTTGAAAAAGTTTTTAACGCTTAATAACTATCAACGATGGCAAAAATCAAAGTAAAAAAAGTTAAGAGCGCAATCAATCGTACGCAAAGACAAAAAAGAGTTTTAGAATCTTTAGGTCTTAAAAAGATTGGACAAGTAAAAGAGCACGAAGCTACACCAAACATTCTTGGTATGGTTGCTAAAGTTTCACATTTAGTTTCTGTTGAAGAAGCTTAAAATATAAACTGAAAATGGATTTAAGTAATTTAAAACCTGCAGAAGGTTCAAATAAAAACCAAGGAAAGAGAATAGGTAGAGGACAAGGTTCTGGTAAAGGTGGTACTGCGACTCGTGGTCACAAAGGCGCTAAGTCGCGTTCTGGTTATTCTAAGAAATTAGGATTTGAAGGTGGGCAAATGCCACTTCAAAGACGTGTACCTAAATTTGGTTTTACTAATATTAACCGTGTAGAATATCAAGCTATAAACTTGGATGCGTTACAAGCGTTAGTAGATGATAAAAAAGTAAAAGATACGGTAGATTTCGAAACTTTATTTTCTAATGGATTGGCTGGGAAAGATGACTTGGTTAAAGTATTGGGAAGAGGAGAATTAAAAGCGAAATTAAAAGTATCTGCTCACAAATTTTCTGTTTCAGCAAAAGCTGCAATTGAAGCTGCTGGTGGAGAAGCAATAACTTTATAAGATTATATTAACTTATGAAATTTATAGAATCAATAAAGAATGTTTGGAAAATTGAGGAACTAAGAAACAGAATCATAGTAACATTGGGTCTGTTGTTAGTTTATCGATTTGGTGCGCAGGTTGTATTACCAGGAATTGATGCTTCTCAATTGGGAGGAATTGCTGATAAAACAAGTGGAGGTCTATTAGGTTTACTTAATGCTTTTACTGGTGGTGCATTTGCAAACGCTTCGGTTTTTGCACTGGGTATCATGCCATACATTTCGGCTTCTATTGTTGTACAGTTAATGGGTATTGCGATTCCTTATTTACAGAAGTTACAAAAAGAAGGCGCTAGTGGACAAAAGAAAATTACTCAAATTACACGTTGGTTAACAATAGGTATTTGTTTGGTGCAAGCACCAGGGTATTTGGCAAGTTTACCTGCATTGGGTATTCCACAATCGGCTTTTTTATTAGGAACAGGAGGATTGTTTTATTTTTCTTCTATAGTCATCTTAGTAACTGGGTGTATATTTGCAATGTGGTTAGGTGAAAAAATTACCGATAAAGGTATTGGTAATGGTATTTCATTATTAATTATGGTAGGAATCATTGCTACTTTACCGCAATCTTTTGTACAGGAGTATGCTGCTAGGGTAACACAATCTAACGGTGGTTTAATTATGATTTTAATTGAACTTGTAGTTTGGTTTGTTATCATTCTTTTATCAATTATGTTAGTAATGGCAGTACGGAAAATAGCTGTACAGTATGCAAGAAGAACGGCATCTGGAGGTTATGAAAAAGCCGCAGCAGCCGGATCTAGACAATACATCCCATTAAAATTGAATGCGTCTGGAGTAATGCCAATTATATTTGCACAAGCAATTATGTTTGTTCCTGGTCTAATAGGTGGATCAGCTTTCTTGAAGGATACTTCTGCTGGACAATGGATGCAAACTAACTTTGCTGATATGTTTGGGTTTTGGTATAACTTGATATTTGCTTTATTGATTATTGTTTTTACATATTTCTATACGGCAATTACAGTACCTACCAATAAAATGGCAGACGATTTAAAACGTAGTGGTGGTTTTATCCCTGGTATTCGTCCAGGTTCTGAAACCTCTGAATATCTAGATAAAATAATGTCTCAAATTACCTTACCGGGTTCTATCTTTTTAGCATTAATCGCTATTTTTCCAGCGTTTATTGTGAAGTTGATGAACGTGCAAGCAGGTTGGGCATTGTTCTTTGGAGGAACATCACTATTAATTATGGTTGGGGTAGCAATCGATACTATGCAACAGATAAACTCTTATTTGTTGAATAGACATTATGATGGCTTGATGAAAACAGGTAAAAATAGAAAAGCAGTAGCTTAAAATTAGATAGATAGTAAACAGTCATTAGATATTAGAAAAAATAGAGGATAAAAATAAGTATAGAGTTCTAAAAGCTAACGACCAAGAACTAAAAACTAAAATATGGCAAAACAAGCAGCAATAGAACAAGACGGAACGATTATAGAAGCATTATCAAATGCTATGTTTCGTGTAGAATTAGAAAATGGTCACATTGTGACGGCACATATTTCTGGTAAAATGCGTATGCATTACATAAAATTATTACCAGGTGATAAGGTGAAATTAGAAATGAGTCCTTATGATTTAACTAAGGCTCGTATAACTTATAGATATTAAAAATTCAAGATTCAAGATTCAAAGTTTAAAGTTTAAAGTTAAACCGAACTTGAATTTTGAATCTTGAATCTTGAATTTAAAACTGAATAAAGATGAAAGTAAGAGCATCAGTTAAAAAAAGAAGTGCAGATTGTAAAATCGTACGTAGAAAAGGTAGACTTTACGTGATAAACAAAAAGAATCCTAGATTTAAACAAAGACAAGGGTAAATTATGGCAAGAATTGCAGGTGTTGACATACCAAAACAAAAGAGAGGCGCTATCTCTTTAACTTATATCTTCGGAATAGGTCAAAGTAGAGCCAAAGAGATTTTAGCAGCAGCTAAAGTAAACGAAAACACTAAAGTACAAGATTGGACAGACGACGAAATCGGAGCGATCCGTGAGGCTGTTGGAACTTATACTATTGAGGGTGAGTTACGTTCTGAAACACAATTAAACATCAAACGTTTGATGGATATTGGATGTTACAGAGGTATTCGTCATAGAGCTGGTCTTCCGTTAAGAGGACAACGTACTAAAAACAACTCTAGAACGAGAAAAGGTAGAAGAAAAACTGTTGCTAACAAGAAAAAAGCAACGAAGTAAAATATAGTCTTTAGTCTTTAGACGTTGGAAAGAATCTGTTTGAAATTTATACGGTTTAGGATTCTAGCGACTATTAACTAATAACTAAAAGCTAAAAAATATGGCAAAGTCAAGTACAAAGAAACGTAAAGTAATAGTAGATGCTGTTGGAGAAGCGCACGTAACTGCTTCATTCAATAACATTATCATTTCATTAACTAACAAAAAAGGCGATGTGATTTCATGGTCATCTGCTGGTAAAATGGGATTTAGAGGATCTAAGAAAAACACACCTTATGCTGCTCAATTAGCTGCTGAAGATGCTTCTGCGGTTGCAATCGAAGCTGGTTTAAAGAAAGTGAAAGTGTATGTTAAAGGTCCAGGTAACGGTAGGGAATCTGCTATCCGATCTATCCACAATGCAGGGATTGAAGTAACCGAAATTATTGATGTTACTCCATTACCACACAATGGATGTCGTCCTCCAAAACGAAGAAGAGTTTAACAATTCAGAATTCAGAATTTTGAATTCAAAATTAATATTAACAAGTATCAACGAGAGATTTACGATTATCGAAGGATAAGATTAAGACCTTAATTCATAATCGCTCTTAAGTAAAGACGTTGCATGCTACGTCTCAACCAAAAAAACAATAATAAAATGGCAAGATATACTGGTCCTAAAACTAAAATAGCTCGTAAATTTGGCGAAGCTATCTTCGGAGAAGATAAATCTTTTGAAAAAAGAAACTATCCTCCGGGACAACACGGAAACGCTAGACGTCGTGGAAAAAAATCTGAATACGCAATCCAATTAATGGAAAAGCAAAAAGCTAAATATACTTACGGTATTTTAGAGCGTCAATTTAGAGGATTATTTAAAAAGGCAAGAGCTGCTCAAGGTATTACTGGTGAAGTATTATTACAACTTTGTGAGTCTAGATTAGACAATGTGGTGTATAGAATGGGAATTTCTCCTTCTAGAAGTGGTGCGCGTCAATTAGTATCTCACAGACACATTACGGTTAACGGTGAAATCGTTAACATTCCTTCTTATTCTTTAAAAGCTGGAGATGTTGTTGCTGTTAGAGAAAAATCAAAATCTCTTGAAGCTATAGATAGATCATTAGCAAACTCAAGTCAAGTTTACGAATGGATTACTTGGAATAACGATACTAAGCAAGGAACTTATGTTTCTGTTCCTGCTAGAATTCAAATTCCAGAAAACATAAACGAACAATTCATCGTCGAATTATATTCTAAATAATAAATTAATCACATTGGTATTTGGCCAAAGGATTTATTAGACTTCTTCAAACTTTTAAATCGCGCAACCATATAACAATTAAAACGAAGAAAAACATGGCAGTATTTAATTTTCAGAAGCCCGATAAAGTAATCATGATTGATTCTACTGATTTCGAGGGTAAATTCGAATTCAGACCACTAGAACCAGGTTACGGACTAACAGTAGGAAATGCTTTAAGAAGAGTATTATTATCTTCTTTAGAAGGATTTGCAATTACATCGGTTAGAATTGAAGGTGTAGATCACGAATTTTCAGCAATCGCTGGCGTAGTAGAAGATGTAACTGAAATCATTTTAAATTTAAAACAAGTGCGTTTCAAAAGGCAAATTGAAGATATTGACAATGAGTCTATCTCAATTTCAATTTCGGGGCAAGAACAAATATTGGCGGGGGATTTTCAGAAGTTTATCTCTGGATTTCAAGTTTTAAATTCAGAATTAGTAATCTGTAATTTAGATCCTAAAGTGAGTTTCAACATGGAAATCACTATAGAAAAAGGTAGAGGATATGTACCAGCAGAGGAAAACAAAAAGCCTTCTGCGCCAATGGGAACTATTTTTACTGATTCTATTTACACACCTATAAAAAATGTTAAGTATAGCATTGAAAATTATCGTGTAGAACAGAAAACGGATTACGAAAAATTGGTTTTTGAAATCATTACAGATGGTTCAATCACGCCTCAAGATGCTTTAACTGAAGGTGCTAAAACGTTAATTCATCACTTTATGTTATTCTCTGATGAGCGTATCACTTTAGAAGCTGATGAAATTGCACAAACTGAAACTTATGATGAAGAATCACTTCATATGAGACAGTTGCTTAAAACGAAGTTAATCGATATGGATTTATCCGTTCGTGCATTGAACTGTTTAAAAGCTGCAGAGGTTGATACTCTAGGAGACTTAGTATCATTCAACAAAAATGATTTAATGAAGTTTCGTAACTTTGGTAAAAAATCTTTAACTGAGCTTGAAGAGCTTGTACATGTTAAAGGATTGAATTTCGGAATGGATTTAAGTAAATATAAATTAGATAAGGACTAACGATTTAAGATGTTAGACCTGCCTGCTGGCAGGCAGGTTTACGAATTACGATTTTCAAATCATAATTCAAAAACCGTAATTCAAAAATCGTCAATCGTAAATTAATAATAACCATCATATTTTGCTCTCTCTTCATCTAAAAGAAAAAGGGATTTGGTAGCAAGATGATAATTAGAAAGTCATGAGACACGGAAAAAAACACAATCACTTAGGGAGACAAACAGCCCACAGAAAAGCAATGCTGGCTAATATGGCCTGTTCTTTAATAGAGCATAAACGTATTAACACTACAGTTGCAAAAGCAAAAGCTTTAAGGCAATTTGTGGAGCCGCTCATTACAAAATCTAAAAATGATACTACACATAACAGACGTATTGTTTTTAGCCGTTTGAGACAAAAAGAAGTAGTTACTGAGTTATTCAGAGAGGTTGCTACTAAAATAGGTGATAGACCAGGAGGTTACACAAGAATTATTAAATTGGGTAATCGTTTAGGTGATAATGCAGATATGGCAATGATAGAGCTTGTTGATTACAACGAAATCTATAATGCTGATAAAGCTAAGAAGAAATCAACTAGAAGAAGTAGAAGAGGTGGTTCTAAACCTGCTGCTGTTGCTCCAGTTGAAACTCAAACATCAAACGAAGAAGAATAAATGTTAATAAGGATTTAATATAAAAAGGATAAACTATTTTTAGTTTATCCTTTTTTTTTGAATTTTTGTAAAACCTTTTAGTTTGCGTAGATACTGAAAAACTATATAACAAAAGAAATAAAAAATGAAATATCAAAAGAGACAAAATGCCATCATTCTACTTGCAGATGGCACCATTTTTTATGGTAAGGCAGTAGGGAATAAACAGGGCACTTCGTTTGGAGAGGTATGCTTTAATACGGGCATGACTGGATATCAAGAGATCTTTACCGACCCGTCTTACTACGGACAATTAATGGTGGCCACCAATGCACATATTGGAAACTATGGTGTTAATAACGACGAAGTAGAATCTGATTCTATAAAAATAGCTGGTTTAATTGTAAAAAACTTTAGCTATGAATATTCTAGAGATGATGCAGATGGCTCATTACAGGATTTTTTAGATCAAAATAATCTCTTAGCTATTTCAGATGTCGATACCAGAGCTTTGGTAAGTTACATTAGAGATCATGGCGCTATGAATGCCGTTATTTCTACGGAAGTAGATAATATTGACCATTTAAAAAAGCAATTGGCAGAAGTACCTAGTATGAAAGGATTGGAGTTGGCATCTAAGGTATCATGTACGGAACCGTATTATTTTGGGGACGAAAATGCAACTTTTAAAGTGGCAGCTTTAGATATTGGTATCAAGAAAAACATCCTTAGAAATATTGCAAGTAGAGATGCTTACATCAAAGTATTTCCATATAATTCTAAATTTGAAGATTTAGAGGCTTTTAATCCAGATGGGTACTTTTTATCAAACGGTCCTGGAGATCCAGAGCCATTGGTAGAAGCGCAAGCTGTTGCAAAGGAAATTATAAAACGTGATTTACCATTATTTGGAATTTGTTTAGGACACCAAGTCATTGCTATTGCCAATGGTGTGTCGACTTACAAAATGCATAACGGACACCGAGGCATCAACCATCCCGTAAAAAACTTAATTACCGGAAAAGGAGAGATTACCTCTCAAAATCATGGATTTGCCGTAAATAGGGAAGAGGCTGAAGCCAATCAAGATTTGCAAATATCGCATATTCATTTAAATGATGAGACCGTTGCAGGTTTAGCTATGAAGTCTAAAAATTGTTTCTCTGTACAATACCATCCAGAAGCAAGTCCCGGACCACATGATTCATCTTATTTATTTGACCAGTTCGTTGAGAATATTAAAAGAAGCAAGCTTTCTGTAGTAGAAAAATAGATTTTTAAACACCGTAAATTAACTAAAACGTTATAGCTTTCTTTTTAAGATTTTATGTCAAAAGTCAGTAAATAAGAAGAGATTAAAACGTAAATTTGATAAAAGATTAAAAACAAACCAATTATGAGCATAATAATCAATATTCACGCAAGACAAATTTTAGATTCAAGAGGTAATCCTACTGTTGAAGTAGATGTAGTTACCGAAAACAATATATTGGGTAGAGCTGCCGTACCGTCGGGAGCATCAACTGGAGAGCACGAAGCTGTAGAGTTACGTGATGGCGGAAATACATACATGGGTAAAGGTGTTTTAAAAGCAGTTGAAAATGTAAACACACTTATCGCAGAAGAATTATTAGGTGTTTCTGTTTTTGAACAAAACCTGATTGATAAAATGATGATTGATTTGGATGGTACGCCAAATAAATCAAAATTAGGAGCTAATGCTATTTTGGGTGTTTCTCTTGCTGTTGCCAAAGCTGCGGCAAATGAGTTAAATATGCCATTATATCGCTACGTAGGTGGTGTTTCTGCAAACACGTTACCGTTGCCAATGATGAATATCATTAACGGTGGTTCCCATAGTGATGCGCCAATTGCGTTTCAAGAGTTTATGATTATGCCCGTTAAAGCTAAAAACTTTACACACGCTATGCAAATGGGTACTGAGATTTTCCATAATCTTAAAAAGGTATTGCACGACAGAGATTTAAGTACTGCTGTTGGTGATGAGGGTGGATTTGCACCAAACTTGCCAGGAGGAACAGAGGATGCATTAGATACTATCGCAAAAGCAGTAGCCAATGCAGGCTATAAATTTGGAGATGAAGTAAAAATCGCTTTAGATTGTGCTGCTGCCGAATTTTTTGTGGATGGAAAATACGATTACAAGAAATTTGAAGGCGATTCTGGAGTGATAAGAACTTCTAAAGAGCAAGCTGAATATTTAGCTGAATTAGCTTCTAAATACCCAATTATCTCGATTGAAGATGGAATGGATGAAAACGATTGGGACGGTTTTAAATATTTAACCGAATTAATTGGCGACAAAGTTCAATTGGTGGGCGATGATTTATTTGTAACCAATGTTGAGCGTTTATCAAGAGGTATTAAAGAAGGTATTGCAAATTCAATCTTAATTAAAGTAAACCAAATTGGTACATTAACTGAAACTATTGCTGCTGTAAATATGGCGCATAATGCAGGTTATACTTCTGTAATGTCACACCGTTCCGGAGAAACTGAAGATAACACCATTGCAGATTTAGCCGTAGCGTTAAACACAGGCCAAATTAAAACAGGTTCTGCGTCTCGTAGTGACCGTATGGCAAAATACAACCAGTTACTTCGTATTGAAGAAGAGTTGGGAGAAGTTGCTTATTTTCCAGGGGAAAATGCTTTTAAAATAAAGTAATAAAGGATACTATAATTTCTATATTCAAAAGCGATTACTTTTTTAAGTAATCGCTTTTTTGTGGATATCAATTTTAACAATATTTAAATTAATAAAACCTTTACGCCTGCGCTTCCTAATCATGAGATATTTTGTAAATTAGCGACACAAAAAGTAAAACTAAATAAATATATGTCAGATACTGCTACCTTAGAAATTAACGGCGAAAAACATGAGTTTCCTTTAATAAGAGGAACGGAGAATGAAGTTGCAATAGATATTAAAACATTAAGAAGTGCAACAGGTGGAGTAATCACTATTGATCCCGGTTATAAAAATACAGGAAGTTGTGAGAGCGCTATTACCTTTCTAGATGGCGAAAAAGGCATTTTAAGATACAGAGGTTATTCTATTGAAGAATTAGCAGAAAAAGCACACTTTTTGGAAGTAGTGTACCTTTTAATTTTTGGGGAATTACCAACAAAAGAGAAATTAGATAAGTTTGATAACGACATTAAAGCCCACTCTGTTGTAGATGATGACGTTAAAAAGATTTTAGATGCATTTCCAAGATCAGCACACCCAATGGGTGTTTTGTCTTCATTAACTAGTGCGCTTACGGCATTTTATCCTTCTACTGTAGATGTAAATTCGGAAGAGGAAATGTATAAAGCTATTGTGAGAATAATGGCAAAATTTCCTGTATTGGTGGCTTGGACTTTGCGTAAAAAGCACGGTTTACCATTAGATTATGGGAGTAATAAATTAGGCTATGTAGAGAATTTATTAAAGATGATGTTTAAAAGTCCAAGTAGTGATTACGAACAGAATCCAATCTTGGTTAACGCGTTGGACAAACTTTTAATTTTACATGCCGATCATGAGCAAAACTGTTCAACCTCAACCGTAAGAATTGCAGGTTCGTCCCATGCAGGTTTATTCGTGTCGCTTGCCTCTGGTATTTCTGCACTTTGGGGGCCCCTTCATGGTGGTGCTAACCAAGCGGTTTTAGAAATGCTTGAAGCTATTCGAGCAGATGGAGGCGATACTAAAAAATACATGGCGAAAGCTAAAGATAAAAATGACCCTTTCCGTTTAATGGGCTTTGGGCACAGAGTGTATAAGAACTTTGACCCAAGAGCACTTATTATTAAACAAGCGGCTAATGAAGTTTTAGCAGATTTAGGGATAGACGATCCTATTTTAGATATTGCCAAAGGTTTAGCAAAAGAAGCATTAGAAGACCCGTATTTTGTAGAAAGAAAATTATACCCAAACGTTGATTTCTATTCTGGTATTATTTATAGAGCCATGGGAATTCCGGTAGAAATGTTTACCGTTATGTTCGCAATGGGGCGTTTACCAGGTTGGATTGCACAATGGCGCGAAATGAGATTAAATAAAGAGCCAATAGGGAGACCAAGACAACTTTATATTGGAGAAACTGAAAGAGCATTCAAGCCCATAGAAAAGAGATAATAAAATATAGGTTTTTAAATTATTGTTAAGCTTCATGAATTTTTCATGAAGCTTTTCTTTTATATGCTCTTTTTTATGAGAATAATGTAAAGTACACTTTATAATCCTTAGCTTTGATATATTAAAATAAAAGCATTTATATAGCGATTGCGAATGATAAAATTAAATATTCAAAACGAAATTTCTAGATTACGCTCAGTTGTTTTAGGAACAGCCGAAAGCAATGGCCCAATTCCAAAAATAGAGGATTGTTATGATCCGAAGAGTATTGAGCATATCAAAGCAGGAACATATCCTACCGAAGCTGATATGATTAAAGAGATGAATGCTGTATTAAAAGTATTTGAAAAATATGATGTTGAAGTTTACAGACCAGAGGTTATAAAAAATTGCAATCAAATCTTTACGAGAGACATTGCTTTTGTGATTGACGATATCATGATTGAAGCCAATATTTTACCACATAGAGAAAAAGAAGTGCGGGCTATAGATTATATCTGGAATCAAGTAGCGGAAGATAAGCGTATTATTCTGCCAAAAGAATGTCATGTGGAAGGAGGAGACGTGATGTCGTGGAACGACTATATTTTTATGGGAACGTATTCAGGAAATGATTATCCAGAATTGATTACCGCACGCACCAATATTCAAGCAGTAAAAGCGATTCAAGACTTATTTCCGAAGAAAAAAGTAAAAGCTTTTGAGTTGCGAAAATCCAATACCAACCCTAAAGAGAACGCATTACATTTAGATTGTTGCTTTAATCCGTTAGGTAAAGGAAAAGCCATTATCCATAAAAATGGATTTTTAGTTGAAAAGGAATATGAATGGTTAGTTGATTTCTTTGGGAAAGAAAACGTTTTTGAAATAACCAAAGATGAAATGTACCAAATGTATAGTAACGTGTTTTCAATCTCTGAAGATGTCATTATTTCAGAACAGAACTTTACAAGGCTTAATAATTGGTTAAGAGATCAAGGTTTTACCGTTGAAGAAGTGCCTTATGCTGAAATTGGGAAGCAAGAGGGGCTACTACGATGCACAACAATGCCTTTGTTTAGAGATTAAGAAATCATTCAAACAAGGCATTATAATTTCTATATGCTAAAGGTGTCATAAGTAAGTATTTTTTAAATTGTCTATGAAAAAAGGACATGTTCTCATAGCCACAATTTAAGGCAATATCCAGAAGGTTCTGGTCGGTTTCTTGCAATAACAAACAAGCTTTTCTAATTCTGAATTCATTAAGATAATTGGTGAAAGGCCTTTTAAATTCTTTTTTAAAATATTTACAAAACGCACTATTTGTCATGTAAATGAGGTTGGCCATATCCTCAATACTTATTTTTCTATGGTAATTATGATCGATATAGTTTAAAATCGAAGCTATTCTCGTATTGGATTTTTCCGTAAAATGATAGTTGGTTTTAGTAATGGATAGTAAGGTTTTTTCGTTTGATGTTGCCAAATCCAGTAAAATATCAAGTAAGTTTATAAGTTTTTTTCCTGAATGTAATTGATTTAATTGTATCATTCTATCACTTATCTGTTTCACAAAATCAATGTTAGTAAATTTTATACCCTGTTTTGAAGCTTCCAAAAGCGAATGAACGGCTTGTAATTCTGAATTGTTATTTAAAAAATCATCTATAGTCTTGTTGTTCCATTGCACACAAACCGAAATGACACCATCATTATAACCCATTTCATTACGCCAACAATGTGGCACTTCTTTCCCGATGAGAACGAGATCGTTTGGTGTAAAGTGGTCTATATTATTACCCACATGTCTTATGCCGCTTCCTTTTACAATATATGTTAATTCGTAATCTTCATGATAATGCCAAGGGGCGTTAAAATAATCGTTTTCATATATAAAGGCATGAATAGAACCATCTAATTCATGCGGAATATGTTCTAATTTCGGCTTCATTTGATATGAAATAACTAATACTGGACAATATAGTACATAAATTGATATAATTAGCATTTAGTATAAACTTTGTTTTGATACTAACTTTGTTACAAACAATTATATTATGAAGGTGCTATGTAGCGGTTTAAATGTAGTAGATCTTTTGGTATCTGTACCATCAGAAATTAAGATGGGACAAAAAAACGAATGTGATATCTTACTACAAGGTGGTGCTCCTGCGGGTAACGCTGCGTGTGGATTAGCAGCGTTAGGAAACGAAACCTATTTTTTAGGTTATTTTGGTGATAATCCATTAAGTACGGTTGCTAAGGATGAGCTGATAAAGCATGGGGTGAAAAATGATTTTTTCGTTAAAAAAGAAGGTGCAACTCCAGCTATTGCCATTGTTCAAATTGATGATGAAGGCGAACGTACCGTATTCTATTCCACAAAACATTATATCCCATTTTCCAAAGAGGATATTAATGAAGATGATTTAAAAGGATTCGATTTAATACTGGTGGATGGATATGATACTGCTATAAACATTCATTTATTAAAATTAGCAAAAAGCTTGGGATTAAAAAGTGTTTTGGACATGGAATCTGCAGAACAATCTATAATGGAGGAGATGCTAGCATTATGTTCTGACGCTATTTTGCCTTTGGAAGCAGCTCAAAATATATCTGGAAAAACAGATGCCATTGAAGTCTTAAAATCAGTTTCAAAAATGACTGAAGCTCAAGTTATCATTACCGATGGTGCCAATGGTTCTTTTGCTTTATCTGAGGGGGAATTAATTCATCAACCGGCATTTAAAGTTGAAGTTATAGACACTACAGGATGTGGCGATGCGTTTCACGCAGCTTATGCTTCTGCTTTATTACAAGGTTTTAGTTTAAAAGAGCGCATGTTATATGCCAGTTACTTTGCGTCGCAAGTAGCGCAACATTTTGGAGGCAGAACATACCTTCCCAATAAGGGTTTTATGGAAAAAAACTGTCCATTATTCATCGATACTAAATAGAAAGCATTATGGGTTTACTAGAAAAATCAATTATAGAAGGAGGCATAGTAAGTGACTTATTCGAAAGTGCTATAGCCCCAAAGAAACCAAATTACATTGCGAAAATAGCCCTTGTTGGGGTAGGACTTGAAGAACATTTTGATTGGCAATCCATTTTAAAAAATTATGCCAATGCTAAAACAGGATTGAAAAACGCTTTACCAAAAGAACGATTTGAACTGATAGCATCTGAAGCGCCAATTCAATCTAAAGAGGCTATTTATACGTGGTTAAAGGAGATGCAAGCTCAGGGTATAGACGGTTTAATTATTTATCAGGCGTCTTTTATAGCTGGAGATTTAGCGGCCACTTTAGCGCGTTGGTTAAATCAAAATAAAATTCCAGTTTTAAGTTGGTCTCATGATGAAGAAACCGGTGGAAGACTATCCAATAATAGATTGTGCGGTCAAAATTTTTTGCTGAACATCTTTAATTCTTGCGGTGTAAAATTTTCATGGCTTTTTGAATCGCCAGACGACGATGCCTTTAATGGTAATATTTTAAAATTTGCAAAATCGGTGTATGTAAAGGCTTCAATCAATCAAAAGTCTGTTGGTATGGTTGGAGGTTTTCGTGTGCCAGGATTTTACGATTGCGAACTCAATGAATTGTCGCTTCTAAATAGATTCGGGATTAAAGTGGATAGAATAGATTTTGATACCATTTGGCAGCATGGTAAAAAGTTTACCGATGATATTATCGGACAAATAAAAGAGCAATTGTTAGGGCATTCACTTTGCAAATTCAATAATGTGAATGATGAGCAAATAAATAAATCGATACGATTATCATTAGCAATGGCAGATTATGCTCGCTTACATGATTATTTAGGAATAGGACTTAAAAATTGGCCCGAATTATTTGACACCTATGGCATTGCGGGTGATGGCGCAGGAGCTTTGGTTCAGGATTTAGGAATTCCTGTTGCTGATGAATCTGACATGGGAGCCTTATTAACCATGATTTTAATGCATCAGATAAGTTTTGGGAATGCCATTCCAACCTTGGTAGATTTATCGCTTATCAATAAAGATGATAACCGCGTTGGTTTCTGGCATTGTGGAGGTGCACCAACAAAATTGATACATCCTGAAACTGGGTTTGAAGTTAGAAATCACAGTATCCTTGAGAATTTTGATGTAGAAAGTAGTATGGGGATGCTGTTGGAGTTTTTACATAAACAAGGACAAGTAACCATTGCAAAATACCAATATCCTGAAGCTTCAAAAGTGTTGACTTGGGAAGGAAATATTAGACCGTCTGAAATGGCATTTAGAGGAAGTTATGCCGAAGTTGAACCTAGAAAAAACTCAGCTGGAGATATTCTAAGCACCGTATTGAATAATGGTTTAGACCATCATTGGATTATTGGTAGAGGTTATTTACAAAAAGATTTGACAGAACTAAACCATTGGTTGGACATTAGCAATATTGAAATAGAAATAAGTAAAGACCATTTATATGGGCACAGTAATTAAAACATTAGAAAAAATGATATACAATCAGAAGTACAATACGCTTAAAGAATTATTCATTGATTACAGAGCAACCCAACGCTGTTTGCCTGCGTTTAATGTAAATGATAATTACGATCTGAAAGCTGTAGTTGAAGCTGCAGATGAAATGAGTACGAACGTTATGGTAATGACGTATCCACCAGTTGCAGAATTAAATACTACAGAGGTATTTCGTTCTTTAGTAGATGGCTTTAAAAAAGTATCTCAAAACAATATCTTTTTACATCTAGACCACAGTACCACGGTAGATTTATGCAAACGCGCCATAGATTCGGGTTACGATTCCGTGATGATTGATGGTTCTCAGGTATCGCTTGAAGAAAATATAAAAATGACCAAACAGGTTGTAGATTATGCCGCTTCAGCCGGTGTTGTTGTAGAGGCCGAAATAGGCAAGATTATGGGGCGTGGTGTTGAGGTAAAAAGCGATAATGATTTCTTAGCCGATGTTGGAGAAGTGAAAAAACTTTATGAAGCAACAGGTGTTGATATTGTAGCTGTAGGTATTGGTACTGCTCACGGATTTACACCAACTGAACCTAAAATCCATTTTGATCGTTTAGAGGAAATAGCTCTAGCTATTCCTGCGCCTTTAGTTTTGCATGGCGGTACGGGAATTCCAGATGCCGACATTCAAAAATCAATACTAATGGGGATGAGCAAAATTAATATTGGTACCATTGTACACAGTACCTATATGAAATATGCTTTAGAAGAAATTCAAAAAGCAGGGGATGGTGCTTACCCTCCTTATATAATGAAAGAGGTATTACCTAAAATAAAACATGTGGTAAAAGATAGATTAAGAGCGGTAAATTTTAAATAGAAGTATTTTTATATCTTTTTATTACAGGTAGTTAACGACCTGCAAGGTTTCAAAAACCTTGTAGGTCTGCTTTTTTTTAATGCTATTCATATCTTTTAAAATCAAAAAAGACCTTCTAGGATATCAAAAGAATTATTTGTTATTGAAATTCAGACATTGTGTTTTAAATATGAATAGAACTCAAGTCAATAAGTCATAGTTTTGAGTTTCCAAATACACAAAGTTGTTTTTATAATAAATAGTAATACTTTTGTAATACAATTTAAATAAAAATGCAACAAACTACAAACACCATTTTAATGGTTCGTCCTGTGAATTTTAGGATGAACGAGCAAACTGCTGTTAATAATTATTATCAGGAAGCTATTGATGGTGTGTTACCAGAAACGATTAATGTTAAAGCTCAAAAGGAGTTTGATGCTTATGTGGATAAACTTAGAACTATTGGTGTTGATGTAATAGTTGTTAATGATAGAAAAGAAACCGATACACCAGACTCCATTTTTCCAAACAATTGGGTGTCGTTTCATGAAAATGGCGATGTTGGTTTATACCCCATGTTTGCAGAAAACAGACGTTTAGAGCGTCGGGAGGATATTTTGGAAATTTTGGAAGAAAAGGGTTTTGTAATCAACAATATAGTTGATTATACAAGTGCTGAGGAAGAAAACATTTTTCTTGAAGGTACGGGAAGTGTTGTTTTAGACCGTGCAAATAGAAAAGCCTATTGTGCTTTATCTCCCAGAGCTGATGAAGATTTGTTCATAGAATTCTGTGAGGACTTCGACTATTTTCCCATTGTTTTTACTGCGAACCAAACGGTTGATGGCAAAAGGAAACCTATTTACCACACCAATGTAATGATGAGTGTCGCTGAAACCTTTGCGATTGTTTGCTTAAGCAGTATAGACGATAAGAAAGAGCGCAAAAATGTGATCAACCATTTAAAAGAAGATGGCAAACAAATTGTTGACATTACGGAAGCTCAACTCAAAACCTTTGCTGGTAATATGTTGCAGGTAAAAGGACATAATGATGAACGTTTCTTAATAATGAGTAAAGCTGCACATGATGCACTAACTCCATCTCAAATAGCACAAATAGAAACCCATTGTAAAATAGTATCTAGTTCATTAGAAACCATTGAAACCTGTGGTGGTGGAAGTGCGCGTTGTATGATGGCAGAAGTGTTTTTGCCTAAAGCTTAAACTATTCGTTGGGTTTAGATTTTGGCAATTGCACATAAAAAGTACTACCCACATTAACAGAACTTTCAACCCAAATTTTTCCACCATTAAGTTCTACCAATTCTTTACAGATGGAAAGACCAAGACCAGTCCCTTTTTCGTTATTGGTACCCATAGTAGTGTAAGTGCTGCTCTTGAAGAGTTTCTCGATATTGTGTTTAGAAATACCAATTCCAGTATCTGCAATACTGATAATACAGCTACCATTGCTGATATGGTTAGAAATAGTAATAGTATCTCCTTTTCTTGAGAATTTTAAAGCATTAGCCAGTAAATTTTGAACAACGATTTCAATCATACTTCTATCGGCATACGCAAAATCACGAAGTGAATGGTCTATCAATTCTATACCTTTACTTTCAAGACGCTGATCTATCAATTTTATTTTTTCCTCAAATACTTCTTGCACATCAAATAAGCTCGGACTTGGTTTGAGCGATTGCATTTGAGATTTAGACCAGTTCAATAAATTGAATAACAAAAGTGAAGCGTTATTCGCATTTTCACTCAATTCTGGAATTAGATTATCAAACTCTTCACGCGATAAAGAACCATCTTTTAATAAGTCGATAAAGCCATTAATAGAGGATAAAGAATCCTTTAAATCATGCGAAATAATTGAGAACAACTTATCCTTAACATTATTTATGTTTTCTAAATGTTTAGTTTGCTCAACAAAAGCTTCGTTTTGTAATTGTATTTTAAGATTCTTCTCTTCTAGTTCTTGAGTGTATTTTAAGTTACTATTTCGTCTTAAATATATTAAAACAAGAAAAGCACATACTATTGCCAAAATTCCGAGTAAAATATAGAAGAACAACTTAAATTTCTTCAACTTGTCCTCACTTTCATTAATAGTATCATTCTGTCCTAAACTAACAGATGTACTCTCTTTTTTAGGTGCAACCTTATCAAAGTTTAAGCCTAAATCATTTTCGGAAATAGAAATACTTTTAGTGATAGGATTAGAGCCCTTTTTTTCTAAACTATCCTTAAGGGTATAGTAACGTCGTTGCCAAACAAAAGCTCTAGCAAAGTTTCTTTTTGATGAATCTAGAGACTTCATTAAACCATAATTCTTTAAAAGTTCATTTTGGTTCTTGAGTTTCCGTGCTATTCTGCCTGCTTCAAGTAATTGTTGTTCTGCGGTTCTTAAATAATTCTGGCTTAAATTTAAACCTCCTAAGTTATTAAGAGTTACCAATAAATTAGCTTCGTTTTTATTTTTTCGATTTAAATTTAAACCTTGCAGTAAATATTTAGTGGCGTTTTCATAATCGTTAAATTTTAAATATTCCCCACCTAATTTTGGTAAAATTTCACTTTGAATAGAGTCTGTTTTACCTTTAGCACTAGAAAGTACTTTTTCGTAAAATTCAATGGCTTTTCTGTGTTCTTTTACCTGAGAATATAATTCGGCCAATTGTAAGCTCGATGTACCCGCTCCAATATCATCGTTAAGCTGTTCTTGAATATCCAAGGCCTTTAAATTGTATTCAATAGCTTTATCGACGTTATTTATTTTATAATAAGCTTTACCCAAACTAGCATAAGCAGATTTTAGTTCATGTTTTAAACCTCGTTTTTCTAACTCTCTAATGGCCGATAATGAATACTGAAGCCCTTTACTGTAATTGCCGCGTTCAATTTCAATTAAACCAATGCTATTGTTCACTTTGGCAATATTAAGAGTATCGCTTAATTGGTTAAACATGGCTTTTGCCTTTGTGTAACCATCCATAGCATTGATATAATCGCTTTTCTCAGCATAAATCAAAGCTTTATAATAGGTGATTTTGGCTTTACCGGGCTGGTAATTTATATCAGACGATAATTTCTCGCTGGCCTTTATGTATTGTTGCGCAAGGTTAAAATCCTTAATTTCAAAAAGGTGTTCAATAATTTTCAAAGAAGTTTCTACCTTGAGGGAATCGGTGGTTTCAAAACCTAATTTAATGGAAAGACTGTCTAGTTCCTTGGTTTGTGAAAAACCAACGAAAAGCGATAAGAATATAATAAAAGTAATTATTCTCCTCATAGAGCGATTAAACTATAGCTTTTTAGCAAACTATTATTTAAAGATGCTTGGTTGAGGGCAATCAAGAAGTCTTTGTTTGGGTTAATAAAATTGTCCACTTTGTTTTGAGATAATAGCTTTGGTCAACAAAAGTTGCAAAAAGCCTTTTTATATTCTAATTTATAGGTTTTTCTACCAAAAAATTAGATGAAAAGCGAGTTGGTTTTTTTGAAAAAATCGACGAATAGACTAACTGCACAAAACATAGAAAAACGGTATTTTTTTTCCTTCAAATGCCACTTGAATTTTCAAATTTTAATGTGTTGAAAACCTAGTTGTTTCCGTAAATATCAAAAACAGGAAGGGCTTTATGGTCAAAATCGAACATACATTGGTTTTCCCACGCACTTCCACTTGTAGAGGTAGTTTCGTTACCATTAAACGCCACCCAATCTGGCGCCCAATAACAAAATCCGATGCCTCGATTATTGGGTATTTTTTTTATAGCATTTACCAGCCATTCAAAATAGGCTTTTTGTCCTTCGGGAGTTGCGGGGAATTCGGATAAAATTTGACTACTATCCCCAATGTAATTATTGCTTTTGTCTTCATAATCGAAAGTGAAAGGATAAGCCACCTCAACCATTAAAATATCTCTATTGAAGTTTAAAGCTAATTGATTCAGTTTTTGTTGCACCAAACTCAAATCCTTAATCTGAAACTGTGGATAATAGGATAACCCTATAATATCGTAATCAATATTAAAGGGTTCTAATTTCTCAAAGAAAAAAATAGCATTTTCAACACTTGAATGATGCAACATTATTTTTACCTCCTTATTTGTATCAACTTCCTTAATGGCTTTTATGGCTTCGCTTACCAAAGCAGCATAATTAGCCCAATTGTTATCAAATTCGTTCCAAACCTTTCCGTAGTCCCATAAAAAGCCGCTATCCGTTTCATTACCTATTTGAATCATTTCAGGTAGGGTGCTTTGGCTCTTTAATTGTTGTACCACATTTTTTGTGTAATTGTAAATAGCAGTTCTTATTTCTTGGGTGTCCATGTTTTTCCATGCTTCTGGAGGGTTCTGTTTTCCCGGGTCTGCCCAATAATCGCTATAATGAAAATTCAGTAAAAACGACATGTTTTGTGATTTTATGTGTTTAGCATAGGCTTTCACATCGGCTAAACTATTTTCGCCATCTTTTGGCGTGTGCCATAGTTTTAAACGTACTAAATTAGTCCCGTTTTCTGCAACAAAAGGTAATATGGCTATTGGGTTACCATCGGCATCTTTATATGGAATGTTATAGTCTTCTAACTCTGATTGAAACGACAGATCCATTCCCTTATAAAAGGTAGGTTCAGGAGCCGTTTCAACGGTATCTGATTTGGAATCGCAACTATATATAAATCCGAATAAAATTAATAAAAACACAAGCTTTTTCATATGAACTAAGATACGTATTTCACATTAAAATCGATGTTAAACTTGATTTAAAAATTCTATCTTTGCAGACTTATAAAACAAGAAAATGAGCCTTCAGAACATATTATCTGCCCACGTTAAACAAGCGGTTTCAGCTGAATACCAAACAGAATTGGAATCTGTTGAATTCCAAGCTACCAGAAAGGAATTTACTGGAGATATTACTGTGGTTGTTTTTCCGATGTTGCGTTTTTTAAAAGGAAACCCTGTGCAAATTGGCGAAAAAATCGGAAATTATTTAGTTGATAATGTAGATGAAGTAAAAGGCTTTAATGTTGTAAAAGGGTTTTTAAATGTTGAAATAAGCGATGCGTATTATCTAGATTTTTTCTCTAAAATTAAGGATGAAAATACTTATGGTTTTGAAACACCGAAGGAAGGCGAAAAAGCGATTATGGTAGAATATTCGTCGCCAAACACCAACAAACCGCTCCACTTAGGACATGTTAGAAATAATTTATTGGGCTATAGTGTTGCCGAAATTTTGAAAGCTTCAGGGAAGAAAGTTTATAAAACCCAAATTATTAATGATCGAGGGATTCATATTTGTAAAAGTATGATTGCTTGGAAACTTTTTGGAAATGGAGAAACTCCTGAAAGCACGGGTTTAAAGGGCGATAAATTGGTTGGTAATTATTATGTGAAGTTCGACCAAGAATATAAAAAAGGAATTGAAATTATGGTCAATGACGGATTTTCTGTTGAAGGCGCTAAAACAATGGTGCCTATATTTTTAGATGCTCAGGATATGCTCAGAAAATGGGAAGCAGGAGACGAAGAAGTAGTTTCACTTTGGAAAAAAATGAACGGTTGGGTGTATAAAGGTTTTGCTGAAACTTATAAAAATTTAGGTGTAGATTTTGATACATTATATTATGAAAGTGACACCTATTTATTAGGAAAGGAGTTTGTAGCCGAAGGTTTAAAATCGGGTGTGTTTTTTAAAGAAGAAGATGGTTCAGTTTGGTGTGATTTAACCGAAGATGGATTGGACAAAAAAATAGTGCAGCGTTCTGACGGTACCGCTGTTTATATGACACAAGATATCGGGACAGCCATACAACGCATAAAAGATCATCCTGATGTTGGAGGTATGGTTTATACCGTTGGAAATGAGCAAGATTATCACTTTCAAGTTTTATTTTTAATTCTGAAAAAATTAGGCTTCGATTGGGCGAAAAATTTATACCATTTAAGTTATGGTATGGTAGATTTACCTAGCGGAAAAATGAAGAGTAGAGAAGGTACTGTTGTTGATGCCGATGATTTGATAGATGAAATGGCTGCGACTGCCGAGGAGATTTCAGAAGAATTGGGGAAACTAGATGGCTATTCCGAAGACGAGAAAAAGGCACTCTACAAAACCATAGGTTTAGGAGCATTAAAATACCATATCTTAAAAGTAGATCCTAAAAAGCGTATTTTATTCGATCCAAAAGAATCTATAGATTTTCAGGGAAATACAGGGCCGTTTATTCAATATACCTATGCTAGAATTCAATCTATTTTACGAAAAGCTGATTTGACATCCAATGTCACGTTGAGCGCAGTCGAAACGCAACTTCATCCAAAGGAAAAAGAACTCATAAAACAACTCCAGTTATTTCCAGAAGTAATTCAAAACGCCGCAGAACAACATAGTCCAGCATTAATTGCTAATTATACGTATGATTTGGTAAAAGAGTTTAATTCATTCTACCAAAACGTTTCTATTTTAGGAGCAGATAATGATACTGAAAAAGTGTTTAGAGTGCAGCTTTCAAAAACGGTAGCACAAACTATTAAAAATGCGTTTAGTGTTTTGGGGATTGAGGTGCCGGAGCGGATGTAAGAATAAGTTTTTTTGTGTATTGGCTAAAAATTAAATATTCAATCTACAACTTAACCAACTTATGAACCTCCTGCGAATTCCCTGTCTTAATAGCACAAAAATAAATCCCGCTACTCAAATGCATAAGATTTAAAGAGAGCTTTCCATTGGTAATGACATCTGTTCTGTTCATGATTTCCAATCCAGATGCATTAAATAACTTGTAACTGATATCGGTATAAGTATTGATACTTGCAAAATTAATGGTATCCGTAAAAGGATTTGGATAAACCAACCAATCTCTTTCGGCTTTTAATTGTTCCTCGGTACTTAAAGCTTGATAACAATCGCTGGTTAGAGGATTCTTTAAAATTTCTGGAAGTTTTAAATTTGTGAAGCTATCGTTTAAACTATGATTAAAGAACGTATTATCAATAATGGAGTTTTCAGCACCTAAAAAGTCTTGTAAAAGCGTCGCAAAGGTTTGTCGGTAATCATACTGTACCGTTTGTATTTGCCAATTATTGGCACTTGTAGCTTCGGTTAAATCTGGATTTGTTCCAGAAACACCGCCAGCAACAGGTGTTCCAAATAAAAACATGGGCGCAATTTCACCGTGATCTGTTCCTAGATTTCCGTTTTCGGCAGCTTTTCTTCCAAATTCAGAAAAGGTTAAACCAACAACATCATCGGCTAAATTCTGACTTTGCATATCATCTACAAAAGCTTTTACAGCTCCAGATAATTGGTCGAGCAAATCGTAATGTTTGCCGGCAACATTTCCAGAAGTTTGTATTTGAGCATTATGTGTATCAAAACCAGAAATACGCACCATATATACTTTTGAACCTAAGTCGCCACTAATCAAGCGCGCCACGGTTTTTAATTGATTTGCTAAATCTGTATCTGGATATGTAGCATCGTTTTGTCCGTTATTAAAAGCCGAAGAAATCGCTTCAGCGTAAGTATTGGACAATGCATCCGTGTTATTGATAAATCGCAATTGATCTCCAAAATCTGAATTTGGAATATTAGCTGGAGGCTCACCGCCCAAACCATTTAAAATATTATAAAAACCAGCAGGATCTTGTCCGGTTATATTTAAAGACATGCCATGGGCTTCTTCTCCGTGAAAACCAAGAGAGGTTTTGTTAGAGCCAATTTCTACTGCTAAAGGATATGTTTCTAATATAAAATCGGCATAAAATTGTTCCATAAAACGACCGATCCATCCCGTTTCAGCACCGTTTAAAGTGCTATTGCCATCATTGCCACCCATATATAAATCGGTAGATTTAAAATGGCTTTTATTTTGGGACGGATACCCAACAGATTGCATAATGCGCAGTAATCCAGAATCGTAAAGTGATTTGAAACCCGTAAGTGCAGGATTAAGTCCTATTTGTTGGTTAAGTCCCAAAGTGGTGTCCAATTCAATATAGTCGGTATTGGACACCTTAATATTAGGTCGCAAATTGCTATAGGTATCGTATTCATTTATTGGAATTACCGTGTTTAAGCCATCATTGGCACCAGCTAGGTTGATGAGTACTAGTTTCCTGTTGGAAATATCTGGACAGGCGGCATAGGGCAATACCGATTTTAAAGCAGCTTGTAATTCAAAAGGAGTTAAACCAATTACCGATGCCGTTGCAGAGAGTTTTAAAAAATTTCTTCTTTTCATCTGTTCATTTTTTTGTGTTTCATCTTGATAATTGGCACTACATTAATTGAAATTCAGCAGCATTTACCATTCCTGTAATTAGCGCGTCCAATCTTAATTTTACCACAGTTTTATCTGCTTGATTATGTGTGTTTATATATTGTAACCAAGCTCCCGTCCAATAATAATCATCGGAATCTTCAATCAAAAAGGTTTTAAAATAATCTGTTCTATCTGTATCAATACTTTCAGGATATAACAGTTCAGCTATTTTATGAACCAGAAGATTTGGGTCTTTTGCATCGTTAGGGTCAATTTTATTTTCTACAAAAGCAACGGTGTCTAGCGTAGCATATATGTTAGCATTTGGGTCTATGGTATTTCTTCCAATAATCAAACTTTCAATAAGCTTGTATCTTCCTATTAAGGTGTTGGATGAAAACCAAATTCTATCAAAACTAGGTTCTTGGTAATAGGCCGGATAACCTGCTACGGAATCTGGATTGTATATTTCCATTCCTGCGGATTTATAGTATGTATTATGTATAAACTTATGATAAAAATTATTGTAAAAGCGAAGAGCATTTGTAGAAGGGTCAGGAAACGACACTTCAAATAAGGTGCATACTTCGGATAATAATTGCAGCGGGCTTTTAATAATAGCCCCTATAATATTGTCGGTAGCATCGCCATCATCTGCATCATAGAAATGCTGACTGGAAAGCAATGTTTTTACTACAGGTAAAATTTCATAATTATTAGCAATTAACTGTTGTGCTAGGGGCCCGATGATATCGGTTTCAATAGTATCATTCCATGAGCTTTTTACAAAATAACGGTATAATTTTCTGCAATAGGCTTTTGCTGTTTCTGGTTGGGCAAACACCATTTCAACAAAATCACTTAATTCTTCCATCATTCCAGAAGCTGTACTTCTGCCTGTAATGGTGTGTCCTCCAAAAGCACTACTGAAGGTTTTGTTATTAGTGTCGTGTTGTCCTAAAGCCAAGTATCCTATTGGTAAATTAGTATCGGGGTCTATATCCCCATTTCGGTCATATTTCTTTTTAAATCCTGAAAATACTTTGGCAGCTTGTTGAATATCCAACTCCGTATAATTGGTATAATTACCTTCTCCAATTTGTTCACCTTTTAAAATGGTAAATAATTCCAAGTATTCCCGTGCATAATTTTCGTTCGGATTGTTTTTGTTGTTCTGTGTATTATCCAAATAATCCAACATCGCATTGTCCAAAGTGATTTTTTTGGCAAGGGTTTTTATGTTTCCAAGTGCGTAGAAATCCAGCAAACGAATATGGTCATAAAAGAAAGGGGAAAGTCCTGCGCCAGAATCTTTAGCAACAGTAAAACTGGTATGTAAAAAGAAAGAGAGCTTATGCTTTAATGACACCTGATTAATGGCGTTATACCACCACCAAGCTGTAATATGAGATCGTTTTCTACCTTGACCACCAAAGGTATTGGGGTGTGCTGTAGATGATAACCAAAATCCATCTGGCGCTCCGTTTGGCAAAGGGTCATAAGGTTCAGCTAATATATTAGTGGGATTTGTTGCTATGCTGTTTACTGCGGCAGTTGCGTTCATTGCAGCAAAACTATCAAGTTGTTCCTTGGTGTAATTAAATGTAGCTCTTCTCAAAAGGTGCTTTGCCCTTCTAAGACCTAGGGTTTCATTTAGTGGATTTAGTGACGCCATTCCATTGCATATTTTTCTGTAAATTAAGCAATTAAAGGCTAATAATGAAATAAATTAGATGATAGGTAAAGTCTTGTAAGAAAGCTCATTTGTTTCTTAAAAAATGACCCTAAAACTTATATTTGGAGTGATACCTAAAGACTGATTCTCTACTTTATTAATATTGTTTTCATCATCTAAAGTGTAGTATGCATTTAGTATGTTTTTTTTGTTCAATACATTCCAAAGAGATGCGCCAATTATGGCATTTGAGGCTTCTGAAATAGTAAAGGAATAGGTTGCTGAACAATCGGCGCGTAAATAATCATCTAAATTAGAACTGTTCGGATTTGTATAGGTTATGGTATTTTCATCATTATTAGCATCAAAATCAGGTAAGGTTGTGGGTCTTCCAGAATGCCAATTAAGTCCTAATGCCAGTTTAAAATCTCGATAAGTGTAGGTGCTTGCAAAAGTTATCGCATGTCTTATATCTGTATTATTTGGAAAGGGTATGCCGTTGTTTAGTGTTGGAAACGTGTATTCATTTTTGCTATAGGAATACCCCAACCAAGAGCTGAAAATGTCTGCAAATTGTTTATTAATCAACACGTCAATACCTTTAATTTCATAGCTTCCAATAGCATTTGTGAATTGAAACTGGTTTTGAAATCCTTGACTTCTTGTGGTAATGCCATCCACTTTTTTTATAAACGCTTCTGCACTAATCAACAGTTTATTTTTATTATAATGAATCCCTGCAGAGGCTTGTTTACTTTTTAAAATGGGGACAGGTTGAATAGATTTTCCATTGATAACAATTTCATCATCGAGATTATTGGAAAGTACCCAACGTCGTTTTTCAATCCCCAAAAAATCATTTTGCAAATCGATGATTTGTGAGGTAGTCTGACTTTTAAATTCACCCAACAATTCCAGTCGAAATACATTTAAAAAACGCTGACTAAAGTTTAATCGTGGTTCAACTAAAATATCATCAAACTTATCAAAGTGGTTCACTCTAGCTCCAATTTTTAATTTCGTTTTCGCATCGTTCGAAAGAAACCCGACTTCTCCAAATGCAGAATTACTGCGGATAACGTCTCGTATAAAACTTCTAAATGTTGGATTATTCACATCCTCCAAATTACTGATGCCAACTTCTGTAAATTGATACCCAATGTTTAGTTTGAAATTAGTGTTTAATCTATAATTGATGTCTAAACGTGCAGAACCATCAAAAACCTCATTTTCTTGAATTAAGCGTTGGTTGTTAATGATGTCGAAATTTGTTGCATCCAAATCATAATTGGTAACATAGGCCTGCACAGTAGTTGAAAAATCAGTATTCCAATCTCTGGTATATGTCATCCCGTAAGCAGAATTTTGCTGGGATAAACTACTATTTAAAGCTTCACTTCTGTCGTTATTAGAAAACCGTTCTTCATATTTCAAACTGTTATTCACGTTTAAAAAGTGCAGTCGCAATTTGTCTTTTTTCGAAATATCATATAGAAACTTAGCAGTCATATCATAAAACGAAAAGTCTTCATTTTGAGAAATTGTATTCTCGTTTTTTTGACCATTAGAAAAATCGGAATCTTGAAATACGCGCTTAAAATACTGATCGTAAGTTGGTGTTACAATTACATCGGTAATTGATCTTCTTGTAGATAATTGTAATTCGGTATTATTTGTTAGTGGAATTTTAGCATAACCATGCCCATTAATCAAATTAAAACCCAAGCCTGCATTAAACTTACCATCAATTTCATCAGATAATTGCATATCGATCACACTGGAAATACCATCTCCAAATCGTGCTCGGGTTCCGTTTTTGGAAACGTTCACTTTTTTTGTGGTATAAGGGTTAAAAGCTGAAATCAATCCGAAGAAATGACCAGATTGATACATTTTAATCCCGTCCCAAAGAATCAGGTTTTGATCGTGTGTGCCACCTCTAATATTAATGTTAGAAACCGTTTCGTCTATACTGAAAACCCCTGGAAGTGCTTGTATAGTCTGTAAAACATCTGGTTCTATCAAACCTGGAAGAATACCAAATTTCTCAGGTTTTACGGTAAGGGAACCATCATTTAATTTTGTAATACCAGTAGTTAAATAATTACTGATAACTACTTCTTTAAGCTGTTCTCGAATAATGGTTTTAGTCTGTTCTTTTTGTTTTACAACTGTTATGAAACGACTATTAAGAATGCTAAATTCTATATCTGTAGCCATTTCAATGTGTACTAAAGCATCAATAAGGCCCAAATCTGCACTAGGCAGTTCAGCTTCTATATCTGCAATAGTTTCATCCACATAAGAAAAACTAACATTATAGCGTTCGGTCAGTATTTTTAAAATAGAAACAAGCGACTGTGTTTTTTGATTGGCTTGCGAAAAACCGACTGTACCATTCAAAAAAAATAGGAGACTAATAAGAAAAAGGAGTCCTTTTCTATTCACGCTTTAAAATAATAGTATTGTTTTGTTTGCTGTACGTTACTTGTAAAGGTACTGCAATAGATTTTAATGCAACATCTATATTTTTGTGCGTAAACGAACCTGTAAACAGTTGTGTAGAATCGATGTCAATCAAAGTAATGTTTACATTATATTGTCTTTCAAATTCTGCAACAACCTGTTTAAAGGGGATACTTTTAAATTCACTTTCGTTATTTAACCACGAAGGGGAGGAGCGGTTTTCTTTTTCTTTAGCAATAACTTTCCCATCCACAATTAAAAAACTGTCTCCAGGTTTTAATTTTGTTTCTTTGGAATTGTGTGTTACCCCAACTAATCCTTCGTAGCAAATAACCTCAAAATAATTGTCCCTCTGTTTTACATTAAATTGAGTACCATAAACCGTTACGGTTCCTGATGTTGTAATGACGTTGAATGAAGAGCCCTTGGCAACCTTAAAAAAGGCTTCACCTTGCAGTTCTACATCACGTTCTTTTTTCCAATCGTTTTTATTAAATGCCAACACCGATTTTGCGTTGAGCGAAACAGTAGAGGCATCTGGTAACTCCACGGTAGTTTTTTGTGCTAACTGCGTAGTTACTGTGGTATCTAAAGTTGTTGTATAAAAATACACGCTAAAACAAATAGCAAGTACTGCAGCAACACGTAGTAATGGTTTTAACCAATGCGTTTTAGGCTGTGCTTTTTCGTTTTTAATGGTAGATAATACGTTTTCCAATTCTTTAGAAGTATCGTAATCATCTGCCTTAAAACTTTGCAGGCTGTTATTTAACTTAACTAAATCGTCATAGTCTTCAAGGTTTTTAAACGCCTCGAATTCCTGATCGTTTAGATCGTTATTTAACCATTTTGATATGAGTGTTTCTCTGTTCATCATGTCGCTATTCAATTATATAACAGTTAACTTTTATTTTTTCCTACCCTAATGAATAAAAAAAACAAAAATAAAATTCCAAATTCCAAAATGTTTCGCTGAGGTTCACGGAGTTTTCATGGAGAATCACGGAGGAAACTTTGCGTCTTAGCGCCTTTGCGCGACATTATAGCTTCATTGTTAGCGTCACCCGTCACCCGTCATTCAGTCTTCCGTCCTTTTTTTTCTAAAGCCCCTCAATATCCTTCCGCAACTTCGCTAAAGCCCCATAAATCCGCCCCCAATAAATAAAAAAACAATAAATGAAATTCCAAAATGTTTCGCTGAGGTTCACGGAGTTTTCATGGAGAATCACGGAGGAAACTTTGCGTCTTAGCGCCTTTGCGCGACATTATAGCTTCATTGTTAGCGTCACCCGTCACCCGTCA
>NZ_JBFDAE010000003.1:241787-344481 GCF_040720935.1 Algibacter sp. 2305UL17-15
TTCAGTCTTCCGTCCTTTTTTTCTAAAGTTCCTCAATATCTTTCCGCAACTTCGCTAAAGCCCCATAAATACGTTTTTCAACCGCTTTGGTAGAAATATCCAACAATGCAGCAATTTCCTTAAAACGTTTCCCTTCAACGCGGTTCATCATAAAAGCAACCCGTTGTGCTTCGGTTAAATTTGCGAGTGCTTTTTGTAATTTATCATTATACTCGCTTTCCTGCATTAAAAATTCAGGACTTTCATTGGTGTAATGTTTCGGTTTGGTCTGTTGGTGCTTCAACACTACTTTTTGATGCGCCACTTCATTCAGCATTAAATTATTGGCAGTGGTAAACACAAAACTCTTTGCTTTATCTGGAGAAATCTTTGCACAGTTTTGCCATAATTTCACAAAAGCTTCCTGTACTTTATCCTTCGGGTTTAATAAATCCCCATACTTATAATATAGAAAATTGTGTAAATCTTTAGAGTGTTTATTAAATATTGAAGAAAATAAACGTTCCTCACAAATATTTTCATGTAGCGGTTTGCTCATATGTATTGGCAGTTGATGCCTCTAAAATAGCGTTTTTGGAATTTATTTTTTAGAATTTGGAATTTTTATTTTTTGATTTTTTTTAAATCGGGGGTAGGAGTTTTTAAAGTTTAGCTGTTTTATAATAAAATGCTTTGTTTAACCCAAAAACATAATACCATGAAAACTTATCTTAAATTTTTATTAGTACCTTTTTTTGCCTTATTACTGTTCACCTCGTGTCAGGAGGAGAGAGTTGACATTACTCCTCCTAATGAGGCTGAAGCTCTTGTAGCAGATTCCGAACTAACTGCTTTTATTAGTTCCGCCTCTAAAATGGACGGATCTGATGACAACATTATCGATAGAGCGAGTTGTTTGTCAATTAAATTACCTGTTGTTGTTAAAGTTCGCGGACTTGAAATTAGAATCAATTCTAAAGCCGATTACAAATTGATCGAAAAGATTTATGATGAATTTGATGACGACGACGATCGACTGGATATTATTTTCCCGATCACTATTATTAATTCAGAACATGATGAAATCGTCATAAGCAATGCTGAAGAATTAGCTGCTTTTGTTGCCGAATGTAAAGGCGAAAATGAAGAGGATGACGATATAGAATGTATCGATTTTCAATACCCAATTTCTTTTTCGGTTTACAATGGAGAGTTTCAAATCATCAATGTTGTTGAAATTGAAAACGATAGACAATTACACAAATTCATTAAACGTGTAAAAAATTCTGAAGTTTTTGCAAGCCTTAACTTCCCTGTAACTATGGTGTTGGCCGATGGTACTACTGTTGAGGTAAACAATAATATAGAATTGGCAAGAACAATTAAGGACGCTAAAGACGCTTGTGATGAAGATGATGATAACGATCATAACGACGACGATTTTACCAAAGAACGTTTAGACGAATATTTAAAGAAATGTCCTTGGGTAGTGTATGAATTCAAAAGACAAAATAACAGTTTAACAGATAAATACGGAGAGTATGCACTTAACTTTAAAGAAGAAGGTGTTGTTACCATGCGTGCTAGAAATGGCGATATCTTAACAGGTACTTGGAGTACTAGAGTTGGAGATAGAGGTGCTTTAATTAAGATGAAATTTGAATCATTAACAGACTTTACTTTAGAGTGGTTTGTTTACGAAATTGAAGAAGGAAAAATAAAGATTTATGAAGCTGGTGGTAATAAAATTATCTTAAAACGAAACTGTGATGTGATTGTTGACCATACCAAGGAACGTGTTCAAAAATATCTACAGGAATGTTTATGGAGAGTTGCACGATTGAGTGTTAACGGTGCCGATAACGAGAAAGATTATATTGGCACACCTTTAAAATTCTATGGAGGAAATAAAGTAAAAATCAGAGTAAACGGTGAATTGGTTGAAGGTACATATGAAATTCTAGTCAAAAACATCGGGATTGGTTTAAGAATAAACCTTGAAGGAAGACCAGATTTAAAGTTAGAGTGGTTAATTACATTCTTGGAAGAAGATGTGATCAAACTGTCTAACGCTAACAATAAGATGATTTTAGAGAGACATTGCCCTGATATTGATGATGATTTGAATTATGTTGAAAAGATACTTGTCTCTGGAGAATGGGAAGTAGCTAAATATGATGACGGGTTAATACATGTCATAGACCCTACCGAAAACTTTAAAGGGTACTCACTTAACTTCATAGAAACTGGAAGAGTAAAAGTGACAGATCCAAATAATGGTACTAGTGCCGGTTCTTGGTTGGCTTATAGAAACGATGGCCTGCACCTAGGGTTATATTTTGGAAGAGATTCACAACCCTTTAGTGAGTTAAACCACAGATGGAGAATCAAGGAGATTAAGCCCAATAGAATTGAATTGAAAGATTTAAACGCTAACGGAGGTATAGAACGCATATTAGTATTGGAAAAGAAAGAATAATTAAAAGGAAACTCCTCGAGGCTCTGTCTCGAGGTTTCTATTGAAATTGTCATTCCGGTGCAAACGGGAATCTAAATAAATAATTTTATAGAAATAACTTATTGCTTTTGGTTAATAAAAGGTCATCTTAACGTTTCGGTTTGTAGGTTGATAAAAATAAGATGGGCTTTGTTAAGGCTGCTAAATTTAATTTAGCAGCCTTTTTTTTAGTGAAACCCAAATTTGAGAAGTTTTGAAAAAACGTACTCAAGTTTGATGGTTGAACCTGCCTTTGCCGGCAGGCAGGTTAATCCCGAAAAGGGGTCGAGCTTTTCACTATATCTTATGCTTTTGTCATTACTGCGAAGGCAGGAACCCACTAACAAATGTTTAGCTTCAACAAAAGTTCTTAGACAATTTAATGTAAAAGCAAAAGGATGCCGTTTCAATCTCTAACGCGAGTGTATTTGCTAAGTTCTGTTATAGCTGAAAATTTATTTTTTACCTGAGGAGTTTTTTTCATCTTAAAATTCTATATAATAAATGTTTACTTTTTTTTAATATAATTTAAGATTGCTGGTGCTCGTTTGTAACGAGTATCATAAATTATGTTTTAAGCAAATTGTTTCTGAATATAGCCATATTGTACATTTATTTCAAATAGTATATTATTTTAATTTACTCAATACGGTACTCGTTACAAACGAGCACTAGGGGTAAGTCCTTTGAAAGTAGGTCTAGCAATTCTTTTCCATACTCAGCTTTTATATTGCCTTTTTGTTCGTATTCAACAATATATTTACCTGTATTCCAATTAGAAAGAGTAAGCTCTGCGTTTATTGCTTTAATAGCCTTCTGCCTTGCTTTTAAGAACGATGAGCCGATTTTGTTTAACAGTTCTTTGTGCTCTTTGTTTTTGGGTAAGCTTTGCATTAAGTGTTGTTTTAAATTAGTGTGACGCTGTTACACTTTTTGATAAATACAAAGATAAAACTCTCAGGCCTGTGATAGATTTGTTGAAAACGAGGTTTTTGAATCAAAATCAGAACTGTTTTCTTCTGGCTCGTACCTCGCTGTGGGCTTTTCTATGGACTTGCAGTCCATAGTGGCTTATTCGTCTTTTTAAATCGGAATAAACGATAGGAATAATTAACTTAACTTGGTTTAAGTAAGTTTCTTTATTAAATGGGATTTTAAATTTCAATCGTGATGTTTTTCAAATTACTTACAATGTTTCGCGGATATGCGGATATACAATCGTTTTATATCTTATATTAAACGAAGGTAGTTGAAAAATTTTACAAAATAAAGCTATGTATTAATTTGAAGCAAACCAAAACAATCAATATTAAAAAAAATTAAACCCTGTAAACCCTCAATACAATTTACAACAACTATTAATTTTCAGAATAAGGCGTTAAAATCTACTTAGCCATGCAATGAAACAAGTTTAAGTAAAAGCAAAATTCAAGCCATGAAAAACAAAATATTTCGTTATTTTTGCACCTTTAAAATCAATCATATAAGCAGACTGCTTACTGAATACTTGAAAAACTATGTTTAATAATTTAAGCGAAAAATTAGATAAAGCCTTACACGTTCTTAAAGGACACGGCAGTATTACAGAAGTAAACGTAGCCGAAACCTTAAAAGAAGTAAGACGTGCGTTGCTGGATGCCGATGTTAACTTTAAAATAGCCAAAGAATTTACTGTAAGGGTAAAGGAAAAAGCACTTGGACAAAACGTATTGACTACGTTGCAGCCTGGGCAATTAATGGTTAAAATTGTTAAGGACGAACTTACCGAATTAATGGGGGGCGATGCCGAAGGTTTGGATTTGTCTGGAACACCAAGTGTTATTTTAATGTCTGGTTTGCAAGGTTCTGGTAAAACAACATTTTCTGGTAAGCTTGCCAATTATTTAAAAAATAAAAAGACTAAAAAACCTTTATTGGTTGCCTGTGATGTGTATCGTCCAGCAGCAATCGATCAATTACATATTGTTGGAGATCAAATAAATGTTGAGGTTTTTAGTGATAAGGGAAATAACGATCCTGTGGCTATAGCGCAAGCAGGGATTGCGCATGCAAAGGCAAACGGACATAATGTGGTTATTATAGATACCGCCGGTCGTTTAGCGGTAGATGAAGCGATGATGACCGAGATTTCTAACATCCATAAAGCCATTCAGCCGCAAGAAACACTATTTGTTGTAGATTCTATGACAGGTCAGGATGCTGTTAATACTGCAAAAGCCTTTAACGATATCTTAAATTTTGACGGGGTCATCTTAACAAAATTAGATGGAGATACGCGTGGCGGTGCAGCTATTTCAATTAAATCCGTAGTTGATAAGCCTATTAAATTTATTGGTACAGGGGAGAAGATGGAAGCGATTGATGTGTTCTATCCATCTCGTATGGCCGACCGTATTTTGGGAATGGGAGATGTGGTATCTCTTGTTGAACGTGCCCAAGAACAGTTTGATGAAGTAGAAGCTCGTAAACTTCAAAAGAAAATCGCTAAAAACCAATTCGGGTTTGATGATTTCTTGAAACAAATTCAGCAAATCAAGAAAATGGGGAACATGAAAGACCTCGTCGGCATGATTCCCGGAGCTGGAAAAATGATGAAAAATGTTGATATCGACGACGATGCCTTTAAAGGTATTGAGGCCATCATCCATTCTATGACACCAAAAGAACGTACAAATCCATCAGTACTTAATGCCAGTAGAAAAAAGCGAATTGCAAATGGATCTGGTTCTACGGTACAAGAAGTCAATCAATTGTTGAAGCAATTCAACCAAATGAGCAAAATGATGAAAATGATGCAAGGTGGTGGCGGTAAAAAGATGATGCAGATGATGAAGAATATGCGTTAATGTTTAGTTTACAGTCTCAGTCTCAGTCTCAGTCTCAGTTTTCAGAAGTTTATGGATTTTAAGGATTTATTGGCCTACAAAAAAGCATTTGATTTATCAATGACAATTTTTGATATATCAAAATCTTTTCCGAAAGAAGAAACCTATTCTTTAACAGACCAAATAAGAAGAAGTTCTCGTTCTGTTTGCGCAAATATATCAGAAGCATATAGAAAAAGAAGATATCCTAAACATTTTATAAGTAAGCTTACGGATGCAGATGGCGAGAATTCTGAAACAAGTACATGGTTAGATTTTGCACTAGCTTGTAAATACATTTCATCTGATGATTATTCAAAATGTTTAGCAGAAGGAAAAGAAATTGGGAAGCTAATAAATTACATGATTAACAATCCAGGTAAATTTGGAGTGAAAACTGAAAACTAAAAGAACAACAGTAAGTCGCTAGAGTAAGAACTGCGACTTAAACTAAAAACTAATAAAGCGCATGAGTAAGTCGGCAGAGTAAGAACTGCGACCGCGACTGCGACTGAAAACTATTTATAATGACAATCCTAGATGGTAAAAAAGTAAGCAACGACATCAAAAACGAAATCGCCGAACATGTAACTTCAATGATTTCAAAAGGAGAAAAAGTACCGCATTTGGCTGCAATCCTTGTTGGTTCTGATGGTGCAAGTATGACTTACGTAAACGCCAAAGTTAAAGCCTGTGAGCGTATCGGTTTTAAATCTACCTTAATTGAACTGCCCGAATATACTTCCGACGAAGAATTACTGGAAAAAATACACGAGTTAAACACGAACGATGATATAGATGGGTTCATCGTACAGTTACCTTTGCCGGAACAAATTGATGAGCAAAAGGTGTTAATGGCTGTTGACCCTGATAAGGACGTAGATGGTTTCCATCCTACAAACGTTGGGAGAATGGCTTTAGATTTACCAACATTTTTGCCGGCAACACCATATGGAATCATGGAGTTATTGGAGCGTTATCAAATTGAAACCTCAGGTAAAAAAGTGGTGGTTATGGGAAGAAGCCATATTGTTGGTCGCCCTATGAGTATTTTAATGAGCCAGAAACGAAAAGCTGGAGATGCAACGGTAACAGTTGTTCATAGTCGTTCTAAAAATCTAGAGGACATTACCAGAGAAGCAGATATTATTGTTGCTGCCATTGGGATTTCAGAATTTTTAACTGGAGATATGGTTAAGGAAGATGTAGTGATTATTGATGTTGGAATTACTCGTGTTCCAGATGCTACCAAAAAGAACGGTTACCGATTAGCGGGAGATGTACACTTTGAAAGTGTGAGTCAAAAAGCAAGTTTTATTACACCAGTTCCAGGTGGTGTAGGACCAATGACGATTGCGATGTTATTAAAAAACACCTTACTTGCCAGAGAAAGACACAATCAATAAATATCAAATAGAATTAATTAAATTGCATCATGGACTTTTTTAGTTTTGATGCAATTTTTTTATGCGCTAGAGTTGCCGTTGGTAGTTTGCAGCATTTGATTCCAATAGTTGTGGCACTATTATTTTGTGTGGTTTTTATAAACTTTGCAAAGTATAAATTACATAAGAAACAACAAGAATTAGCCATTCATTTGGTAGCTTGGTTTATAAGTCTCTCAGTTTTAGTTTTTCATATTTACTATATATTAAAAGGAAATTATGATGTTGCTACAGATTTGCCCTTATACCTCTGTAGTTTATTGGGATTGCTAATCCCGATCTTTACACATTACAGAAAATTATGGATGTATGAAATTTTGCTGTTTTGGATTATAGCGGGAACTTTTCAGGGGGTGATCACTCCAGATATTGCAGAAGGATTTCCTAGTTTTGATTTTTTCAGATATTGGATTGTGCATTTAGGATTATTGACAGTTATTTTTTATGCGACTTTTGTATTTAATATGCGTCCAAAACTAAAGAGTGTTTTTAAGTCTTTTTTAGCCTTACAGCTTTATGTCATCCTAATGATTTTGGGAAACTATCTTTTAGATGCGAACTATTTTTATTTAAATGAAAAGCCTGAATCAGCATCACTTTTAGATTATTTTGGAGCATGGCCATGGTATGTTATACTTGCTCAAATAGTAGTGATTCCGTATTTTTTATTGATTTATTTGCCTTTTTATGTAGTTGAAAGAAGGAAGAAATAGCGTAAAGTTGTTACTTCGTAAATTTTGTACTAGGTTTTTAAATACTTTGTGATAGAATAAAGTTGTATTTTTAATAATATTTTTTTAGTACATGACAAAAAATAAAATATCTCATTGAGACCCGAGAAAAAAAATTTTCAAGCGGTAAAAATGACATTTCATTAAATGCTTGATTTTAAATTATTTAACAAATCTGTCAATGGTAGCGCAATCGAAATGCCATAAAAATTAGAATCCCTAATGTCTTCGACTGCGCTTAGACCTACATTTAGCCTTCCATTGTATTTTTTGTCGTGTACTTGTAATATTTTATAATAAAACCTCATGAAAAATTACTTGTTCGTTTTACTCGTTTTTGTTGTAGCGCTACTAAAAGCTCAAAATCAATTTGAATTAGCATATCATTTACCTCAAGATGTTCAGTATAATGCGGCTATTCCAACACCGGAAAGTGTTCTTGGTCATCCTGTTGGAGAATGGCATGTAACCCATGATAAGTTGGTCGAATACATGAAAGCCTTAGCTAACGTTTCCGATAGAATTACCATTGAAAACCTTGGTAAAACATTTGAAGGCAGACCTTTAATATTACTTACCATAACGTCACCTGAAAACCACCAAAACATTGAAAACATCAGGTTGAAACATTTAAAATTAATGGATTCAAGTAGTGATAAATTAAATATTCAAACGATGCCATTAGTTGTGTATCAAGGGTTTTCAGTACATGGCAATGAGGCTAGTGGCGTTAATGCAAGTTTGTTATTAGCCTATTATTTAGCAGCTGCACAAGGTTCTGAAATTGACGAATTATTAAAAAATACGGTCATATTATTAGACCCCGCTTTAAATCCCGATGGTGTACAGCGCTTTGCGTCTTGGGTAAATATGAATAAAAGTGAAAACCAAAATGGTGATGCTAACGATAGGGAATATCACGAAGGTTGGCCAAAAGGAAGAACGAACCATTATTGGTTTGACTTAAATAGAGATTGGTTACCTGCGCAATTACCAGAATCTAGAATCCGAATTGAAACATACAATAAATGGATGCCCAATATTTTAACAGACCATCATGAAATGAGCACTAATTCTACATACTTTTTTCAACCCGGAGTTCAATCTAGAGTGCATCCATTAACACCCAAAGCGAATCAGGTTTTAACCAAAGAAATTGGGAATTACCATGCTAAAGCATTAAATGAGATAGGATCTTTATATTTTACCGAAGAGCGTTATGATGATTACTATTACGGAAAGGGCTCTACTTTCCCGGACATCAATGGAGCCATTGGGATTTTATTTGAGCAAGCAAGTTCAAGAGGTCATGTTCAGGAAACTATAAATGGTAAATTAACGTTTCCGTTTACGATTAGAAATCAATTTAAAACGGCTTTGTCAACCCTCCAAGCAGGTAAAGACATGCGCGTAAAATTATTGAACTATCAAAAGGAATTTTTTATAAATGAACGACAAGAAAATTCAAAAAACAGCATAAAGGCTATTGTATTTGGAGATGAAAGTGATGCGGCCAAAACCTATCATTTAGCTGAAATATTAAAGCGTCATAATATTAAATTTCACAAACCAAATGCAGATATCACTATAAACCGTAAGACATTTAAAAGGGAAACAAGTTTTATTGTTCCAACACAGCAAACAAGAAGCACGATAATCAAGGCAATGTTTGAAAAAAGAACGACGTTTTCTGATAGTTTGTTTTATGATATTTCTGCATGGACTTACCCATTAGCATTCAATTTAGACTATGCTGAATTAAAATCTACATCAAATGTTGGCGAGTTAGTCCAAGATTTAAAGCTTAAAAAAGGATTTGTTTCTGCTAAAAGTAATTATGCCTACTTGATGCAATGGCATGAATATTATACGCCTAAGGCATTAAGTAAAATGCTGGAAAAAGGATTACGAGTTAAAGTTGGTATGCAGCCGTTTTCATTAAACAATAATGCGTTTGATTACGGAACTATTTTAATTTCAGTTCAAAATCAAAATTTGAATGAGAACGAACTATTCACCTTTTTAAATCAAGTTGCAGAAGAGAGTCATGTAAAAATAGTTGGTGTTAATACAGGGTTAACTCAAGGTATAGATTTAGGGAGTTCACAGTTTAAAAAAATAGAAAGACCCAAGGTTGCATTATTGGTTGGAAATGGTATTACTTCTTATGATGCAGGAGAAGTTTGGCATTTATTTGATCAGCGTTATCAAATGCATCTTACAAAATTAGATGTGATTTTATTAAGAAGGGTGGATCTTTCAAAATATACAACCATTATTGTCCCTAGCTCAAAAATGAAATTAGATAAAAACACGGTAGATAAACTAAAAGCATGGGTAAAAAGTGGAGGCACAATTATAGGCTATAAAAATGCGGTAAAATGGTTATCGTCAAACGAGTTTATAAAATTGGAGTATGTCGAAGCAAAGGTTGAAGCTAAACATGTGAGTTTTGAGGAGAAAGCAGATTTTAAGGGTGCTCAAAATATTGGAGGTGCTATTTTTGAAACTGAATTAGATAGATCCCATCCTATAAATTTTGGTTTTTCAAATGATAAATTACCGATGTTTAGAAAAACGAAAATCTTTATTAAACCAGATAGTTCCAGCTATAATAATCCCATAAAATATACTAAGAATCCACTTTTAAGTGGTTATATTTCAAAGCCAAATTTAGAGGTTCTTAAAGAAACTGTTCCTTTCCAAATAAAAAAGTTAGGTAGTGGAAAAGTGGTTGTTTTCACAGACAATACAAATTTTAGGGGATTTTGGTATGGCACTAATAAATTGCTAATGAATGCTGTGTTTTTTGCAGATATGATGTAGCTCTTATTATTTAGCAAATAATTGAGACATGTCCTTAAAAGCCTTAAACTCCAAGGCATTTCCAGAAGGATCATAAAAAAACATAGTAGCTTGTTCTCCCGCTAAGCCTTCAAATCTTATGTAAGGCTCAATAACAAATTTTATGTTTTTATGTTTTAAATCCTCAGCGAAAGTGTGAAACACATCCCAAGGTAAAACAACCCCAAAATGAGGGATAGGAACGTCTTTCCCATCTACAGGATTAGTAGCCAAACTCGATGTGTTTTCCTTTGGTTTATAGTGAATGACTAGTTGGTGTCCGAAGAAATTAAAATCTACCCAATGGTTGCTGCTTCTACCTTCCTCACAACCCAAAATATCACGATAAAATAATCTGCACTTCTCTAAATTGGAAACAGGTATTGCTATGTGAAAAGGTGTAAAATGCGACATTTTGATGCTATTTTGGTATAAGTGTTCTAATTTACCTTGTGCTTTTCTTAGTGTTGTTTTTTAGAAATGTTTTTGTGCTGTCTTCCAAAAGCGTATTCAATTCCTTAAATTCTTCTTTTGTGAGTTCGCGATATTCCCCAACTGGCATATCTATTTTAATGTTCATAATCCTGACACGTTTTAAGGTTTGTACCTCATAATTCAAATAATCGCACATACGTCGAATTTGTCTGTTCAGACCTTGCGTTAAAATAATTTTGAATTTGTATGTGCCCAGTTTTTCGACTTTACATTTTTTAGTGGTTTTATTTAAATCTGCAAGAGGAATGCCGCCTTCCATACGTTGAATAAAAGTTTGGGAAATTGGTTTATCAACCGTTACAATATATTCTTTTTCGTGATTATTGCTGGCACGCAGAATCTTATTGACGATATCACCATCATCGGTCAATAAAATTAAACCTTCACTTGGTTTATCCAATCTTCCGATAGGAAAAATACGTTTTGGATATTTTATAAAATCAATGATATTATCTTTTTCAACTGAAGTATCCGTAGTACAAACAATACCAACGGGTTTATTGAAAGCTAAATAAACAAAAGGATCGTTGGTGTTTTTTATAGTTTCGCCATCAACGGCAACGCTGTCATCTGGAGCTATTTTTGTTCCCATTTCTGGAACAATGCCATTTATCGTTACTCTACCAGCTTCTATAAGTTTATCGGCTTCTCGTCTTGAGCAATACCCAACTTCACTTAAAAATTTATTGATACGTTTTAGTTTTACGTCTGCCATGGTTCAAAAATACGAAGTTATGCGTTTAAAAAGTCTAAAATATGTTGGTAAACTTTATTAGATTTAAGCCTGTGTCCTGAACCAATGGTTTTAATTAAGGTAGAATTTTTATACGCACGATGAATATCCAAAGCCTCTTTATAAGAAATAATTTTATCCTTTTTATCGTGGATGATCAAGCCTTTGATTTGAATATTGCTATAAAAATTTTCAACACAATAGTGTTCCGGCAAATGGTTGAAATGCTTCAAATAATAAGCATCTATAGCTTTTACAACCCTACTGTTATACTTCATCATATTCACGTAATTCCCAACGGATATGGCAAGATTTGAAGGTGCTCCTAACAAAACTATTTTTTCTACAGAAGGAAGCTCATGGTTCTCTAGTGCGATAGCACAAGCTGTGCCACCTACGGAGTGACCAATAATAATATTAGGCTTAAATTTTGAGATCACCACCTTAAGGCATTCAGAATAGAGAGGCGCATTAAATATTTTATTGCCCGAAGCACCATGTGCAGGTCCATCGATAGACATGACGTTGTAGTCTTTTTGTTTTAAAAGTTCTATTAAATCTTTCCATCTAAAAGAATTACTGTCCCAGCCATGTACCAATAAAATGGTCTCTTTGCTACCTTTCCAATGGTATGTCTTTATTTTAAAACCATTGTATGTAATATCTTCTTGATTGGCATCTTTTAAATAGGAGATAGCTTCTTCATCCAGTTTGGCATCACGGGGTGTCGAGAATAAGCGAACAGCTAATTTGGCTGCGTAGGCAGGGGAGATGTAGCTTATAAAATTTATGGAAGCCCCAACGAATTTGGTAAGATTGTCATTCATTTAATCTTCCCTATTTACTAAATCCATAGAAAAAGCTGGTGTGCAAATAGCCAAATATTCACACATTTCTGTAAACGGATTGGAATATTGTACTCTGGTATTTTTTTCAATTTTAATAGATTGACCAGCTTCTAAAACAATAATTTCATCTTCAATAATAAATTGTTTTTTGCCTCGAATGACAAAAGTGTATTCGTCAAATTCTGGTGTTTGAAAAGGTTCGCTCCATCCAGCAGGTGCTTTCATGTGGGCGATACTTATTTTAGAATTACCGTCTGTAGCATTTCCAAAATGTTCTTCAATTATCTTTCCATCTGATGTTGGAACAACAAAAGGATTATTTTGAATGGTATATTTTTTTTGAGACATATATTATTCTTCAAATTCCAAATTCCAAGTTTTAAATTCCAAAACTCAGAATCCTTAATAATTTATTTAATGCTGGTTTTTTAATGGTTTTTTCTTAATCATGCCGCCTTTTAAATCTTTTACGACACCCATAACCACAAAAGCATTCCTATCAATTTTATCAATTTCGGTTTGTAGTTTAGCAAGTTCTAAACGGGTTACAATCGTATAAATAATGTCTTTGTCATAGCTTTCTCCGCTTGACCCGTAACCACCTCTTCCTGCATAGATAGTGCAAGCGCGTCTTAGCTTTTGGGTAAGCATTATTCTCATTTCTTTATGCTTGTTTGAAATAATGGTAACGCCAACATATTCTTCAACACCATCAACAACAAAATCGACCGTTTTTGCAGCAGATAAGTATGTTAAAATGGCATAAAGTGCAGTTTCCATAGATAGAACATAAGCACCAACTGAGAAGATTAAAATATTAATAAGCAAGAGCACATCACCAATAGTAAGTGATAGTTTTCTTCCTAAATAAATAGCCAAAACTTCGGTGCCATCAATAACGCTACCGCCTCTCATGGACATCCCAATACCTAAACCTAAAAAGAATCCACCAAAAACAGCAATAAGTAACTTGTCTTCTGTGATGGTAGGATAGTCCACAAAATGTACGACTATGGCTAAAAATGCAATAGCTATGATGCTCTTTATGGCAAATTTATTCCCAATAGTTTTGGACGCTAAATAGATAAATGGCCCATTAACAATGATTAAAAGGACACTAAGGTCTAGCGCCGTAACATTCTCAAGAAGTAAAGAAATACCTGTGGCGCCACCATCAATAAAGCTATTTGGCAATAAAAAACCCTTTAAACCAAAACCAGCTGAAAATACACCAATTGCTATAAAAATATATTCTTTGATGGCATGTGATAATTCTACATGTAACCGTCTTACCAAAGGTTCAATCTCTTTTTTGCTTATAGGTTTGTCTATCTTCGTTTTTTCGAGTTGTTTTCGAGCTACATCAATCAGTATTTTAGATAAAAAAGGATTCATAATTTGGTTTTAGTGCCAGTTGATAAAAAAGTACTTGATTTTTGCATTATCGGGAATATGTGTTGCTTCAATATTTAAATCCATATCAACCCTCAGGTTTGAAGGTAATTCTTTTTTATCTATTGTAAAACTTGCATTAATACTATTTACAGTAATTACGATAGAATTGATTAAATTATCAATTCTTGAAATTTTATAACTATTAGAGATATCTTTGAAAGTGCTTATGGTAGAGATGTTTTTATCAGTTTTATAGCGTTCATCCATAATTCTAACCGTTTCAATAACGGATGTTGAATCTAGGGATTGAGAAGGTGTTAGCACCAAAAGCTGTTTGCCGGTTTTTTCATAGATTTCAATGTCATTTTTATTGCCCATAAATTCATCGCCACCAATACGCTTTACAATAGAATCATTACTGAAAATGGTTTCTAAATCTTTCACTTGGGTGGAATCATTTAACAGTCCAACATGTTGCTTAGATATTTGAAATGGGTCTTGCGCTTTGTTGCAAGCAACGCAAAGTACCACTATTAATAGTATGTAAGTTATTGATTTATTCATAAAAATTAAATTATTAGTTCTGTAAGTTTTATTTTCTTTCGTTAAGGAAATCTTGATGTATCGTAAAAGGGATTATTTTCGCATCACTTTAGTAAGAATACCAAATACACTTCTTATAAAAGTGGCACTCGTCAACACTTTTACAATAGGATTCATTCGGGTGCTTTTGCGTCTGGTTGCCGTTGTTCTTTGTTTAGACTCCGCTTTTTTAAGCGCTTCCTTTTCTTGTCGTGCTTTTTCTTTAGCTTCTTCGGCTTCCGCCTTTTTTATTTTTTCATTGAGTAACTCGTAAGCACTTTCTCTATCTATCGTTTCGTTGTATTTTTTAGCCAATTTCGATTTAGAAAGTAAAGCTGCTAATTCCGTTTCATTCAAAACGTCCATTCTACTCATTGGCGCGCGCATCATAGTTGCGGCAAGAGGCGTAGGGCGTCCTTTTTCATCTAAAGCAGAAACTAACGCCTCGCCAATTCCTAAGGAAGTTAAAACATCCGAAGTGTCATAATATTCAGAATCCGGATAGTTTTGGGCGGTCAGCTTTATAGCTTTTCTATCTTTAGCGGTAAATGCTCTTAAGGCATGTTGTATTTTTAAGCCTAATTGTCCCAAAACAGCTTCGGGGACATCCGTCGGGTTTTGGGTTACAAAATATAAACCGACACCTTTACTTCTAATCAGTTTTACAATGCTTTCAATTTGATTTAAAAGTGCTTTTGATGCTTCATTGAATATCAAATGTGCTTCGTCTATAAATATGATGAGTTCTGGTCTGCCACTATCGCCCTGTTCAGGAAATGTGGAATAAATTTCAGCCAATAAACTCAGCATAAAAGTTGAAAAGAGCTTCGGCCTATCTTGAATATCTGTTAGTCTGATAATGTTGATATACCCACGTCCGTTTTCATCAATTCTTAATAAATCATCCACTTCAAAAGATGTTTCGCCAAAAAACAATTCAGCACCTTGTTGTTCCAATTCTATAATTTTACGAAGAATAGCACCAGTTGAAGCAGTAGAAATTCGTCCATAAGCTTCGGTAAATTCGGCTTTGCCTTCATTGGTGGCGTAATGTAGAATCTTTTTAAAATCCTTAAGATCTAAAATAGGCAGTTTATGATCGTCACAATATTGAAAAAGAACAGCAAGCACACCAGATTGCGTTTCACTTAAATCTAAAATACGGGATAAAAGAACAGGGCCAAATTCACTAACCGTAGCCCTTAAACGCACACCATCTTGTTCAGAAAGCGTTAAAACTTCTACGGGAAATGCTTTGGCTTCAAAGGGCAAACCAATTTTTTCGTGACGTTCGTCAATTTTTGCATGTCCAGGACTTGGTTTTGCCAAACCACTTAAATCGCCTTTAATATCCATTAGCAGCACCGGCACACCTTTTTCACTTAAATTTTCGGCTAAAACCTGTAACGATTTTGTTTTTCCAGTACCAGTTGCACCAGCAATTAAACCATGACGGTTCATGGTTTTTAAAGGTATCTTTACATGTGCGCCAGTAACGGTTTCGCCATCTAACATTGCTGCACCAACAGGAATGAAATCGCCTTTTGTGGTGTTGCCATCGGTAATGTATTTGAAAAAAGTTTCCTTGTTGCTCATATGCTTCAATTTTGCATAAAAATACAGGAAAATAGAATAAAAAGAAGTTTAGGACTTAATTCTTTTTAAATGGGATAAGGTTATGCTTTAAAATTATCTATAAGCTTCATAGATTACCACAATGTTCTCGGTATGGTCCGTTACATTTATTGTAAAACCATCGCTATTAAAGCTGGAAACTGAAGCCGCTGTTAAGCCTAAACTATTTCCGTTTTGGTTAGCATATCTTACACCTATGGCTCCAGAGCTAGATGCATATCTGGAAATGTCGTTTATTGAATTTCCATTTCCTCCATTAAATATAACTTGTTGGGCAATAGTACCGCTATAATTGGTAGCATACCCGGTCATAGAGCCAAATACGTTTTGGAATGTATTATTATTGTTGCCCACACCGTTGTCTGCATTGATATTATAAGTTTCAACATTGGCGTACGCAGTAAATTTAATTTGGGACGGACTAAAAGGTAAACCGGTAATTGACTGGCTCCCAGTAGAAGTAATTATAAATTTACCCATGTAAACTGAAGAACCAGAATTTAGGGCGCTCCAACTTGGAACTGCAGGTGTCCCAGAATTATATTCAAAACTGTTCGTAGAGATATTATAAATTAACAAACCGTTAGCTGGCGTTGAGATTCCATTTCGTTGGGTTGTTGTTAATCTAGGGGTTAAAACACCTTTATTGGAAGATTCAACATGTAAGACAGACGAAGCGTGAGGGTTTGTTGTGCCAACACCTACCTGAGAGAAGCTAAAATAACCACATAGTAGTATTATAACGAAAGCTATTTTTTTCATTTTTTAGAGAAATTGAGGCAATTTACTCTAAGTTAGGGGTAGTACAAATCTACCAAAAATCAATTGTAAATCAAAATTTTTAATGATAAGAAAAGTAATTATGTATCTTTGCCAACCTATGAAAAAAGAGATCCAAACATTAGTAAATAAAGGCGAAATGTTACCTTTAATGGAGGAATTTTATACCATTCAAGGCGAAGGATTCCATAAAGGAACTGCGGCTTATTTTGTGCGTATTGGTGGCTGTGATGTTGGTTGTCATTGGTGTGATGTAAAGGAAAGTTGGAATGCCGATCTGCATCCGCCAACAGAAACTGCAAAGATTGTTGAAAACGCTAAAAAATATAGTGATACCATTGTAGTAACGGGAGGCGAACCATTAACTTGGGACATGACGCCTTTAACGACCCAACTAAAAGCCGAAGGATTACAGGTACATATTGAAACTTCTGGGGCTTATAAATTAACAGGTATTTGGGATTGGATTTGCTTATCACCAAAAAAAATGAAATTGCCTACCAAAGAAATTTACGAAAAAGCACATGAACTTAAAGTGATTGTTTATAATAAGGATGATTTTCGCTTCGCGGAAGAACAAGCTGCCAAAGTAAATAAGGATTGCATTTTATATTTACAACCGGAATGGAGCAAACGCGATAAAGTAGTGCCGGAAATTGTGGATTATGTGATGAAAAATCCAAAGTGGAAAATTTCACTTCAAACGCATAAGTATTTAAATATTCCTTAGGACTTAAGAATTGTGCTTGTGTGTTGTAACCGATGAAGTTTAACGAACTTCATAGAATTTTGTAAATTAGAGTTTTAACCAGATAAAAACATCTTGTGAAATCACCTGTAAAATTGAAAAAAATAAAACTCCTGCGTTTTGGTCGTGATTTTAAGCCAGACGAACAGGTTATTTTAAGAGATTACCTCGCCATAGAACGTACACGATTGGCAAATGAGCGCACCTTATTATCTTATATTAGGTCGTCTTTATATCTGCTTTTGGGCAGTATTGCTTTTTTTCAGTTAAAGGATTTTCCTAATTTTAAATATTTAGCCATTACATCATTAGTATTCTGTATTATATTTTTTGTGATTGGCGTGTATCGATTTACGCTGCTTAAAAAAAGTTTGAAACGTTTGTATTATATGTCTAATCTAGAAAATGAAAAAACAACGAATTCTGATTAAATTGATGCTCAGGAAACGTATAGAATTATAAAGAGGCTGTCTGAAAAGTGGTTAATTTTTTGTCAAACTGAGCCTTTCGGCTCAACTCAAGACAGGCTAAACTCGAAGTTTTTATGTTTTGAAAATCAGGGTATTTCTATAATGCTATGCTTTGCACCTTCAAAACAAAAAACATTTTGTTTCTCGTTAATGCTCAATATGCTATTTAAACTAAATATTAGCCATTGTGCACTTTGAATTTAAATAGGGTTAATGTGTCTCGTTCGGGTGATCTTGAGGAACGAAATTAAGTGGTTTTTAAATATCGAAAGATAAACTGAAATTCTTTTAAAGTTTACATTTTAAGATAACTATTAATTAAATGCCTGTCTGCTGGCTCTTAGGTTTGTTTTTAGTTTTTTTATCCTTTAACCACTTTGAAGTAGATAAACAATCTGCCGAATGAAGGGCTCATCAAAAAAACTGATTTTATCCAAAATGAAAGAGACACCTAACTCCATAAAAAAAGCATATTATTTTTTGAAAATAATATGCCGTAAGAGTTAGCAAGTCCTCCCCATTTGGGGAGGATTTAGGAGGGGCTTTCTATTTTATCTCAACAAGTTCTAAATCGAACGTTAAATCATGTCCAGCTAACGGGTGATTCGCATCTGCAATAATATGGTCTTCGTTAACTTCGGCTATTCTAAATTGTACTTCTCTACCATCTTCTCCCTTAGAAGCTAGTCCCATACCAACCTCAGGTGCCATATCTGGCGGCAATTGTTCTTTTTTCACTTCGTAGAACAATTCTTTTTGCACATCACCATAAGCTTCTGCCACGGGAATAGTAATTGTTTTTTTCTCGTTTAATTTCATGTCAACGATACCTTTTTCAAAACCTGGAATAAGCATCCCTTGTCCTAAAGTAACCTCTAAAGGTTCTCTCTCTAACGAACTATCAAAAACTTGACCGTTGCTTAATTTTCCTGTGTAATGTACTTTTACCGTATCATTTTCTTTTACTTGACTCATAAATAATTATTTTACTTTTTTAAATAAGGTTGCAAATTTACGATTAATTAAGTAAAACGCCTTCCTTAATCCCTCCGAAGGAGGGAAACTAGCTAGCCCATCCCAACCTTCCCAAAAGGAAGGAGGCACTTAATCCTATTAAACTACTTATTTTTTGAGGAAATAATATGCCGCAACAGTAAGCAAGTCCTCCTGTTTGGGGAGGATTTAGGAGGGGCTTTTAAACTCAATAACCTCCAGATTATCAATTTTTTTGCCATCGATAGTAAAGCGAAGCATGGTTCTGACTTTATGAAATCCATGTTTTCCAACAGCGCCCGGATTCATGTGTATTAAATTCAATTTTTTATCGGGCATGACCTTAAGAATGTGCGAATGTCCACAAATAAACAACCGTGGCGGATTTAGTTTTATAGCCTCCCGAACGCGCATATTATACGCTCCAGGATAACCGCCAATGTGCGTCATCCAAACATCAACACCTTCGCACATAAAACGGTTGTGTTCTGGAAATTCTGTTCTTATTTCGGCATCGTCAATATTTCCGTAAACAGCCCTAATTGGTTTTAACGCTTTTATGGCGTCGGTTACTTTTAGAGCGCCAATATCGCCAGCATGCCAAACTTCATCTGCATTTTTTACGTGTTTTAAAATGGCATCGTCAATGTAGCTGTGGGTGTCTGAAAGGAGGAGTATTTTGGTCATTGGTGCTGTTCCGATAGCTATCGGAATTATTTCAGTATCTCTATGTTAAACTTAAGTTTGTAAAGTTATGGATTATTGGTTTAATGTGTTACAATCAATATAATTCATTGCAACTTTACTTTAGTATCATTTTCGTATCCATTGTATCATTTTATTCAAAGGCATGTGTTGGTAAACTTAAGATGAAGAATTTTCTTGATTTTTTACTTCTTTTCCTTTTGCTACAAAGATTCCATCCCTATGGGATTTTTTTTAGCTCCAGAGGAGCGTAATCTTTATAGACCGAGGCAAAAAATATTAGAAAGCTCCAAAGGAGCGAAATTTAACCGGACAATAGTGACTTTTAATAATTAATTAAGATGAAGCTTTATGCAGGACTATTAAAACTATCTATCTTTGTTGTTCCACAAAAGGATTAAAAATAGTGCGATATTTTATAGAACTTTCTTATAATGGCGGCGCGTATCATGGGTGGCAAATTCAGCCTACGGCAATTTCAGTTCAGGAGGTTTTAGAAAAGGGATTGTCTAGATTGCTCAACGAGAACATTGCAATTATGGGTGCTGGAAGAACGGATACTGGTGTGCATGCCTCACAAATGTTTGCGCATTTTGATACGGAAATTGATTTTGATACGGACGATTTGGTGTATAAACTGAATTCTTTTTTGCCAAAGGACATTGCCGTAACATCGATTTTTAGGGTGAAACCCGATGCGCATGCACGATTTCATGCTACTGAACGCAGTTATTTATACCGCATAAGTACTAAGAAAAATGTTTTTACTTCCGAAAATGCCTATTATTTAAAGCAGAATTTGGATGTGGAAAAAATGAACGAAGCTGCAAAAATTTTATTGGAGTATCAAGATTTTCAATGCTTTTCTAAGACAAATACCGATGTAAAAACGTATAATTGTGATATTAAGAACGCAGAATGGTTTGCAAAAGATGATGAATTGCATTTTGTAATTACGGCAGACCGTTTTTTACGTAATATGGTGCGTGCCATTGTGGGAACACTCATAAATATTGGTTTAGGAAAACTAGAGGTCAACCAGTTGCACAACATTATAGAATCTAAGGATAGGAGTGAAGCAGGGTATTCTGTACCTGCACACGGCCTGTATTTAACCAAGGTAAGCTATCCTGAAACTATTAAATTATAAATGACGAAGCAAAAAGAACACATATTTGATTTGACGCTATTTAAGCGTCTGTTTAAATTTATAAAGCCTTATAAAGCGGTGTTTATAACTGTTTTTATTGCTGTACTCATTATTGCGGCTTTAGGTGTTGCAACGCCTATTTTATTGCAACATGCCATTGATGAAAACTTAACCGATAAGGTTGCTGAAGGCTTTTTGTGGTTTGTTATTGTTATGGTTGTGCTTCTGTTTTTAGAGTTTCTGTTTACGCTGGTTTTTATTTATTATTCGGGTTGGTTAGGGCAGCATGTGGTTAAGGATGTTCGTGTAAAATTATTCAATCACTTGCTTCGTTTTAAAATGAAGTATTATGATAATTCTTCGGTTGGTGTTTTAATTACGCGTTCTGTAACCGATATGGAACGTATTGCAGATATTTTTGGTCAGGGTTTATTCCAGATCTTTAAAGATTTATTGGCTATGGTTGTGGTTTCTGGTGCCATGTTTTATATGAATTGGCGATTGAGTTTGATTGTATTCGCCATGTTGCCAGTAGTTTTATATGCAACACGATTGTTTCAAAAGTATATGAAAAAGGCTTTTGAAGAAGTGCGAACCGAAGTTTCTAATTTGAATTCCTTTGTGCAAGAACGATTGACGGGCATGAAGATTTTACAATTATTTGCTCGTGAAGCGATAGAAAACGAAAAATTCAGAACCATTAATGAACGCCATAAAAAAGGCTGGTTAAAAACCATTTGGTACAACTCTATATTTTTCCCGATTGCAGAATTGTCTTCGTCCATTACTATTGGATTAGTGGTTTGGTATGGTGGTTTAAGTTATGCTTTAGAAAGTACAGCATCTCAGGGTGTACTGTTTGCGTTCATCATGTTCATTCCTAAACTGTTTAGGCCATTACGCCAAATTGCTGATAAGTTTAACACACTTCAAATGGGAATGGTAGCTGCAACCAGAGTGTTTAAAGTGTTGGATACAACATCGCAAATTGACGATCATGGCAGACATGAAGCGGCACATTTTAAAGGCGATATTAAGTTTGAAAAGGTATTTTTTAATTATGTGGCAGATGAAACTGTTTTAAAAGGCATTTCTTTTGATGTAAAAGCTGGACAAACCATTGCAATTGTCGGTGCTACAGGCGCAGGTAAATCGACGATTATCAACTTATTAAATCGTTTTTACGAAATACAAAGTGGCGTGATTGCCGTAGATGGTATTGATATTAAAGATGTGACATTAGCGTCATTACGTACGCAAATAGCTGTGGTGTTACAAGATGTGTTTTTATTCGCAGATACGATTATGAATAACATCACACTCCATAATCCTGAAGTAACAGAACAACATGTTATAGATGCTGCAAAATCAATCGGGGTACACGAATTTATTAGTAGCCTCCCAGGCGGTTACCAATATAATGTGAAGGAACGAGGTGTGATGCTCTCTTCAGGTCAGCGACAATTGATTTCGTTTTTAAGGGCTTATGTTACCAATCCTAGTATTTTGGTGTTGGATGAAGCAACTTCTTCCGTTGATTCCTATTCGGAACAATTGATTCAGAATGCTACGGATAAAATTACGAAAGGTAGAACTTCCATAGTCATTGCACACCGATTAGCCACCATTAAAAAAGCCGATAAAATATTGGTTATGGACGATGGCGAAATTGTAGAACAGGGCACACACAATGAGTTACTTAAAAAAGAGAATGGGTATTACAGGAATTTGTATGAAGTTCAGTTTTTAAAGGAGGCGGTGGCTTAATTAGTTGTGATTTTTAATATATTACTAAGCTCTTCTAAAAAAAATTAGAGTAGATATTGTAATGCCACAGCGTGGCAGAATAACAATAGCCTATAAATAATAAAAATTTAGCTCCCTAGGAGCGACACCATAAAATGGCAAACACCTACACACAACTCTATTTTCATATTGTTTTTGCTGTTAAACACAGAGAAAACCATATTTCATCAAAATGGAAAGATGAACTATACAAATATATTACAGGAATAGTTTCCAACAAGAACCAAAAATTGATGGCTATAAACGGAATGCCAGACCATGTTCATATTTTACTTGGCACCAAACCAAATTGTAACCTGTCTGATTTGGTACGCGATATAAAAGCCAATGCATCCAAGTGGATTAATGAGAAAAGATTTATTGCAGGAAAATTTGAATGGCAAACTGGCTTTGGTGCATTTACCGTTAGTCAATCACAGTTACAACATGTTATCGACTACATAAAAAATCAAGAAAAACATCATAAAACCAAATCATTTAAGGAAGAATATGTTGCATTTCTTGAAGGCTATGACATAGATTATAAAACTGAATATATTTTTAAGGATGTATAATGCCGCTCCTACGGAGCTCAAATAATGAATTATTGATTTTTGCTATTGATAGTACGCTCCTACGGAGCTCAAAGTAAAAACTCTAGTTGCTCTTACCCATGGTTTATGTTCTCTTAGGATTAATACTGATAAAATAAAAAGATTTTTTGGGAATTCCACCAATTAATTTTGATCATAGTACCATAAAAACCTATAAACTGTTTTTGCCGCAATTACCCTATAAAACAAATATAAAATTTGAGAAAATTACCAATCGCTTTTAACACCAATGGCTAATAAAGAGTTAAGCTAAATCCTTCTTAATCATTTTATTGAGCTCGGTAGTGTCTTCAAACACTACAAATTCGCCATCCTTAAAGTAAGAGATATGGCCAGTTTCTTCACTAACAACTAAGGCTAAAGCATCTGTTTTTTCGGTAACGCCAATGGCTGCTCTATGGCGTAAACCAAACCGCTGCGGAATATTTTTTTCGTTATTTACGGGCAAAATTACACGTGTAGCTTTTACAATATTATTACTGATGATAATGGCGCCATCATGAAGCGGACTGTTCTTAAAAAAGATACTTTCTATAATAGGCTGTGTGACTTTTATGTTCATCTCATCCCCAGATTCTGATAAGAAATCAAGATTGTTATTGCGTTCAAAAACAATTAAAGCACCTGTTTTGGACATCGACATTTTGTTACATGCCGAAATGATAGCATCCACATCGGTTTCATTGGTGCCTTCGGTTTTTAAGAATTTCAATTGCTGGAAAAATTTACGACGTCTGCCAAAATTAGTAGAGCCCACCATGAGTAGAAACTTTCGTATTTCGGGTTGAAACACAACTATCAAGGCAATAATCCCCACTTTCATAAAACCGCCAAAAATACCTGTGAGCAATTGCATGTCCAAGAATTCAGTCAGTCTCCAAGCACCATAAATAATGATAATTCCGATAAAAATATTGATAGCGACTGTGCCTTTTACTAATTTGTAAACGTAATAAAGGAGTAATGCAACAAGAACTACATCTATGTAGTCCACAGGACGTAAGTTTAAAATGTCTTCAAAGATGTTCAATAGGTTGTGGGTTTTGGTAAATTTATGAAATTAGAGTTAATAAATTCTTTCCTGTTCTAAAATTTCCAAGTTTTCTATTTTTAATTCTGATAACTGAGTTTTAATGCTAATATAATCTTGAAAGGATATATTTTTATTAATGCTGAGGATGATTTTCAACATTCCTGTGCTACGTTTTAATATATTTTCAATATCATTTTTAAGGTTTAAAGTATTGGTTTTAGGGCTTTCATCCTTTGCAATAAATAAGAAGAATATCTTGTCTGCACTTTCAACGTGAACAATTATTGGTGTCCAATTGCGCTCCTTAGTATTTTCTAAAATATGATTGAATCCGTAATCTTCATAGGCTATATCCGAAAACTCCAAAAACCCTAAATTATTTCTGCTTAAATCATGACAGGTAAAATAGTTTTTTGCATTTTCATTTTTATGACTGGATGATTTCTTTTTGTCTTGCAGAAATTTAATATGCGGAATAGCTTGTTTTAAAGTCAATCGTTTATCCACATTAATTAGCCAATTCGTAGTGCTAATTAAATTCTTTCTATTCAGTTCAACACTATCAGGTTGTGTTTCATTATAAAATAAATAGGCATGAGAAACATCTGTTAAGTTAGTAATTTCAGAATGACTAATTTCTGGTAACTGTAAAACCTTTTTATTTTCACAGGACAATAAAAATAGTGCGACAAATGCAAATAAAGTATGTTTCATAACTTCTAACTTCTAACTTCTAACTTCTAACTTCTTTACCAATTTCACACATTCCATAGCTTCCTTAACATCATGCACCCGTAAAATAGAAGCACCTTTTTGTAAGCCAATAGTATTTAAAACTGTTGTACCATTTAAAGCATCTTTAGCAGAAGTTTCTAAAGTTTTATAAATCATAGACTTTCTTGAAACACCTGCGAGCAAAGGTTTTTCAATCATTTTGAATAATTCCAGTTTATTTAGGAGTTCAAAATTTTGTTCTAAAGTTTTTGCAAACCCGAAACCGGGATCGATAATGATATCAATAATTCCCAAGTCTCTAGCGGCTGAAATTCTTTCTGAAAAGTAAAATAAAATATCTTTTACTAAATCATCATACTTGGTCTGTTGCTGCATGGTTTTTGGCGTGCCTCTCATGTGCATCATGATGTAGGGCACTTGCAATTCAGCAATGGTTTTTAGCATCCTATCATCCAGCTTTCCCGCAGAAATATCATTTATTAAAGCTGCGCCGGCGTTAATACATTGTTTTGCAACTTCACTTCTAAAGGTATCAATGGATAACAAAGCATCGGGAAATTGTTTTAAAATCAATTCAACTATCGGGAGAATTCTTCTTAACTCTTCAACTTCATTAACGTGGTCTGCATTTGGTTTAGAACTATAGGCACCAACATCAATAAAGGTGCAGCCTTCAGTCAACATAGTTTCAACTTTATTCAAAATGGAAGCTTCATCTTTATAGGTGCCACCGTCGTAAAAAGAATCTGGAGTTACATTTAAAATCCCCATGATTTTTGGTGTCGATAGATCTATGAGTTGCCCTTTACAATTTATGGTCATAAAAAAGATTCAAAATTTAAAATTAAAGGTTCAAAGTTGCATAAAAATCATAAAAATTTTGAATTTAGAACAATGAACTTTGAACTCTGAACTATTTAAGCGAAATTTACGCAAAATCAATAATTATTTATGCAAGATACTTCAAAACAATATGATGCCGTAATAGATACATGCAAAAATTTATTCGTAAAAAAAATGAGTGACTACGGTAGTGCATGGCGGATTTTGAGATTGCCGTCGCTAACCGATCAGATTTTTATAAAAGCGCAACGTATTAGAGGTTTACAGCAGAATGCTATTCAGAAAGTTGATGAAGGACAGGAAAGCGAATTTATTGGCATTATTAATTACTGTATTATGGCGTTGATTCAACTCGAAAAAGGAGTTGTAGAACAGCCAGATATGTCTGTTGAAGTCGCTAAAGGTCTATACGAAAAACAAGTAGCTATTACCAAAAAACTCATGGAAGATAAAAACCATGATTACGGAGAAGCATGGCGCGATATGAGAGTGAGTAGTTTAACAGATTTGATTTTACAAAAACTGTTAAGAGTAAAGCAAATTGAAGATAATCAAGGAAAAACGTTGGTAAGCGAAGGGATTGATGCTAATTATCAAGATATGATAAATTATGCGGTTTTTGCAATGATTCATTTGAATGGACAAAGTAGTTGATTTTTAAGAGAACAGTTTCCCTCCTAATAAGGAGGGAGTAAGGGAGGTGTAGAATTATTTATTTGCAATCTAAAAACCCACACTTAATAAAACACACCCCTTAATCCCCTCTTTTTAGAGGGGAAACTGTTGTGATTTATTTCGAAATTTAGTAATTGTAATTTTAGTTTTGAACATGAAAATAGCAGTAAGCATATCAAGAATTTTAGTCGGCGTATTATTCATCTTCTCAGGATTTATAAAATTGAACGACCCCATAGGGTTTTCATATAAATTGCAAGAATATTTTAGTCCGGATGTTTTAAATATTCCGTTTTTAGAACCTTACGCATTATTGATCTCGGTTTTTGTGGTGGTGTTTGAAGTCGTTCTAGGCGTGTTTCTGCTTATTGGTTATAAACCAAAATTTACGGTTTGGAGTTTATTGTTGATGATAATTTTCTTTACGTTTTTAACCTTTTACGCAGCTTATTTTGAAAAAGTTAAGGACTGTGGCTGTTTCGGAGATTTTATAAAGTTAAAACCTTGGGAATCCTTTGGAAAAGATGTGGTGCTTTTAGCTTTAATTATAGTTCTTTTTATAGGTGTAAAATACATAAATCCAGTTTTTAGCAAACTCCAAACTACGGTTTTGGCTTTGCTGGGTTTTATCGTGAGTTTATGGTTTGGGTATCATGTGTTAATGCATTTACCAGCTATAGATTTTAGAGCTTATGCTATTGGCAAGAATATAAAAGAAGGGATGACCATTCCTGAAGATGCTCCAAAACCAATACAGGAATATGCTTGGAAATTCAATGTAAATGGCGAAGAAAAAGTGATTACAACAAATGGTTCTTATCCATCAGTTGAAGGCGATTTTATAAGTGTGGATACCAAAGTAATTCAAGAGGGTTATACACCACCCGTTGTAGATTTTTCAATTGAAGGAAAAGATGAAGATTTGACAGATTATTTCTTAAATGAAGAAAATTTAATAGTAGTAGTGTCTTATAGTTTAGAAAAAATTGAACAAGATGGCGCATTTAAATTAAAGGCTTTACAGAATGAAGCTAGAAAAAATAATTACAAGATTATTGGTTTAACAGCATCTGGGGAAGAAGCGAAACAACGCATTAGCGAAGCCTACAATATAGATTTTGAATGGTATTTATGTGACGAAAAAGCACTAAAAACAGTAGTGCGCTCCAATCCTGGAATTATTGAATTAGATAGCGGTACCGTAAAACAAAAAGTGCATTGGAACGATATTGAGGATTTAGAATTGCCAAAGGTCGAAAGAGCAACGGAACCAAAAGTGTTAGAAGAAACAATCGCATATTTTATTAATGACGAACCTTCGACTAAAGAAGAAGTTGAGGTTCTAGATAAAGATAAAATTGAAAGTGTTAATGTCATCAAGGATGCTGTTCAACTTAAAGCGTTTAATTTAGAAAAAGAAATGGTGTACACAGGAATAATTCAAGTTAAATTGAAGGCCGAATAGTTTATAATTCATCTCGTAATTCATCCGTGAAAATCTGTGAAATCCGTGTCACTTAACAACAAACAACATAACAACTGATAACTTACCTCCTAAATAAAATATTCTACGCCATACTCACATTATTCGGAGTGGTTACCATTATTTTCTTTTTGTTCAATATTCTACCAGGCGATCCTGCGCAAATGATGATGGGGCAAAATGAAGATAGCGAGCAACTCGCCAAAGTAAAGGCAAAATATGGATTTGATAAGCCAATAGGAACGCAATACGCTTATTACATAAACGATTTGTTGCCTCTTTCGTTTCATTCAAAAAGCGAAGAAGATTACACCTTTTTAAGTCAGAATAAATATACTGCTACCAAACTATTTTCAATAGGAAATACAACAGCTGTTTTAAAATTTCCTTACTTACGAGAATCATTTACCAAACAAGGTAAAAAAGTAACCCAGGTTTTGGCAGAAACATTGCCAAACACTTTTGTTTTAGCAGTTTCTGCAATTATTATAGCCATAATTATCGGTGTTTTTCTAGGAATTATTTCAGCACTCTATAAAGACAAATGGCTCGATAAAACCATACAGATTTTTAGTACCTTAGGTATGAGCGTACCTTCTTTTTTTAGTGCCATTTTATTCGCATGGTTTTTTGGCTATATATTGCACGAATACACCAATTTAGAAATGACAGGAAGCTTATACGAATTGGATGATTTTGGAGAAGATATGCACATCAAATGGAAAAACTTAATACTACCGGCCATTGTTTTAGGTATTCGCCCGCTGGCAGTCGTCATTCAACTCATGCGTAATTCCTTGTTGGAAGTTTTCAATCAAGATTACATTAGAACAGCAAGAGCAAAGGGCTTAAGCGAATTTCAAATTATAAAAAAGCACGCTGTTAAAAACGCCTTAAATCCCGTTGTTACAGCAATTTCAGGATGGTTTGCCTCTATGTTGGCAGGTGCGGTTTTTGTTGAGTTTATTTTTGGCTGGAACGGACTGGGGAAAGAAATTGTAAACTCTCTAAACACACTCGATTTGCCAGTTATTATGGGAGCAGTTTTAGTAATTGCAACATTATTTGTAATGATTAATATTTTAGTCGACTTAATTTATGTTTGGTTAGATCCAAAAGTTAAGTTACAGTAGTTTTTTCATTTGCACGACCTGTGCTGAACTTGTTTCAGTAAGGCGGAGATCTCATTAATGAAGGCAGGAATTTCATAAATTTAAAGTATAACATGAATAAAATAAAATATATAATCATCCTATTAATTAGCGCTCTTAGCTGTAACACAGAAGAACCGACCCAATTTACAGCAGCGGCGTTAAACGACACGTTTACAGATTTAGAAGGACATCAAGCCACTTTAAAATCAATTTTAGAAAAACACAAAGGGAAAACCATCGTTATAGATATTTGGGCTTCTTGGTGTGGCGATTGCATCAAAGGCATGCCAAAAGTAAAAGCGCTTCAGAAAGAGTACAAAGATGTAGTATATCTGTTTTTCTCTTTAGATAGAGGCGAAGAAGCTTGGAAAAGAGGCATCAAAAGATATAAAGTTGAAGGTGAACATTATTACATGCAATCCGGTAAAAAAAGTGCTTTTGCAGATTTTGTAAATATCAGCTGGATTCCTAGATATATGGTCATAAATGAAGCTGGCGAAATCGTTGTATTTAATGTTATTGAAGCTGATGACAATAAGTTGCTAAAAGCTCTGAAAAATTAAGTATTTTTGCAAGTAATTAAAGGAATCTAAAAACACTTTCTTTCGAGAAAATTAAATCAATACCATGAGAAAAAACATCGTAGCAGGAAACTGGAAAATGAACAATGATTTATCGGCATCTAAAAAGCTGGCAAAACAAGTTGCGAAATTAGTAAAGAAAAGCAAAGTAAAAGGCACTAAGGTGATTATAGCGCCAACATTTGTGAATTTAGAGCGTGTAGTTAAAGCAACCAAAAAATCAAAAGTAAAAGTAGCTGCCCAAAATATGCATTTTGCCGAAAGTGGTGCGTTTACAGGAGAGATAGCTCCAGGAATGTTGAAATCTATAGGCGTTAAAACGGTTATTTTAGGACATTCTGAACGTCGCGAATACTTTGGTGAAGACGACGCTCTATTAGCAAAAAAAGTAGATACAGCTTTACAACATAATATGGATGTCATATTCTGTTTTGGTGAAGTATTAGAAGATAGAAAGTCTGGAAAGCAAGAACAAGTAGTCGAATCTCAGATTAAAAATGCATTGTTTCATTTAGAAGCTGCCGCTTTCAAAAATATAGTATTGGCATACGAACCGGTTTGGGCCATTGGTACAGGCGAAACTGCTAGTCCGGAGCAAGCACAAGACATGCATGCATTTATCAGAAAAACGTTATCAGACAAGTATGGCGCAAATGTGGCTGATGAGGTTTCTATCCTTTACGGCGGAAGCGTTAAGCCAGCAAATGCAGTAGAGATTTTCTCTAAACCAGATGTAGATGGAGGGTTAATTGGAGGAGCAGCACTTAATGCTGAAGATTTCGTTGCTATTGTCAATGCATTTTAGCCAGTAATGTTGCCCTGAGCGTAGTCGAAGGGCCTTTTTATAAACTTAATACACTAAGGGTATTCCCTGATTTTTCATAAATCAAGGAATGCCCTTACTTTTTTCTTCAAGTTTCATTCTACATTGTAACTGTTTAATAACCAATACAATTTTAATCATGAAGCTATTAATGAAAATTCAAAAGGAAATTAAGACCAACCATGGTGTTGCGCTTAAAAAAACAATGCTAACCTTTAGCGTGCTATTTATGATAGGTTTGGCAATACAAGCACAAAACGTTTATGTAGTTGACAACAATCAAGGATCGGGAGCGCAATATACAAACGCCCAAACGGCAATTGATTCTGCAGCGGTTGGTGATATTATTTATTTACAGCCTTCGCCAAATAACTATGGTAATATTAATATGACTAAAGCATTGAATATTTATGGCATTGGGCATATTCCGGAGTTAAATTCAGGTCAGGTAGCAACTGTTGGCAGTATTTTTTTTAGAAGTGGTGATGCCTCGGGTTCAAAAATATCTGGATTAAACATTAGTAATATTTATCTGGATAACACTGCATTTAACAATCACAATGTGGTAATAAGAAACAATAGAATTGGCTATATAGCAGGAAATAGCACCACTTCAAGGGCAAATAATGTGATTATTTCTGGTAATTATATTAGAAACCCTAATTTCAATGCCATTGACCCGTATAATTCCCAAAATTGGATCATTTCAAATAATCTCATAGAGCAGCCCAATACGGCTGCTACATGGAGTACACTCAGTAGATTTAACAGTTCGGTTCTTTTTAACAACAATATTGTTTTAACACGTCAAAATGGAAATGCTGGTAATTCCATTCAATTATTTAACAATTGTAGCGGCACCCAAATAACCAATAATATATTTTTATTTACGGGTACAGATGTTGAGAATATGAATCTTGGCTCTAACAGCGCTTTGAACTTTCAAAATAACTTAACGTATAGCTACAATTCAACTCTTGACAATCTATCGGGAACTAACAACATTGATGACACAGACCCTCAATTTGTAAATTTCAATCAAAACGCCTCTTTAAATACAACTTCAAATGATTATCACATCCAAACAGGATCTCCAGCTGAAGATGCCGGAACCGATGGTAATGATTTGGGGGTATTCAACGGCACGTTTCCTTTTAGCCTAAGAGGTTACCCAACCGAATTGCCGTATTTGACCGATTTTGTGATATACAACAACATTCTGAGTGCTGGAACACAGTTAAATATCAATATAAAGGCCAGCGCCAATATTAATAACTAATTCAAAAACTCTAAAAAATGAAAAGGCTCATTTTAATATTGGCAGGTTTGCTTCTTTCCTTTGGAAGTCATGGGCAAATAACGTCCGCAGAGTATTTTATCGATACAGATCCAGGAGTTGGAAATGGAACTTCATTGACACTTTCCGGAAACAGTATAGATCAAGATTTTAACATCCCCACCACAGGGCTTTCAGACGGGATCCATAAATTGTATGTTCGCATTTTAAATAATTCTGGAGCATGGAGCATTTATGATAAAAACGTGTTTTACATCAACCCAAACAACTCCAATACCGCAAATATCGCTTCCGCAGAATATTTTATGGATACCGATCCAGGTGTTGGAAATGGTACAGCGTTAACGGTTTCGGGCAACATTATAGATCAGGATTTTAATATTCCCACAACGGGAGTTTCAGGCGGGGTGCATAAACTATACCTAAGATTGATAAACGATGTTGGTACTTGGAGCCTCTATGATAAGAACGTGTTCTACATCAACCCGAACAACTCCAATACAGCAAATATCACTTCCGCAGAATATTTTGTCGATACCGATCCGGGTGTTGGTAACGGTACTCCGTTAACGGTTTCAGGCAACATTATAGATCAGGATTTTAATATTCCCACAACAGGGCTCTCAAACGGGGTGCATAAACTATACCTAAGATTGATAAACGATGATGACACTTGGAGCCTCTATGATAACAATGTGTTTTATGTGAGTCCAAACCTCACTAATACGGCACTAATTACAAGTGCGGAGTACTTTTTCGATATTGATCCTGGAGTGGGCAATGCCACAACAATAGATTTGAGCGACGCCGAAACTTTTGATGTGGATCTTGTAGTTCAAGTGCCTTCAGACCTTCCTGATGGCGACCACATTTTGTACATACGTGTATTAAATACAGACGGCACATGGAGCCTATATGCTCCGTCAGAACAATTATTCACCTTATCAAATGAAGATGTTGTACTGAATAATTTTAAGTTTTATCCCAACCCAGTTAAAGCCATTTTGTTTTTGGACACCAACAATCAAAATATTACAGATTTTAAAGTCATAGATTTAAACGGAAAAATTGTGCTGGACCACCTTCCAATTAAAAATCAAATCGATTTAAGCTATTTGGAATCAGGTACCTATCTTTTTCATCTTAAAACCGATAGCGGGAGCATTTCAAAAAAAATCATTAAAGATTAAAACTGTCTGTACAGAAATGGTATAATGTTTAAATTCATTATTTTTAAGGTATAACACTACTATTTTGAAACCACAACTTAAATACCTAGTTTTCTTTTTGTCATTGAGTTGTTGGGGTCAAAATTCTAATAGGGAGCTGGATAGTTTATTGCATGTAACTGGAATAACACCCAGTCTTTCCGAAAAGGCTTCGGCACATTCTAGGTTGGCATGGTTATATATCAATCAGGATATTAAAACAGCCGAAGCACACCTAGATTCGGCCACGGTTTTATATACGCAACTAAAAGACAACAAAGGAATTTCGGTATGTAATTATAAATATGCTGTTCTTAATCGGTTTTTGGGCAATTATAATTTGGCCCTCGATTATATTGATGAATACCAACAATATGCAACAGAGCAACTAGATACTTTTAAGATAGCAAATGGCTTATTTCAAAAAGGGGTTATCCATAGTTTGCAGAATAATTATGAAGCAAGTCTAAAAGCATACCATAAAACACTATCGCTATATGAAACCATTGGCGATTCAACAGGAATGGGCTTTACGCTTAACAGTATAGGTATCGTCTATAAAAATTTGGAGAAGTATGAACAGGCCATTGAAAGTTACCAACAAGCCGTTGCCATCCATGAAAAAAAGAACGACCTTAATAACTTGGCAAACGTTTACAACGGTTTAGGTACTGTATATGTTGAACAACAAAATTTGGACAAGGCATTAGACTATTTCAACAAAACCTTGGCCATGGATAAAGAGCTAAAAAACACTTGGGGAACAGCAAAAGTGAGCAAAAATATAGCCTTGATTTATATTGAAAAGAAACAGTATCAAAAAGCCTTATCCTTTTTAGAAAGTGCCTATAACATCCAGAAATCGCACGATTATACTTCAGATTTAGCTGAAACATTATCCCAATTAAGTACGGTAAACATGCTCATGGGAAATTTTCAAAAAAGTGAGGCATTGCTTCAACAAAGTTTTAAGCACCACGTGCCATCAAAAAAAGTGTTTAGGGACATGCATTTACAGTCCTATAAACTATATGATACCACAGGTCGGGTTACAAATGCGCTACATCACTATAAAAAATATACAACTTATAAAGACAGTATTTTAAATGATGAAAACTTAAAACAGATCAATACACTCGAAATTCAGTTTGAAACAGAAAAAAAAGACAGAGCCATTATCGAGCAACAACTCCTTTTGAGGCAAAATGAAAATGCGTTTCAAAAGAAAAAGGTGCAGTTTAATTATATGACGGGAATAGCTATATTTTTATTAATAGTTTCCATTTTGATATTTTTGGTGTTTAAACAACGCCAAAAAAGAAAAACCCAAGAAATATTAACCTTAAAGCGCGAGCATCAAATAAAGACCTTGGAAGCTTTGATTGAAGGTGAGGAAAATGAGCGTTTTAGAATAGCCAGAGAATTGCACGATGGTGTAAATGGCGATTTGTCTGCCATCAAATATAAGCTGTCGTCATTATTGGAAATGAACAATAAAGTGATAAAAGAGGCCATTGCGATGATTGATGACTCTTGTAAACAAGTGCGTGCTATTTCGCATAATTTAGTGCCGCCATCATTAAAAAACTTTAATTTAGTAGAGGTTACCGAAACTTATTGTAACAAATTAAATAGTATAAACCCATCAGTAGAAATTGTGTTTCAGCATTTAGGCGAAGACATTACAATTTCCAAAAAAGCAGAAATTAATAGCTTTAGAATCATACAGGAATTGGTGACCAACAGTTTAAAACATGCCGATGCATCAAAGATTACCGTACAAATAAGTAATAGAAATAACAGCGTTCAAATTACTGTTGAAGATGATGGAAAAGGGTTTGATAAAGATGAAGCAACAGTAAACGGTATTGGTTTGAGCAATGTGCAATCTAGGATTGATTATTTGAATGCAGAGGTAGATTTTATTTCAAACGAAAGCGGTACATCTTATACTTTAGATATTGATATAACACAACATAATGACGATTAAAATAGCAATAACGGACGATCATGTTATGGTGTTAAGGGGCATTGCCGCGATGCTTGAGGGCACACCAGAACTAAAAGTTGTAGGCGCCTATAAGAATGCTACTCAAACCTTAGAGCATATTGGTAAGGATAACCCTGATATTTTGCTACTCGATATTAATTTACCAGATACAAACGGTATAGATTTAAGCAAACAACTCCTTAAAAAACACCCTGAATTAAAAATTATAGCACTCACAAATTTTGAGGATATCTCTTTTGTAAAGCGCATGCTTAAAAATGGGGTTCATGGCTATTTGCTTAAAAACACAGATAAATTGGAATTGATTACCGCCATGAAAACGGTACTCTCTGGCGAGTTGTTTCTACAAAAGGACATCCATAAGCGATTGCTAAATCAGTCCGTCAATAAAACTATTGATAATGGATTAAAACCCAATTTGACCAGACGGGAACACGATGTTCTTGTTGCCATTTCTGAGGAATTGACCACACAACAAATCTCTGAAAAACTATTTATCAGCCCTAAAACCGTAGAAACCCACCGCATGAACATCATGAGCAAACTAGGTGCAAAAAATAGTGTGGGCATCATAAAAATTGCAATAGAAAAACAACTACTTTAGGATTTAGACATATCTTTGCAGTCTAATAAAATCAGATGTCCAACACCATTTATATAGGTTATTATTTTAAGGTTACACCACAACAACCGGGAGTAGAAATTCTTATTGCCGAATTAGGTTACGCCGGTTTTGAAAGTTTTGTAGAAACCGAAGATGGTGTTACGGCCTATATTCAAAAGGAAGAATGGCGTTCAGATATTTTAGAAGATATTCAAATTTTGGAATCAGATGAATTTGAAATCACCTATACATTCGAAGATATAGAACAAACCAACTGGAACGAAGAGTGGGAAAAGAATTTCAACCCAATTGTAGTAGATGACGTGTGTGCGGTTCGCGCCCCATTTCATAAAAAATTTGATACAAAATACGATATCATCATAGAACCAAAAATGAGTTTTGGAACAGGTCATCATGAAACCACGCACATGATGATTCAGCATATTCTAAAAAATGACTTTAAGGATAAATCGGTTTTAGATATGGGTTGCGGTACTGGCGTTTTGGCTATTCTCGCAGAGCTTAAAGGTGCAAAACCAATTGATGCGGTAGATTATGATAATTGGTGCTATTTAAACAGTTTAGAAAACGTGGAACGCAATAAGTGCAAACATATTACGGTTATTGAAGGAGATGCATCAGTTTTAAATAAAAAATACGATGTCATTATTGCGAATATAAATCGGAATATTTTAATGCAGGACATGGGGACTTATGTGTCCTGTTTAAATAAAAATGGCGCGTTGTTTTTAAGTGGATTTTATGATGATGATGTCCCAATGATTCAGGCAGCATGTGAAAAACATGTGTTAAAATTTGAAGAAAAATTGGAAAGAAACAATTGGGTATCGTTAAAATTTTTAAATTAGTAGAAGAATTACCCCAAAAAAAAGATTGAGATATGAGTACAAAGGAAAAAATATCAGAAGAATTATTACTTGAAGAAGAAATTAAGACCCAAAATGAGATTGTTTTATATAACGACGATGTGAATACTTTTGACCACGTTATAGAAACGCTTATTTACGCCTGCGATCATACTTCAGAACAGGCTGAACAATGTTCTCTACTGGTGCATTACAAAGGAAAATGCACCGTAAAAACAGGCTTATATGACGATTTAAAACCGCGTTGCTCCATGCTTTTGGAAGCGGGGTTGAGTGCGGAGATAGTATAAAATATAGCATTAATAAACTTTCAGACCTGACGGGTTTTGAATCCCGATAGTTATCGTGGACTGTCAGGTCTCTTTTTTTTCTTTACGTCTCTGCGCCATTGCCTGCCGGCTGGCAGGTTTGCGAGAACATTAAAGTGTGCTTGGGCAAACAAAATCCGTAGTTGGTAAACCTGAATTTTTTATAGCACCAAATCCACCAGCAATATCCACTAAATTATCAAAGCCTCTAGCCTTTAAAATGGAAGCTGCTATTATAGAACGGTAACCACCAGCACAATGCAAGTAGTATTTTTGATTTTTATCAATAGAATTCATATTGCTATTAATATAATCTAAAGCAAAATGTTGCACGTTGTTGCCTTCTAAATGTTCAGACTTGTATTCGCCATCTTTTCTAACATCGAGAATATTTATGGTTTTGTTTTTAAAATCCTTTGCAAATTCTTCAACAGGAATAGATGTAATAGTTTCAATGTCTTTTCCGGATTTTTTCCAAGCTTCAATCCCACCATTTAAATAGCCTAAAGTATTGTCATAACCAACACGAGATAATCGGGTTACGGTTTCTTTTGCCCTGCCTTCGGGAGTTACCAACAAAATAGGTTGTTTTAAATCTGTAATCAATGCACCTACCCAAGGGGCAAAACTACCATTTAAGCCAATAAATATTGAATATGGAATATGGCCTTGTGCAAATTCTTGCTCTGTTCTTACATCAAGAACTAAAGCACCCTCTCGATTTCCAATAATTTCAAATTGGTCTGGATTTAAAGCTGTATTGCCTTGGTTTAAGACATCTTCAAAAGTATCATAACCCGTTTTGTTCATCATGGCATTTTTTTCAAAATACTGTGGAGGAGGAGCAATACCTTCAAGGACTTCTTTAACAAATTCATCTTTAGTCATATCTGCTCTTAAGGCATAATTGGTTTTCTTTTGTTCACCTAAAACACCTACGGTTTCTTTGCTTAAATTTTTACCACAAGCAGAACCTGCGCCATGTGCAGGATAAACAATAACATCATCAGGAAGTGTCATTATTTTTGTCCGTAAGGAATCGAATAACATGCCTGCCAAATCTTCTTTAGTTACATCTGATTTAATAGCCAAATCAGGTCTGCCAACGTCTCCCAAAAATAATGTGTCACCCGAAAAAATAGCATGTTCCTTTCCTTTTTCATCTAACAATAAATAGGTGGAGGATTCTAATGTGTGCCCTGGAGTATGTAGTACTTTAATCGAAATATCTCCAAGTTTAAAAGTCTCGTTATCCTTTGCGGTATAAATATCGTATTCAGTTTCTGCTCCTGGACCAAATACTATTGTAGCTCCAGTTTTTTTTGCTAAATCTATATGACCAGAAACAAAATCTGCATGGAAATGGGTTTCAAATATGTATTTTATTTTGGCATTTTCCTTTTCAGCTTTATCAACATATTGTTGTGTTTCACGTAGTGGGTCTATGATAGCGACTTCGCCATTAGATTCTATGTAATAAGCGCCTTGAGCCAAACAACCCGTATATATTTGTTCTATTTTCATAATATTATTTTTGTCATTCCCTCGAATCCCGATAGCTATCTGGAGGGAATCTTTTTTAATCCTTATTCAAAATTACGAAACATTGGTAACCCAATCTGCAACTTATATCACATTTAAAATTATTTTAACTCTTTGTAAATTATGTAAGCAGCCATGATAAAAATAAAATAACCAAAACTCTTTTTAAGTTGCTTTCCACTTATAAACTTTGATAGTAATACCCCTAAAATAATTCCCACTATTGAAATTAATGTAAACGTCAATAGAAATGCCCATTCTATATCCAATGTTTGAACATCACCCATAAAACCAATTAGTGAGTTTATGGTTATGATAACCAATGAAGTGCCTACCGCTTTTTTCATGGGGATTTTAGCCCAAAGCACCAAGGCAGGAATATATAAAAATCCTCCGCCAGCACCTATAATTCCTGTAATGGAACCTATTATTAAACCTTGAATAAAAGTTATGTAGTAAGGTTGTTTTATAGAAAGTAACTTATTTGGTTTGTCTTTTTTAATCATGGAATAGGATGCCATAATCATGATGATTGCAAAAAAAATCATGATGCCCATACCTTTTGTTAGGCTGAAGTTACTAATTGTAAAAAGTGTTTCGGGAATATTAGGAACCATATAGCGACGTGATAAATACACCGCTGCAAATGATGGGAATGAAAAAGCTAAACCTGTTTTGAAATCAACTAGTCCTTCTTTATATTTTTGAAACGTGCCAACCATAGATGATGTGCCAACAACAAACAAAGAATATGCTGTGGCAACTACTGGATTGTATCCTAAAAGATATACTAAAAGTGGCACAGTTAAAATTGAACCGCCTCCACCAATAAGTCCTAAAACTAAACCGACTATAAGCGCACCAATATATCCTAAGATTTGGGTTGAATCCATTTAATGCGGTAATTTATTTTTTAAGAGTCCGTATATAAAAGTGCCTAAAACCGCAGCTGCAATAACTATTAACATGCTCCAGACTCCAGTTCCTAAAAGGATATACATGGGGCCAGGGCAAGCTCCAATAAGTGCCCAGCCAAATCCAAATACCGTACCCCCAACGATGTATCTTATAAATCCATTTTCTTTTTTCGGAACAAAAATGTCTGCGCCTTTAACGCTTTTTATATATCCTTTTTTCGAAATCTGTAAAAAGAGAATTCCAGATGCAATGGCAGTTCCGATAATACCATACATATGAAAGGATTGAAAACGGAACATTTCATAAATACGATACCATGAAACGGCTTCGGATTTTACTAAAACAATTCCAAAGAAAATCCCGACCAATAAAAATTTAAGAAACTTCATGATTAAAAAATTAAGGGTAAAATAAAATTAGTCATAATTAAGCCTCCAATAAAAAAGCCTATGACGGCTATTAATGAGGGTTTTTGTAAACTACTTAATCCGGTAATAGCATGTCCTGAAGTGCAACCGCCCGCGTAACGTGTACCAAAACCAACGAGTAATCCACCAATTACTAATAGGAGCCATGCTTTTGGGGAAGAGAGTGCATCAAGTGCATACATCTCATTTGGAACTAAGGTTGCTCCAGGCTTATTGAAACCCATGTTTTGGAGTTCGGTTATTGTGGTTGGGTTTAAGTCCGTACCACTATTATTTGATAGATAGTTTACGGCGATAAATCCACCAATTATTGCGCCTAAAACTACTGTAAGATTCCAAAGTTGGTCTTTCCATTTGAAATTAAAAAAATCTACAAATTTACCTGCGCCTGCTATTGTGCACATAGTTCTAAGATTGGATGACATGCCAAATGTTTTACCAAAGTAGAGTAGGAGTGCCATAACTAAGGCTATTAAGGGGCCTGAAATATACCAAGCCCAAGGGTTTAAAATTGTTTCCATGTTTATTAATTTAATGCGAATTTATGTTTAAGGTTGATAAGTTATTGTAATAAATGTTACTTAACAGGATGTAAAAGATAATGAAATTAGAAAAGACATTGGCGGATAAGTGCGCTAGGGATTGAACGGCATGTTTGAGCTCCCCGACGGAGGAGGGAGCGAGTAGTGAAAGCCCGACCTTTAGGTAGCGCCCAAATAATTTTTATTAAAAACTATAGAACTTCTATTTTACTTCGGCTGAGTTTTATTCTGTTTTCGTTTTCCAGTTGTTTTAAAAGTCTGGAAATTACGACGCGTGAGGTGTGTAAATCTTCGGCGATGTCTTGGTGATTTATGTGGATGGTTTTGGAATTGTGGAGTGCTACTTTGTTGATGAGGTATTTGTGGAGGCGCTCGTCCATTTTTATGAATGCGAGGTTGTCTATGGTTTCGAGCATTTCGTCAAAACGGGTTTGGTAGCTTTCTAGGATGAAGTTGCGCCAACTTTGGTTGTTGTGAAACCATTTTTGCATGTGTTGAACGGGAATCATGATGAGTGTGGAATCTTTTTCGGCTACGGCTCTTATTTTACTTTTTGTAGTACCCATACAGCAGGTGAGTGACATGGTGCAGGTTTCGCCAGCTTCTAGGAAGTATATGAGGAGTTCGTTGCCCTCTGTGTCTTCTCTAAGGATTTTAATGTTACCTTCTAATAATAAGGGAATGAATTTTAAGGGCTGATTGATGTCTATAATGATATCGTTGGCTTTGAAATGAGCGATTTTACCGATAGTTGCTATTTCGTTTATGAGCGCATTATCTAATGTATGATTGAATTTTTCTTGTAAAAGGCTTGAAGTCATATTCAAAAATAATCATTTATAAATTTGAAATAAAAGTTTGGTGGAGTTTTAATAAAAAATGTATATTTGCACCCACTTAAAAAGGCCATGTGGCGCAACTGAATAGCGCACTTGATTACGGCTCAAGAGGTTGCAGGTTTGAATCCTGCCATGGTCACTAAAGGGGATTTTCTGCAGATCGAGTGGGAAGTCCTCTTTTTTATATCCTCCGAACCCCTTGAAAACAAACAGATTGCATCAAAAATTTCATTGACCCGAAAAGTTCGAACCGCCTTCTTTTTGAAGTCGTACCTAATTCCATCGGGGAACACCATATATTGTATGGCCCTTTTGGTTTTTAGATCGCCCAACTCCCACAATAAAGGCAAGTTACAGGCAAAGTCAAGTGCAATTTTTATGGATTTTTTAAGGTTCGAACTATTTATTCCCCCATTTCCCAATTTTAACTCCAATTCTCTTTGTTCGGTTTTTAGTTCCGGCATAAAAAGGTCGTACTGAGATTTTGTAATCTCGTTCAGCACAACGAACCTTCTTTCCAATGTATCTATCCGTTCTTTGAGCAGGTCAAGTTCTTTGGCCGATCGCTTTTGGTCGTCAAGTGCTTCTTGATTTTTATCAAGTAAGGTGTCGTGCATGATATCGGTCAAGGGGCCGATATATTTTTTATCGGCTATTGCAAACCTGCCCAATACATTCAAGAATTCTTCATGGAGCTTTTTGGCACTTCTGTTTTCTTTGCTGCCCTTACGTCTGTTCTTGTAATAATACAGGCCTTTTTTCTTTACGACATATCCGGTGTAAGGTGTTCCGCAAACCGAAGATCTGATGAACGTTTTTAATGGCAGATTTTCATCATCGAACGAATATTTCTTAGGTGGGTCCCCCGCATGAAGCAAATTATGTATCTTGAGAAAAACTTTTTTAGATATCAGGGCTTCGTGTTTTCCCTGGATTACCTCCCCGGGAATCAGGGCATTGACCATAAGTCCGCAATAGAAAGGATTTCTAAAAAGGTCGGTCAATTTTTTTGCTTTTATATTCAAGCCCTTTTCTTTCAGACGTGCGGCAATTTCAACATGGGACATATTGGCGTTTGCTTTCCATAAAAAGGCTTGCTTGAGCAATCTTCCTTCTTCTGAAATTACGAAATTCGGGATCTTCCCTTTTCCCGGATTTGTATTGGTATATCCAAAGGGATACGCTCCCGTCCAGTATCCCCTTCGTAATTTTTCCCGCATTCCCGTAATGGATTTATCCCTTCGGACTTGGTTGTCAAAGTGGGAAAACATGTGGTACAGGTTTTCCTGGAACGTACCGGCACTTGTGGTTACATCAATTTCCTGAGTGGCCGAAATCACGGCTACTCCCTGCTTTTTAAGTTGCCCGCTGATATACGCTCCGTTCGCACCTGTTCTTGAAAATCTGTCGTAGGAATAGACAATGATATAGCCAATGTCCTTTCTCCGTTTAACATAGTTCAGCATCTTTTGGAATTCCTTACGTTCATCGCTTTTTGCCGATTCATAAGTTCCCCCAAAATATTCTAATACTTCCAGTTCTTTCCTAAGTGCATACTCTTGGCAATACTTAAGTTGGGTTGTTAGGCTGGCATTGTTATCAAATTGCTCTTTACTGGAAACACGGGTGTAAATAACGGCCGTATTGCTTTTCCCTATAATTCTTCCCTTTTCCTTTTTAGCAAATTGATGAAATACATTTAAGTCCATGTGCTCCTTTTTTGGACATGGCCACAAACTATATTGGCGAGTTCTTGAAGTTGTCCTACGATCTTTTCCGCATCTTCTTCCAAGTAATCCTCAAAACCTTTATAAGTTTTGAGCCATGCGCTGTTGAATATTTTATTTTTCTGCTTTAGCTCAATTGTTGAGTTTGACATTTCCCGTAAATATTGGCAGCTCCTTTGTCTTATGGGTCACTACCGTATTTGTAAAAGCAGGCTTTAATTTACCTTTTTTTTGATTAAATCCCTCATGGGATTACTATTTTTTTTCATACTTATGAGTTGCTTGTTAACAACTTTAAGCACTGGTAGCTAGGTTGATTTTTTTCTTGAATATCCTGTTTACACAGACGACCTTACCATTGCTTTGCTTGATTTCCAAATTTTGAAAATCGTGCTGTTTCAAAACGTCAATGATACGCTCTCCCGTATTTATTCTTTCCAAACCTTCAATTACATCAACCTCCCCATTTTTGATTATTAATTTGATGGATAGAAACCTTTTGTTACGTATCATCTCCAATACTTGGATTTCAGAGGAAGATAATCCTGAAGATTGTAGCTTATCGGTCTTTTTCATAATCTATTTGTTTAAAAATGGCTTGCTTCGTGGCTTCCGACTAACTTTGGCTTTTAATCCGACCGACTTCTTATTGTCAATAGGCGACCTTATGTCGTTAGGGTCAAAAAGAACTCTGTCTTTAATAACAGTCTTTTTTTTAATTTATGAATAAATGGTCGGTGTGGAAACCGAGATTTTTTTTGGTGAAATCTGAAAACGTCAATAATGAATCCCTAGATTTTTGAGTTTTTAGATTGTTCCGTATCCATTTTAAAAAATTTGTTTTTCTTGATTATTGAAGGTAATGTTCTTGAAATTCCGTCATTATACGATTCATATTGTTGGATTGTGGTTTGTTTGATATATAGCAAACCTAATAAGATTTAATATCAAGCAATGGCTTTGCCGTACATGGTGTATTGTACGGTAAAATAGTTAACAGAGTTTCAAATCATCTAGCGCAATCCTAAATGAAGTTTATTCTGGGGTCTAGGAGTATTTATAAGGTTCATCTATCAGAAGTTGGAGTGAAGTTTTGTAGAGTGCTTTTCCATATCCGTTGTCATCATATTATTGACATGGTTTTTAGGGCGAACTTGTATGGAGGGCAAATCCCCTCCTTTCTTCTGTTCATTTATTCAATCGTATGTAATCCCTTTTGTGGATCCTATCGAGAATCAATGGGGTTGCTTGGTTTTTTGGAGAAAACTTTAGTCTCCTCATGAGGTTCGCCAAGTCTTTTGGTAAGTCTGCTCCATTGCGGTTTCAGGCCCCGGGATGACCTCGCTCCGCTCAACCATCCCGAACTTTTCACCTCCATTCCACAGACCCACCCAAGACTGCACATAAAGACTAAGGAAACTTAGAAAAAAAGTTCCCTTAGACTTTATTTTTCCCGCCGCCAACCCCAATCAACACATGGGTTGGTTTATTGAAATTGAATGTAATTTGTAATGAGCAATTTATCGGGTGAGAATTCATATATTATTGAGAGCGTGTGTAGGGTTCTTTATGAAATTTGGGCATCTTCATTTCTTTTGTGATAACCTAATTTTTAAATTCCATGAGTATTCCAATATATTCAATGTCATATTCTTTGTGATGACGCAAGGATTTTGATTTTTCCATTATTATCCCGTTATTCATTCTTGTTTCAGATTAATGCTAGTCCGCTTCTCAAAGACCCTGACGGGTGCTTTTTTTTGTGGCTAGGGAGAAAGAAGAAAAGGTGGATATTCCTTTGGTTTAGTTTTTGTTATCTTCTGTTTGGTGATCTATATATACATTTATATAAATGTATATATAAATGAATAACAAGTAATCATGGATGTTTTTTTGCATCTTTAAAAAAGGTATGCTAACAGTCGCATTCCACTTGCCTTATCTTTTTCTCCCTCTCCATTTATTTACACACCTTTTATCAAAATGGTTTAAGGGCTTTTATTTAAAGTTAACTGGTTCAGAATTGGGTAATACATGGGGAAAACGCACATGGAAAGGCACGTTACAAAACCGCGCTCCAATTTTTGGCAGATGAATCCTATAAATTCTTCCAAGTGCCAGAAGCGGAAATTTCGCTTAAAATAACGCTAGAGGATGTAAAACTCTACTGACTGTTTTATCGTACAGTACACCATGTACACCAAAGCCATTGCATAATGTCAAATGGTGGTAGGGTTGCTTTATGTACACTACAATTCTACAAAATGAAAAGAATATATGTAATGGACGGTGACCGAATTCAAGAGTACGTTCCCATTACCGGTCAAGAAAAACAAATTTCCAAAATCGGTCCGGAACCATCCACAGATTCAAAATCGGGAGATTCATTGTTGACCATTTCAGACCTTACTAAAAAATTCTCGGTTTCCAAACCAGCCATTTATTTCTGGATCAAAAAAGGGCTACTGAAAAGAACCCCAATTGGAGGCAGGGTTCTTTTTGACCCTAGCGACATAAGAACGCTTATTGATAACATGAAAGTTAGTCGGATAAAAAACCAAAGCTAGTCGGAAGTCGCGAAGCAAGCCATGTTTTTGCAAGCAAAAACTGCTCACTTCGTTCGCATGAAGTATAAAGTATCATCTCAAAATTCCTAAAAATGGCAAGACCTAAAAAAGACATACAATCATTAAAAGCAATTCGGGTAAACGTTAGAATGACGGTCAATGAATTCTTGGTTGTATCGGATAGTGCAAATTGTTTGGGCATCGGAATCCCTGATTATATCAGAAGAAAAGTAACGGGCAGGCCGCTTCCAAGAACAAGAGTGATGCCTGAAAACAGAAAACTGTTCATTGAGTTGAGCCGCATAGGTAATAACATTAACCAATTGACCAAAAAGGCACATTTAGGAATGCATACTCCCAAAATATTGCAAAGGGAATTGCTAGAGTTGAAAGAAACCATAAATCTCCTAAAGTCAAATATTGTAAACCATGATAGCCGATCAGATTAAGGGCAAGGACTTTTATGGATTGCTCGCTTACCACGAAAAGAAAGCAAAGAAAGGAAAGGGGTATTTTCTGGATGCCAATATCGTGCATGGAAAACCAGTAAGCATGACAAAGGAATTCAACGTTATAAGACAATTGCGACCTAGGCTAAGTAAAGCTGTCTATCATGTTTCATTGAACCTACCACATGAAGATAATATGACGGATAAAGAATTCATCTCGATGGGATGGGACTATCTACAGGGCATGGGATTTGATGACAATCAATACATCATGTACAGGCATATCGATCAGGAACACCAGCACATCCATATCATTGCGAACAGGGTAAAATTTTCTGGAGATTTGGTCAGCGACAGTAAAGATTATAAACGTAGTGAGCATCTGATAAGAACCTTGGAAAGAAAATATGGCTTGACCGAATTGACGAATGTTGAGTTGGGCAAGAAGGCATCGCCTAATAAAAAAGAATTGGAAAAAGCCATTCGTACAGGTAAACCTCCAATCAAATTACTATTACAAATAAAAATAGATGATGCCCTATCAAAATCGTATGATGTTTCAGAGTTTATCATTGCAATAAAGCAAAAAAACATCTCACCCAAATTCAATGCCAGTAAGACAACTGGAAGAGTTACTGGTATATCCTTTAAATACCAAGATGTGATATACAAGGGCAGTACTTTGGGAAGGCAATATTCATGGAACAATATTATTAAACAAATAGATTATGAACAAGACAGAGACCGTGCAATTATTCTCCAAAATGATATGCCAAAACGAGGAACTGAAGGAATTGGTGCTGAAAGTAATGGCGCAGCAATTGGAAGTGTTGGAGCGACAGGAAGCATTAAGAAAGGGGCAGGAGAAACTGATCAAAAACCAGATTGTTATTTGGGAAAAGCTCAAACAGATGGATTGATACAGGATTATAATGAAGAGATTGATTGGACTCCTTTTAAATTGGAATTTGGGGATAAAAATCGGTTTAAAAGGAAAAAGAAAAGAAAAGGTAGAAAGCTCTAGAACTAGTTACAGATGGGACGAAATATTTCAATGTCCATCGCGTGTTTAGCTTCAAGCTCGGTATTCAGTACTAAGCCTATACAAGATTTCTTGTATAGCTTTTTTTATTCAGGGTACAATATTTCTTTGTTTAGCAATTAAGTCAAGCTTATATTCTCAGTAAACCATTTATTGTTAAGTGCTCAATATACTTCCAACTTTTCATGCACTTTATCAATTTCTTTATCAATGTAAGCTTGAGCATAATGTACGTATCTGTTAAAAGAATTACTAGCATAACTATGTCCACTAATTTTGCGCACTAAATGTTCTGGCATACCTAAAATGAGTAGGGTAGTAATGGCTGTTCTACGCATCATGTGAGAGCTCATTTTGTCGCAAAACAGAAGTTGTTTTTTATTAGAAGTCTTATTTATAACTTTAGTTTTTCCTTGTCTTTCCCGAGTCATTTCAATTGGGTTTGTAAAACCAGCTTTTTCTCCTATTTGCTTTAAAGTTCTATTAAAAATAAATAGGGTTATAGTTCTAAAAAGATATGTTTTAGCAGATTTGTGGCGATAATTTTTGTAGATACTTACAGCATATTGTGGAAGCTTAATAAAACTATAAGTTTTAGTTTTTTGAGATTTAATTTTTAGATACCAATCATCATTTTCTTTTTCAAAATTTTTATTGGTTAATTTAAAAATATCTGAAAAGCGTAAACCCGTTGTGCAACCAAAAACAAATACATCTTTTGCCCGTTTCAGGGCAGGAGTGAGGCTGTTTTCAAAACCTTTGTCATGTATTAAAAATTTAAGTTGTTCAGGGGATAGCACCAAAATTTCAACATCTTCTTTACGAACATAGAATAATCTCTGAAAATCGCCTGTCGGGAAATCTTTATCATTCTTTAAATAATTAAAAAAAGTTCTAATTATCTTAATGTTATGGCCAACATAATTATCATATAACCCGTTCTTATAACAATGTTCAGTAAATTTTTTGTAAAATTTTTTCCAATAGTTTTTTTCCGAAAGTAGTTCTCTTTTATTAAGTTTTGAAGCATCGCAAATACGCAGTTCAAAACCAGTTTGTACATTAAATTTTATTAATAATTTTAATGAAGATTTATAGTTTTCAATAGAGCCTTTTGTTATGCGTTCACCGTTTTTTTTAAGACGTTTTCCTGTTTCGCTTTCGCGGATAAATTGTTGAAACAATGGGATTAGTGGAGTTGGTTTTTTCATAGATTTTCGTTTTGAATCGGATAATTACGAACGATAAATCTAGTGGATTTTTTTAATATGCTATGGATATAGCTAATTTAGGAAATGTATAAAGGGATTTTGTAAGACTAACATTATCAATTACTAAAAATAGTATGGTTTTTTTAAAGGCTTCTGGGACTTAAGTATTCAAAATCTTTAGTATTTATTAAAAAAGTCCTTTTTTCGCCAACTTCTTAATCAAAAAAAAACGAGCATAAAAGATATACACGTTTCGTAACATTAATGTTATTATTTACTTTACTGCCTATCTTTATCGCCACTAGTAAATACTAGCTGTAGCCGTTAGTTGGACAAACTAGCACCATCAGGGGGGGCTTTTTCTAAATTATTTTCTTCTTACTTTATTAATCCATAGTCATCATAAACCTAAACCTTTTAATTCTTTTGTGCTCAACTCTATAGTATAATATTCTAGTTCTTCGGTGTTTAATTCCTTAAAAAAATACTTTTCATATAATAGTTTATTATCTATATTAGAAATTTTAACTATTGTATTATTGGGATGAATAATTGTATTGCTATTATATTTTTCTAATCCTTCTATTAATTGTCCCATAACGATAAAATCAATTAATAAATTATCTTTTGAAAAAACAGCAAGATAAAGTTGTCTATCACTATTTGCTGAATTCCCATCATTAAAATTATGATATATAAAATAGCCATCAAATGATTTCGATATTTTTATGGTGCCTATTGCATAAAATTTATTGATACCCGTTTCTCCAACCACAATAAAAGGTTTATCATAGGTAGTTCGCAAAACATCATTAATTAAATTATAGGGTATTTCCTTTTTGCTATTAACCTCTATATTATTTAACGAATAAAAAGAGAATACTTTGCATATTGGATTAAATCTTAATTTAAAATTTGACAAAGAATTATCAGTATTTTGACAAACAAGATTTAAACTTACAAAGCAGAAAATAAAAGTTATTTTATTAATCATTATCAATTATCACTCTTTTTTTTGTGTCTTTTGTTATATTATCACTTATCGTGCCATCGATGTTATTCTTTTCTATTTCGATATCTAATTCATCATTAGATATCTGAATAGCATCTCTTATTAATGATTCTGTTCCTTCAAAATTTGCAGTATATGTTATTCCTACTGAAACTCCATTAGGATTTTGTGGGTCATTTATCTGAGTTAAATTTGCTTCAGAATTTAATTCAGTAGCTTTTTTTAATTCAACCTTGTAGCCTCTTGATTCTAACAATTTTTTTGTGTCATTTAAAAAGTCTGTACTTATATTTTCAGCTGAAAGGGTTATTGTAACATCTAATGAATATGATTGAACTGTTTTACTATAAATTTTCTCTTTAGTTACATAAAATGTCACTCCATCGATTTTCTTTCTTCCAGTAAACGGACTACCCGATTCAATTGTAGTTCCTATTAAATTGTTGGCTTCCTTATTGAAACTAATATAAGATTCGTTATTAACGAGCTTAGAATGAATATTTCAATCAAAGACATTCGGACTAGAGTTAGATTCAAGTATGACTCCCATAAAAAGCCCACCATTTCCAACTTTAACAGAAGTGAATTTAGCAGGTCTTAATGAACCATTACCGGTTCTCTTAAAACCTAACTTTTTTAATACTGACTCTATTACACCAAATTTAATCTTTTCATCATACTCAATTATCGTTAGGTATTTAGTTCTGTTTTCCCAACCTGTCTTTTGTTGAGTTATTACTCTGAAAGATTCAAGCCCTTCTAATTCTATAGAGTTAATTACTGAGTTTTCACTATACGCATAGGTACTGTTCCATGGGTAACTTGATGCCAACGGGTCAACCGCAAAAAATCTCCCCACCCTAGGGTCATGCATCCTATACTTATAATTTACAGAATTCCCTTCCCCCTTAATCTCATCATCCATCTCCTGTCCCTGAAACCCATATCGGTATGAGCCAGGGCTACCACCACTACGATTAGTCAAGGTCATTCCGGGGGAAGCCTAATCAAAACACCTGTAAAGGCTTTATGTATAAGAACGTTTGTGTTTTTTAATATATTAAAAACTTACCATTTTTTGCGTTTTTGGTATGTATTATAAGCACTAAAACAGTAAAAATATGATATAAAAATAGGGCTTTATTTTGGTTTTGGAAAGTGTGTCTTGAAACGAAGAAACGTCCCGTTAGGAGACACTTAAAACATATTTGGTACGCTTACTCGGTACGGCACTCGTCAAAGACGAAGCGCTAGCCGATACGAGGACTAGCTGGGGAGAATCGCAATTATATTGTATCTATTCAACTAATTTTTCATTCATTTTCTTTAGATACACCTTTTGTAATTTACTCCAATAGCTTGAAGTTAGTTTGCAATAATATAATTGTTGCTCTTGTCTATCTATAATCATAAACTTTTTCACATTATATAAAGCAGGCCGGAAGCTTAAAGAAGTAGTGCTAAAATCTCCATTAGTAACATTATTTCTAATAATTTGATCCCCAGCAGATTGATAATTGTAATCAAAAACATATCGATATTTACTTAAGTCTTTATATGTATCGTTGCTATTAAGTTCATCTATCGAGACAAATTCATAATTTCCTTTATAAATTTTTACGACATTCTTTTTTAAATATTTGTTATAGCTTCTGTGATGCGTTACAAATAATACAGTAGAATTTTGTTTACCAAATTCTGGTGGAATCGCTCCCTTCTCTTCAGTTATATAACTATTCGCTTTAGATTTAACAATAACCCCACAAGAGAAGAAAAAGAATAGGGTTAGTATCAATAATAAAAACTTAAATGGTTTAATATAATTAATCAAAATATTGAGTTTAGTTAATCCTTCTTGCCTTTGCTGTTTTTTTGAAACAACTTCTTAAAAAACCCGTCTTCGGTGTTTTTATGCTTATTTATGGAGTCCAATTTTTTTTGAGCGATTTTATTTAATTTTTTCTTTTGCTTTTTTATGGAATCGTTTTGTTTTTTAATTTTTCGATCAAATTTAATTTTTAATCTTTTAAGAGAATCTGTTTTTCTTTTAAATATTTTATCAAGCTTTATTTGAACTTTTTCTAAAGAATCCCGCTTTCTTAAAACCCGTTCTATTAACCCTAAAGGTCTTTCAGTATAAGTCGAATTATTTTTATGGTATGTAGTATCTTTAGTTTTATAATTAATCCATCTTCCAGTTTTTAAATTGTTTCTATAATCTCCAACAGAAATAATTTTACCTTCTGAATCATATACTGTAGATTTTCCATCCTTATAACCAGCTTTCCAGAATTCTTGCAATTGTAATTGGCCGTTTTCATACCAACTTTTCCAAACCCCATCTTTAAGCCCATAATTAAAAGCTCCCTGTTCAGCTATCTGGTTAGAGCGATAATATTTAGAACAAGAATTATGTAAAACATAACCTCCAGCATTAGCTAAAGAGCTATGTATTCTACCAGATTTAAACCAATAATAGATTTTATTATTATCAAAATTTTTTGATTTTTTTAATGATATATAACATTCAATATCAAAACCGTTTTCACGTACCATTCTTTTTTGCACATCGATTGTAAAGGCAAAACACACTCCAATGGTAAATATAAAAATGATAGATTTCCTCAAATTCATTTAGCCTAATAAATAAAATTACCTGTTATGACAGGAAATAGATTAATATGGCTGAAGTTACATGTATTGGATCTACCCTCTATAAGGTTTTGCCTTATTAAAAATAAGGTTTTAGAATAAATATATGGAAAAGCCTAACATTGCAAGTTAATAGGGAAATTAAAGTATAAACTTTTTTTAAGACGGGATACTCATTATCGCCACTAGTAGATACTAACGGTAGCCGTTACTTGGACAAACTAGCACCAGCAGTTGTAGCCGTTACGGTAAACTAGCACCGGCAAAGGGTTTACTTTGACTACTCATTTCCCACTAGTCGATAATTAAATAAATCTCATTATCATCATCAATCTGCCAACCTTTTATAGCTTCTGGCAATATATTTAGTTCTTTAAACTCACAATCCAAAGATATTAAACCTTTGTACCCTTTTTGAATTTCTAATGAATCTAATCTTTTTATTCCAAATGAAATTAATATTTGATTAATACTACAATTTACTTCCATAATCTCCTCATTAATGATAATTTTAATCACCTTATCATTTATAAAAATTGTGTTGTCCAAAAGAGCTGTAATGAAAAATAACTTTCCTTCATTTAACCTAATACGACCATAAAGCTTCACTTTTTTCATAGTTATTATTTAGTTGCCTTTTCATAAAATTGTTGAATTAGGTCATCAGATATTTGAGGTCCTAATTCTTTAATATAATTATTTAAACTGGTCGTTCCATTAATACTTGAAGGTATATTTTCAATACCAAGCTCTTTGAAAATATTCTTCGCTTTATCTATTGAAATTTTAAAACTAGCTTGATTTGAAAATTCTTCAGCAGATAATTTCACAAAAACCTCAAAATCATGAGGTAATGACGAATAATCAACATATGTTTCTAATGTTTTCACTTTTTCAGGTGATAATATTTCAAGAACCCCCTCCATTGCTGTTCTAGTTTTCCCCTCTATTGCATATAGAAGAGAAACTAATGGGTTTGTTGAAGCATGAGTCGCTTTAGCTGCTTGGGAATTAATACTTCCTAGGTTTCCTTTATAGGTGCCTCTAAATAGCCTATTAATCATTTGACCTCCTTCATCATTTCCTGAATTCAAAAAGACACCTTCAGGTAGTGCATCTCCCATCACAATCCCTGACACTAATGCTGTTCCTTGATATGCCATTTCATAATTCGCAGGATTAGAAAGCCAGCTTATACCACTACCCAAGGTGGTGGTAGTGGTTGATGAAATAGCAGCAAGAGCAGTTGGACCATAAACAGCAATTGCTGGTGCAAAGAGAGCTGTAAACACAAAAGCTGCACCTATCATTTCATTATTCCTCAATTCAGCTAATTTTACTGGGTCGCCTTTGGCTTCTTGTCTCCAACTATTAATTTTCTCATGAGCACGGTGCAAACCATATGGAGAAGTTTCTAAACCTTCTAATTCAATCCCATCTATAACCCTGTTTTCACTAAATGCATATGTAGAATTCCAAGGGTAACTATGAGCCAACGGGTCAACAGCAAAAAATCTCCCCACCCTAGGGTCATGCATCCTAAACGTGTAATTTACAGAACTACCAGAAGTGCCTTTAACTTCATCATCTTTCTCCTGTCCCTGGAAGCCATAACGGTAGCTATCCGTTGCCCCGTGGCGGTTTGGCAAAGTCATTCCGAAGTTAGCCTAATCAAAACACCTGTAAAGGCTTTATGTATAAGAACGTTTGTGTTTTTAAATACATTAAAAACTTACCATTTTTTGCTTTTTTGGCATGTATTATAAGCACTAAAACAGTAAAAATATAGTTAAAAATAGGGTTTTATTTTGAGATTTTAAACTAAAAAAAGCCTTTACATTGCTATAAAAGTTTTATGTTTTTATTTATTAATATTTACTGCCAATCCTTTGTAGCCACTAGTAAATACTAGCGGTAGCCGTTACTTTGATAAACTAGCACCAGTAGGGGGAGTAGCATTACTCAAAAATATCTTTCCAAGTCTCCGGAACAGGAAATATCTTATGATATTCTTCTTTATTAATTTGATTATAATAATTAGCCCAAACTAATAAGTAATCTTCACCTAGACCCATTCTCCAAAATAAATCATTTTCTTCCACATTAGGAAAAGCTATCCAAGGAGGAAAAATCAAATCCTTATCTGAATGTATTTTATGAATATATTCTCTGGTCTTCATTAATAACTCCCCAAGTCTGTTAAGACCACTTCCATCTCCTCCATTTCCCCAATAACTATCATTAACAGTATGTTCAACTATGATACTATCTTCTGTAGATAATAAGAGTTTCTTAAGACTATTATGCTGAGTAAATTTGGCTTTTAATGCTTCAAACATTACATCTTCTTTTAAAGACTCCCAATTTGTTTTTAAAGAATTATTTTTGTTTCTTCCTTCAATAGCTGCCTCCATGGGAGATTTCAAATCTCTAATTTTGTCTTTTACTAAATAATCGTCAAATTTTTCAGATTGAAAATAATGTTCTACAGTTTTCCAAATATACCCTTTAAGCATTATAGGATGCTTTGAAAAATTTGAAAACTCTCCATATTCATCTCCTGTTCTATAAAATTTTATTTTTTTCATTCAATTATTTTAATTGCACTTTGTTCAATTTTTTGAGATATAGAAACTTCTTGCTGCCATATTGAATAATGATAACCCGGAGAGCTACGCTGTAATTGCATCCATCCTCTCTCAACACTTCCTATAGAAACTTTTGACAAATCTATTCTAACCAATCCATTACCACTTGAAAAAGACCTAGCTATATTTATATCAGCAGAAGTGGCAATCCACGGATTATTAAAAAGGGCTTTTTTACTTGACCCCATTATTAAATGTTCTTCTAAGGTCCATGCCCCATAAGGCGCTTTTGCAAATAAACCATTTCCTGCTTTAACAGATGCTGCATCCAAAGATGTCATTGACCTATACACAAACATGTTAGCGTTAGGTTTAGGTACTGTACTTGATGCTACACTAGTAGGTAAAAATAAAGAGCCAGTACTAACAAAACCTAAAACACCTTCATCAGTAGTGGTTAATGTACCATCTAAATTGGTTATAGGGTCTCTACTCCAACCAACTGATGCTCCTGATGCCCATTCTGCAACAATATTTATACCATTTAATATTCCATAAACAGCCTGCTCTAATGGATACTCACTATTTGACATATAAGTCCAATTAGCAAAGACTCCCCAATTTACACTTTTAGGATTATTAAATTCTCTAGGTCCATTATCTACAACATCTTTCCATACAGGCTTATAACCAAAAAAGGATTTAAAAGGATTATTTGCTTCGAAATCGTCATATACATTATCTCTATAATTTCCAATATAACTATTTCCTTCTGGAACATTACTTTCTGTTGCAGTAGAGTCATAAGTATATTGTTCAGTAGTACTATTTTTAATATATGCTTCTAATCCTTCTAATTCTACAGCATCAATAACTCTATTTTCACTAAAAGCATAAGAAGAGTTCCAAGGGTATTTTTTTTCTAACGGGTCAACAGCAAAAAACCTACCCACCCTAGGGTCATGCATCCTATACTTGTAATTCAAGCTATTCCCTTCTCCCTTAATCTCATCATCTTTCTCCTGTCCCTGGAAGCCGTAACGGTAGGAATCCGTTGCCCCGTGGCGGTTTGGCAGGGTCATTCCGAAGGTAGTCTAATCAAAACACCTGCAAAGGCTTTATGTATAAGAACGTTCGTGTTTTTTAATATATTAAAAACTTACCATTTTTTGCTTTTTCGGTACGTTTTATAAGAACCAAAATGGCAAAAACATAGAGTAAAAATAGGGCTTTATTTTGATTTTGAAAAGTGTGTCTTGAAACGAAGAAAAGTCCCGCTTGGAGACGCTCTACATATATTTGGCACTTGCTTACTCTGTACGGCACTCGTCAAAGACGAAGCGCTAGCCGATACGAGGACTAGCTGGGTGCCATTGGTTTCAAATTCCACATTTGATTTTTAGCTTTCCACCAAGAGCCTGAACCTGAACTTGCTCCTTTTTCAAATAGCCAATGATGAACATCTTGACCTTTCTTGGCAAATCCTTTTTCTCCATAAAACTTTCTCCAACTACTCCAGTTTTTATAATTTTTACCAAATCCAACTACACCTCCTTTAGCAATACCAGTAAATAATGATTTAACTAAAAATATATCAGAAACAGCCATAGCTGAATTAAAAATACCCCAACCTATTTCACCATCTTCAAAATTTTGCATAGCCATCATACTACTACCATAAACAGGAATCATAGATTCTCCAGCTCCCACTTCAGGAAATTCAGATTCAAACCATTCCGTTTTGCCTCCTTTTAAAACAAATACACCAGCATACAAATCACCATTTTTATCTGTACCTGATGGCAATGCTACTTCAACACCATTACCTTTTTCTTCGCTATACGTTTTAACTAAATAAAGACTAGGGTTTGAAAACCTTTCTCTGTAATCAAGGACCGCTTCTCCAGCAATTTTTACATACCTAGGTGTACTACCACTCATACCTAAATCACCATTATTCCAAGTATTTCTTAAATGCCCTGTACTAACATAATCATTTTCAATATGAGACCAAAAATATTGGTCTCCATTATGCATAAAACCTACTACTATATCTTTATACCCAAGGTTTGTCGAATTTCCCGGTATAGATGTATTCCCTCCTCCCGGATTTTTAACATCATCACAATTCCCATCTGGACAATCACCAAATGGGTCGTTGAACAATATTGGATTATTTCTTTGAGCAACATATGGACTTTCCCAAGTAACTGAAGCCGGGTCAATAGTAAGCCATCTTCCTATCCTAGGGTCGTACTGTCTAAAATATGTTGTATAGCTATTTCCTTCACCTTTAATTGCATCATCTTTCTCCATTCCATTAAATCCATATCGATAAAGGCTAGGCTCCACCGCACCGTTGCGGTCGGGCAGGGTCATACCAAAGGTAGTCTAATCAAAACACCTCAAAAGGCTTTATGCATAAGAACGTTTGTGTTTTTTAATATATTAAAAACTTACCATTTTTTGCGTTTTTGGTATGTATTATAAGCACTAAAACAGTAAAAATATGATATAAAAATAGGGCTTTATTTTGGTTTTGGAAAGTGTGTCTTGAAACGAAGAAACGTCCCGCTTGGAGACGCTCTACATATATTTGGCACTTGCTTACTCTGTACGGCACTCGTCAAAGACGAAGCGCTAGCCGATACGAGGACTAGCTGGGACTTAACTGGTCTTGGTCATAGGTCTTAAAAACTACTTTTCTGCTCATTCTTAAAGTTAAGAATTTACTAGAAAAATTACAAAAAAAAGACTGCCTTTTTAGACAGCCTCATTACTTACAATACTTTAAACTTAAATAGTTGTACGTCCACTAATTTATACCATTACCAAACTTTTCTCGCAAATAAGCATCCATATCTTGGTAACTCATATCTAATATTTTACGGTCTATATCACAAAAACCTAAAAGCTTGGTTAGTTTTTTGTCTGTATTTGGGCTGTTTTCATATTCCTTAAAATTCTTATTAAATCCACCTATTGTAATAAACAATAATTCAACTTTAGATAAATCATTACTATCATTGTTCAATGTTATTTTACTACATAAATCTGAATACACATTTAATATATCCCAATATTTCAAAACAGGAAAATTGAATTTAGATGCAACACTAGTAGACTGAATATCTCCTAATAAATTCTTCAATGTCGAATTTAACAGTGTAATATCATTATAATTAAAAGTCTCTAAACTATATAGAACCATTTTATAGAATAAAGAATTTTTAAAGAACTGATGAATTTGTTTAATTTTGGTTTTATTTAAATAAAAATCAGCTATATCTGGTGCACCTTCAAATTCTAAATGAATATTCACTTGTTGGTATTTATCTAACTCTTTTCTATATTTATAAACTAATGTTTTTACAATAAGTTCATTACTATAAACATCATAATAATAAGGTGCTTTGTCTGCATTACTTTCAGGTTTTTTTTTATAATAAACATGAACTCTTAAAGTATCCTTTTCTTTAATTTCTACACTAACATCTGCCTTTAAATGCCATGTTTTCAATGTTTCAGAAATATTAAATTTCAAAGTAGTTATCTCTGTTTTATTTTCTGACTGACAACCTATAAATAGGAATATAAGCAATAGTACTCTCATAATTATTCTTTTACTGGGTCAAGATTATACCCTTGTAATACTGAATTTCTTTGATTCAAATCAATCTTTTTATCTTCTCTAGCAATTTCAATCGAATCATTGCGAGTTAAAGGTTCTGTTCCAAAAGTTGCTGTTCCATAACTTACGCCAACACCATAGCCTATACCTGTTCCTCTACCATTTGCATCGATAATTAAATTATTAAACTCATCAACTGCTTTTATATTTCCTCCAAATATCAGCGAACCACCTGTTGTTTCTGCCGTCGTTAATGGTCCTAATGCATCAGGGAAATTTGCTCCTTGCATTTCTTGAAGAATATCTGTATTATATTTTATTTTTGTAAAAATTGCTGCCTTACCACCAGCACCAACATTTAATGAAGTGGCATACTCCGAACTTGCTTTTCTATTCCAATAACCTAATTGAGCATTGTTAGGAGATTCAATAGATAGTTTTGATAATTCCATACCCACTCCACTTAATAAAACTCTTGAATTAACTAATAAACCAGTTCCTTTTGGAATAACAACATCTTCTGAAATTGGTTTTGTGGTTAAATATATATTTAATTCATCCCCTACATTAGAATTTAAATTTTTATAAATAGGATTATCAATGCTTAAGATATTTGTGCCATTCCAATCATCTATACCACCAGCCTTTGCATAGTATACTGCATTATCCATAACAACTTTATCCCATGTGACTGGTTTCTGAAGTGCATACCCATATTCTTTTTGAGTAGCTATATTATTAATATCTTCGGATACCTGAGATGGTCCTTGACCTGCCATTACTGTATAACCAACTAAAATACCATTTTTCACTATTGGTTCCAACCCTTCTAATTCTGTTGACATAATTGGTGTATTTCCACTAAATTGGTAAGGTGAATACCAAGGATATTCTTTTACAAGCGGGTCAACAGCAAAAAACCTACCCACACGTGGGTCATGCATTCTATACTTATAATTCAAAGAATTCCCTTCGCCTTTAACCTCGTCATCCTTCTCCTGTCCTTGGAAGCCATAGCGGTAAAGACTAGGCTCTATTGCACCATTCCTGTTAGGCAGGGTCATACCAAAGGGATAGTAATCAAATCCTCTGTAAAGCTAGTATTTATAAGAACGTAGCGGTTTATCAAAAACCTCAAAAATTACCTAATTATGCAATTTTGTATCATTTTTATCTTAAAAAAAAGCATAATAACGATATAAATATAATGAATATTAAATTAATCCTACATTCGCTAACCCTTAAAAAAAACCTTACTTAAACTAAGGATAAACCTTGATTAGTTGTGTTAATTTATAGATACTTTTAGGGTTCTAAAATTTATATTAGCTTGAATAATTATTTTATAATAGAAACTGATACATACGTCATCGATACAATAAAAAAAGTTTTGGAAGAGTTGCCAGAATTTAATTGTATCGGAAGTTCTAGTGATTATGATATGTCTATGAACACGATACTTAAAGAAATGCCTATGTTGATTTTTATCAATATAGATTGCCAAAGCAATAACCCCTTTAATTTGGTAAATGAATTGAATCAATACTTGAAAAGTGACACAGAGTTTATAGCAATTTCTTCATCAAAAACAAAAACGTACCAAGCTATTAAAACGGGCTTTTTTGACTATTTATTAAATCCTGTTACAGATTTAGAAATAAGGAAAACAGCATTGAGATTTAAAAAAAAACATCCGAGTAAGGCAAGTAAAACTATTTGCTTAAAATCTTATAAAGATTTCCGATATCTAGATGTTGAAGAAATTTTATTTTTAAAGGCGGATAACAATACTACTGATTTTCATATGAGCGATGGTAGTGTTATAAATTCATATAAAACTTTAAAAACATACGAATCTATACTACCGGAAACCTTCTTGCGGGTTCATAAAAGCTACATTATTAACTCCGCTTATATTTCTAGGATTAATTATGGTAAATCTAAATTTACTTTGAAGAAGCAAAAACATGTGCCTTTTACCAAAACTTACATAGAAAATGTTGATTTAATGGTTAATTCGTTAAATCCTATTTCTAAAATTCTTCTAAATTGAATTTCTCTTTCAAATAACACCCTTTCACTCTTAGAAACAATGCTTTCACTAAAGAAAGCATGTGAAATTACGTTTATATAAGTATGATTTTTAGCTTAGTACTCAGGTAATATTATGCGTTTTTAGCATATTTATACTACTGCCCCAAGCTAAAACAACTAACCTTATTTTTAGATAAAATTTTATTTAGACTTCTCTCACTAAGTAATTATAACATGTAGATGGTGGCAAGAATTCTAACTAATTTTTTATATGGAACAAACAATCAAAGTTTTAATAGTAGAAGACCATCCTATTATTATAGATGTTTACAAAAGAGCATTACAGCAAATAGGCAAAGATAATAAAGCTTATACATTTGAAATACATTCTACAAACAGTTGCGATGCCGCAATGTTAAAAATTAAGAACGCAACACAGACTAAGGGCTTCGATTTAATATTTTTAGATATCAGGTTGTCAGAGCCCAACACTAGTACCATAAAATGTGGTGAGGATTTAGGCGCAAAAATAAGAAGTGACTATAAATCAAAAATTATTGTTTCTACTTTCTATAATGATGCCTATAAGGTTTCTAGTATTTTTAAAAGTGTTAATCCTGATGGGTTTTTAGTGAAAAATGACTTAACACATCCAATATTGGTTGAAGCCATAAACACAGTAATTTTAGATCCTCCTTTTTATAGTAAAACCATTACTAAAATATTGAGAAAACAGTCTGCTAACGATCGTGTTATTGATCATATTGACAGAGATCTTCTTCACGAACTGTCTAATGGCACTAAAATGAATGAGTTGCCAAAAATTTTACCGCTTTCAATGGCGTCTTTGGAACGGAGAAAACGGATTTTAAAAGATCTTTTTGATGTTACTGGGAAAGGCGATAGAGACTTGTTGAGAATAGCACGTGAAAAAGGGTTTATTTAGTGAACTACAATAAACTTAGAGCTAAGGCATCTCCTTTATTTAATTAAGCTTTAACCTTTATTGCTCTCTTAAAATCATTTGTACGTTTAGTGATACTTCTTTTAATGAAGCAAACTAATGTAACGCTAACTTTATCAGTCTAATAGGTTGAAACAACTAATCACATTTATAAAAAACAAATCACATGGACTAAAGGCATCTTCCTTAATCAATGCTGTTTTTATTTGCGTGATTATTTCTGTTTTTAGTGGGTGTTTGGTTTTGTTATCGCATTATCAAAACATGTTGAACAATCAACTATATATGCAGGAAAATTTGATAAATAGAAACATAGCATCATTCAACTACCTTATTAATAACCTGGAAAGTATAGATTACAATAAAGTTGAAAAAATTGATGTATTTGATGATAATTTATTCTCTTACTTAGAAAAAAAGAATTGGGGATTTTATGATATCATCGTAAGTAAAACAATCTTTAAGAATGATACTATTTCCAAAACCGCAATGGTTGGTAAAGTGAATGTTAAGGCAGATAATTTGGCACTCTATGTTACCGATTATGATAAACCTTTAAAATTATCTGGGAGCACAAAAATTTTAGGTGATATAAAAGTTCCAAACGGACGTACCGAACAAGCCTATATTAACGGTAACAAAGGAAACAAGATTAAACTTAGGGGTAAAGCATCAAAATCTAACGACAGACTACCCAAAATAAATAAAGATATAAGGATTGATTTTTCAGACTATGAACCCATACCTTTCAATTCTCTTGATAAAGAAACAATTGTTATAAACGGTTTTGATAAAACTACTAAACTTATAGATTTAAATGAAATTAATACTCTAAGTAATATTGTACTAAAAGGCAATATTGTTTTGACTTCCAATAATGAATTACAAATAGAAAAAACCGCTAAACTGAATGATGTTTTAGTGATTGCACCTAAAGTAAAAATTCTATCTGGATTTAAGGGTAATATACAGGTTATAGCTAAAAAAACCGTTGAAGTTGATGAAGACGTTTTACTAAAATACCCTTCCAGTATTTATGTGAAAAATGATAACGATTCTGTATCTGTTGTTATAAATAAAGACTCTAAAATATTAGGTGGTATTGTTATAGATGGCGATACGCATAGTGGCGCATTAAAACGTATTCTTGAGATTAAAGAAACAGCTATAGTAGTAGGAAGCATCTATTGTTATGGTAAAACTCAATTTGAAGGTCGTCTTATTGGAAGTGTTTTTACCGATAGGTTCAATCTTAAAACTAAATCTTCAAATTATGAAAACGTGATTTTAAATGCTTCTATTAATAGAGATAGTTTACCCAAAAATTTTATTGAATTGCCTTTATTTAAAAATGATATTGATAATAAGAAATATGCCATTGTTAAAGAATTTTAAAACGCTTAAAGCATCATCTGTAATGGAATCTGTAATTGCTATTTCAGTTATTTCAGTATGTTCTCTAGTGGCTTTTCTAATTTATTTGAATGTAATTAAACAAAATAAATCAATTCATTATTTCAATGCAAAACATAGTATAAACCTTTTAACCGAGCAGAGTGTTTTAGAAAACAATTATGAAAATGACACATATACTTTTAATAGCTATACAATTAGTAAAGAAGTCACTATAAATAAAGCAGAACAGACTGCGCTTTTAAAGTTTACGATAAAATCGGGTAATAGTATAGATGTGATCAACAAATTAATCACTTATTATGACAATTAAATTGCTTAAAAGTTTCACCATACTAGAGGCTTTAATCAGCTTAATGCTGATGAGCATTATTATAGTGATTACCTATTCGATTTTTAATTTAATCGGGAAGCAATTATCACTTATTAATGAAGAGCATACTCAGGTATTGGAGTACAATTTATTTAACTCAACTATGATAAGTGATATTGAAAAGTCCAATGATTTTGATATTATGAATAACGAACTCATTTTAAAAAAATATGATGAAACCGAAATAAAATATGTTTTTAAAGAGGATTATATACTAAGACACAATGCCATTAAAATAGACACTTTTATGGTGCAAGTAATTGGTTATGCGTTTCTCAATAATGATAGCGATAAAAGTTTAAATAAGGTACTGAATCTAAAATTGAGTGTATTAAACGATACCATAAATACGCACTACTTTTTAAATAAAGGCAACTCTGAAGTTATAAATGCAAAATACGCTTATGAAGATTGATGCAGTAACATATAACAGGCAAAAGAAGAAAGATGTGTTAAAAACAGATTTCAACCTTACTATGCCTAATTTCAAGAAATTTTCAGATAAACAAAAGGAGGATTTCTACAGAGAATTTTCTACGCTAATAAAAGCTGGAGTAGATTTTAATCAGGCTTTAGTGATTTTAACAAATCAGCAAAAATCTAAATTCATAAAATCTATTTATCAAACTATTAATGAGGATGTTGTTAAAGGTAAGTCTTTGCATGAAGCCATAAAAAATCATAAGTTCTTTTCGCCTTACGAATATTACAGTATAAAAATAGGCGAAGACACGAGGCGTTTACCACAGATATTTGATCAGTTGCAAAAGTTTTACTCAAGAAAAATCAAAATGAAACGGCAAGTGGTATCGGTGTTGGCATATCCTGTTTTTGTGTTGGTAATTACGTTTGCCGTGTTATATTTTATGCTAAATTTTGTTGTCCCAATGTTTGCTTCTGTATTTCAACAATTTGGAAAAGAACTTCCAGAAATCACTCAGTTTGTTGTTAGAGTATCTGATAATTTCAACCTTATTGTATTTAGCGTTTTAGGTGTTGTTATTTCCGCAATAATTGGACATAAATTATTAAAAGAAAATAATGCTTATAAAAGTATAACATCCAAAATAATTTTAAAAATCCCCTATTTTGGTAGCCTTATCAAGAAAATTTATTTAGCAAGGTTTTGTCAATCATTCAGTCTTTTGTTATCCGCAAAAACACCACTTATTACAGCTTTAGAATTAACAGAAAAAATGATTTCATTTTATCCGTTAAAGTCGGCGCTTTCACAAGCTAAAAAAGACATATTAAAAGGAGAAACATTAGCTGATAGCCTAAAAAAACATACTTTTTTTACCCCTAAAATTATTTCATTAACCGCCATTGGAGAACAAATTAATGAGCTTGACACCATGTTTGACGGTTTAGCGAATCAATACAATGATGAAGTAGATCATTCAACAAAAATGATAGGCACCATTTTGGAACCTTTAATGATTGTTTTAATAGGAGGTATTGTCGGGTTTATCATGATAGCCATGTATTCGCCAATGTTTAATTTAAGTAAGATTATTGAAAATTAAAATTTATAAACATGAATAAAAAAATATTAGAATTAAATAAAAAGAAAGGGCATTTAAAAGCATATTCCATGTCCGAAATATTAGTTGTGTTGTGCATTATCGGTATTTTAATTTACCTCGTTGTACCCAATCAAACTTCGGTTGTTACTAGTGCTAAATCTATTGAAGCGCAGAATATGTTGAGCATGATTCATGGATTGGAGAAGAGCCATTTTTACCGTCATTCTAAATACACAGCAGATTTTAATGAACTAGGGTTTGAAGAGGCTTTGACAATAGACCAAGGTGGGCAAGCGGTATATAAAATAGAAGTTATAGAAGCTACTTTAAATACATTTAAAGCTACGGCCACTTCGTTACAGGATTTTGACGGAGATGGTATTTACAACACTTGGGAAATAAATCAAGACCGATTATTAAAAGAAACCATAAAAGATTAATGATACTGCTTTTTACAACTATGTTTTTAATTGTAATTCTGGGGTTTGTTTTTTTTCAAGATTTTAGAAAAAGAACAATTCATGTGGCATTACCTATTATTCTGTTTCTTTTGGCATTGGTTATCAATTATAAGTCAACCGATTTAAGGTTAAATTGTGTTGCCTACAACATGGCTTTTGTATTAATGAATATAATTGGGCTGGTGTTATACTTTTCCTTGAAAAATAGAAAGTTTATAAATCCAATAGACACTTATATTGGGTTAGGCGATATTGTCTTTTTTCTCGCAATTACGCCCCTATTTAATTTTAAACCTTTTATCCTGTTTTTTATTTTGGGTCTGTTATTTTCTCTATTGCTTCATCTTGGTTTTGTCCTATTCAAACAGGTAAAAACAATTCCCCTCGCAGGATATCTATCATTATTTCTAACTATAAATATAGTGGCAAAATATTTATTTAATGTCAATCTTCTTTTTTAAATGAATGTCACTAATCTCAAACATATTGATTTAAGTGTCGATTTACAACAATCCATTAGTTCGGATATTGCGAACCACTTTTCAATTGTCCCTAAAACTGTTGACAATACTGAAAACACTTACTATATTGACAGATCAAAAGTTTCTGATCAAATTGCTATTAAAGAAGAATTAAAATTAATCTTCAATAAAAATATAGCTCTCGAATTAATTGACTCATCCATCATAAAAAAGACACTCTCTATTTACTACCGAAAACATGATGACAAACCAAAGTTGGTATCTTATGGGAATGATTTTTTAGAAGATTTAATTTTTGAAGCTAAAAACATTAATGCTAGTGATATTCATATTGAAATTTATGAAGAAGATGTTAGAGTACGTTTACGTATTGATGGCCAATTAATTGAGAAAAACCATATTAAAAAGGATAATTATTTAGAGTTGATAAATCAAATTAAGATTAAATCAAACCTAGATATTACCGAAAAACGACTTCCTCAAGATGGTAGAATAGAATATGACGATTTCGATATTAGAGTTTCCATTTTGCCAACACATCATGGCGAAAAAGTGGTAATGCGAATATTGGGTAGAGATGCTTCACATTTAAATATCAACAAACTAGGTATAGAAAATGAAGACGTTACATTGTATCTAGAAGCTGTAAAGAAAACAAATGGCATTGTTCTCATTAGTGGACCTACAGGATCTGGAAAAACAACCACATTATATGCTACGCTAAAACACCTTAATGATATAAAAAGAAATATAGTAACAGTTGAAGACCCTATAGAATACACCCTTAAAGGCATCAACCAAGTTCAGTTAAAAGAAAATATTGGGCTAACATTCACATCTGCATTACGTTCTTTTTTGAGACAAGATCCAGATATTATCATGCTTGGAGAAATCAGGGATGCCCAAACAGCACAAATGGCTATTAGAGCATCTTTAACAGGGCATTTAGTGTTATCTACAATTCATACAAATTCAGCTATTGGAACAATTTCTAGGCTAATAGATATGGGCGTTCCATCATTTTTGATTGCAGAAACAATGAATATATCAGTCGCACAAAGATTAGTGCGAACATTATGCGCTGCTTGTAAAAGTGAACAACATTTCAATCCAGACGATTTACCTCGTTCTTTTAAATCAGAAAAAACTCTAAAAACACATTTTATTGCTGTAGGATGCGACGAATGCTACCATACAGGATATAAAGGAAGACGGGCTATTTACGAAATACTTCCTATTAATTTTAATGTGGCAGAAAGTATTAAAAAAAACACCTTAGAGCAATCTGATTTTATAAAAAACAAAAGACTCTCAGACAAAGCGTTTGATTTATTATCAAGAGGACTAACATCAATAGAAGAAATTTACCCAATACTTATTAATTCTTAATATATGCCGAACAGGATTTTAAATATATTCTTTTTTTGTTTCCTTTTTAATTTGGGGTTTTCGCAAACACATATTGAAACCTTTACTAAAAAGTTGGATGAACTTGCAAAATCAAAAGAAGGTTTAAATGATAATGTTAGAATTGATTTATCGGGTTTAACCCTATATGATTTTATTAATGCACTTGCCGAAGAACATGAGTTGAATGTTAGTGTGGATGCTAATTTAAACCAGTTGGTAACCAGCAATTTTTATGATGTTAACATAAAAGATGTGTTTTTATTTTTGATTCAAAAACATAAATTGGAAGTCGATGTCATGAACAATATTTTGGTGTTTAATAAAAAACCAGATGAAGTTGTTATTGAAAAACCAAAACCTTTAAAGAATATAGACGTCACATATAATGAACAAAATAAGTTTTTATCTGTCAAATTAAAAAATGATTCACTTCCTAGAGTTGCTCAAGCCATTACAGATGTTTCTGAACGAAATGTTGTTTTAGCACCCGATGTGAAAAATGAAAAAGTATCAGCATACATATTAAACAGGCCTTTTGACCAAGTTTTGGAAATGGTGGCAAAGTCCAATAGTTTGGTGTTAACCATTGATGAGAATAATAATTATTATCTGGAAAAAGATATTGCTCCACAACCACAAGCTAAACCAACTACACAAACCAGTAGAAGCAGGCGATCAACTTCTAAAAACAGCAAGGTTGACCAAGGAGAAGATGGAGGTTTTGAAATTAAGGTTAATCCACAAGGTTTTTTAGACATTAAAGCTTCCGAAGCCGATGCATCTGAAATGATTATAGAAGCTGCAAAAAAATTGAATGTTAATTACTTTATGTATAACACACCAACAGATGTGAATACCACTCTGATGGCCAATGGCATTACCTTTGATAATTTTCTAGACCATCTTTTTAAGGGAGAAAAATATACCTACAAAACAGTTGATGATTTATATTTAATTGGTGAGCATGCTACCGAAGGTTTACGAATGGTCGAACTGGTTCAATTAGAAAACAGAACTATAGAAACTGTTTTAACAAGTTTACCTGCTGCAATTATCCAAGGCTTGGAAGTGAAGGAATTTGTGGAATTAAATGGTTTTGTGGTATCGGGTTCTAAAATCCATATTCAGGAATTCAAAGATTATATTTATGAAATAGATTTAGTTGTTCCTGTTATACAAATAGAAGTTCTTATCGTTCAGTATCAAAAGGCCTACGAGATACAGACAGGTATTCAAGCTGGATTGGACAACACACCAAAAACCACTTCAGGAGTACTTTTCCCAACTAGTGATGTTAATCTAAACGCCACATCGGTTAATGGTTTGATTGATGCTTTCAATGGATTGGGTATTATAAATCTTGGAAAGGTTACAGAAAATTTTTATTTGAACTTAAAAGCTTTAGAAAACAATTCATTAATAAAACTCTCATCTACACCAAAGCTTGTTACTTTAAATGGGCATGATGCTACGTCTTCAATTGGGGAAACGAGTTATTATTTCGAGCAGAATAACAGGTTAATTAATTCAGGTGTAAATAATAACATTTTGCAATCTGGAACATGGAAATCTACTGAGGCAAATTTGAGTATAAATATAAAGCCTTTTGTATCAAAAGATGAGAATGTAACACTTACCATTTCTGTTGAAAAAAGCTCATTTCTTGGCAGAGCTGGAGAAGATGCACCACCAGGAAAATCTACGCAAAAGTTTGAATCTTTGGTTCGCGTAAAAAATAACGAAATGGTGCTTTTGGGAGGTTTGGATGAACTGGAAAACGAAAATTCAGGCACAGGAACCCCTTTGCTTTCAAGAATACCAGTAATCAAATGGTTGTTTAGCGGTAGAAAAAAGAGAAAGGAAAAATCGAAGCTTCATATTTTTATAAAACCAACAGTCACCTATTAGATGTTAGACCAATTAAAAAAAATATTAATTTTATCTAGTGGATATTATGCCATTAATATCTTTAAAACAGATGGTGTATTTGGATATCAACTTATCGAATTCCTTTATAAAAATGATGAATTACTAATCAAAAATCGCTTTTTTGCCAATAAGCTCGATGAAGCATTCAAAGAGAAACTTAAGAAAGACTACCCCGTACTTTTGCATATAGAAGGGAATGCTATTATAAACAAAGCTGTTGAAAATAAAACAGGTTATAGAAATGATTTAATTTTTAAAGCGGATTTAAATGAGTTCTATTTTTATGAATACCATCAAAATGAAACCATTTTTATTTCTGTATCAAGAAAAGAGCATATTGATGCTTGCCTAGAACAAATAAGCAATCTAGGTCTATTTGTTATCCATATTTCCTTTGGGCCTTTTGTAATGGCAAATTTACTTCCTATTGCCAAAGATTATTCTGCTCTTTCTTCATCCAACTACACACTTGATATAAGTAATAATGAAGTAGTATCATTTCAGAATACAGAAACAACCAATACAGAATATGTTATAAACGATGATAAATTCAACCAAAGAGAACTCCCGCTTTTAGCAACTTTTCTGGAATACAAATATCCAAATCCAAAAATCGATTTTGATGCTGATTTTTTAGTGAAAAATAGCGATGAATTTAAATATAAAAAATGGTTTAAAATAGCAGGTATTTTTATGCTCGTGTTTTTTTTAGTCTCACTTACAGTTAGTCATTTCTTTATGGATTATTATGCGAATGCTTTAGCCGAAAAACAGTCCATGTATGCAATGTCTCAGCAAACTACCGCTAAAGTTCTCGCTTTAAAAGAGGAAAAGATTCTGAAAGAAAAAATATTGCAGTCTAGTGGTATTGGCAACAGTAGTTTTTTAACTCAATATGTTATGGATATTGGTAATTCAGTACCATCAGATATTATTCTTAACACAATACATATTGTACCGCTATTTAAAAAAATAAAACCTGCAGAAAAGATAGATTTTGAAATGAGCATTATAACCATACTAGGGGAATCTGAAAACGATACCTCTTTTAATAATTGGCTAAAGGTATTGGGGAATTTAGCATGGATAAAGAAAATGGACATTGAAGACTATTCTGAAGAAACAAATACGGAAAACACATTCAAAATAAAGATTAAGATATAGGTGTTTAAAAATCTAACATATAAACAAAAGTTTTTTGCAGTAATAGGTGGTTTCATATTACTGTTTATGGCGTCATACAAGAAAACCTATAAACATACATTAACCGCAAAAAAAGAGTTAAGACTTGTTAAAGAAAAATTAGCAAATAATGAAAGTTCGCAAAATGAACTTTATTATTTGAAAAATGACATAGGGAATCTAGAAAAAACAATTGGAGGGCAAACTAAAAATCCAGAACGTGTTCAACAGGAATTACTTGATTTCATTTCTATAAACGAATTTAATGTGAACATAGTTTCTATAGCAGATGTTCATTTATTTTCTGATAATGATTTTTTAATTTATTCTAACCAAATAGAACTTGAAGGAAACTATAAGGATTTAATAGAAACGCTTTACGAAATAGAAAAAAAATTCAAGAATTCAAGAGTAGTAAACACACAGATGTACTCTAAGAAGAATTACAGAACTAAAACCAAAACACTTTATTTAAAAATAATTTTACAGAATTATGAAAACGCTAAATAGTACCCTTTTAATAATGCTTCTTTTTTTGTCATTTTCTTGTGATGATATATTAGAAGAAGATATAACTAATGATAATTTACAAACTAAATATCCAATAGAAGGAACAGTTGTTGATGGAAATACGGTGCAATTTTCATGGCAAAATCTTGATGGTGCAGACGATTATAGAATACAAATTATTAAAAGCCATCAAGTATTTGAAATGGATTCTTTAGTATCAACAAATAGCTTAACAGTTACACTCGATTCAGGAACTTACCAATGGCGGGTTAGAGGTGAAAATTTTGCTTATGAAACAGCTTATAGTTTTCCCATAAATTTTTCTACGCAAGCTTCAACAAATTTAACAGATCAGGATGTTATACTGGTATCACCTTCAGATAATCTTTATACAAAAAACATTAATACTATTTTCACATGGAATAAACTTACCAGCGTGACGTCTTACAATTTTGAACTCATTAAAAAATTAAGTGGAGAACAAACCGTATTTCAGGAAGCTGAAATCACTTCCAACAGTTTAACAATAAATGATACTTTATTTGATGAAGATGCGGAGTATATATGGAAGGTCAAGGGTTTAAATGAAACATCTGAAACACAATATTCTCAAAGGACAATATTTCTAGATAGAGTAGCACCAAACCAACCTTCGTTGACCTCTCCCGCAGACCAAGAAACCACAACCACCACAGTAACATTTAATTGGACAAATGGAACAGATTCTGGAAATGTAAAATCTGGAATTACCAATACTATAGAAATAGCATCTGATTCTAATTTTAACTCTATAATTCATTCTGCTAGCACGCCTAACAATTCTGCCCAACATGATTTCGCCTCAACGGGAACTTATTATTGGAGAATTAAAGCCATTGATGTCGCGACTAATGAAAGTGATTATAGCATTGTTAGATCTCTAGTAGCAGAATAATGAATAGAAAGTATTTAAATACCACGCTAATAATCCTTCTAGTCATAATCTGGGGTTCTGTATTTTATAAATATTTTGGAGGCAAAAAATCTTTAGAAGAAAATCTGTATTTAAATAATTTAGTATCAAATAACACTAAGAAATATAATATAACTAAAGATACCTTTCAACTCAAATTAATTACTAAAGATCCATTTGGAGTGAGCACAATAAAGAAAGTTCATCTTTCTAAACCTTCAATAAAAAAATCAACAAAAAAGAATAAACCATTTTTAGACAAAAAGATTGTTTGGCCTAAAATCAGTTATCATGGATTTGTCAAATCAGAAAACAATGAAACTCCATTAATTCTATTAAAAATAGACAACAAAGTTTACAGAAAGCGTGAAGGCGAAGTAGTACGTGATATTACTCTGGTAAAAGTACATAACGATTCTGTAATAATATCCTTGAATAATAATATTAAAACCATAAAAAGATAATGATAAACAAAAATAATATCCATGCAATTACCAATTCAATTTTACTTTTAGCCCTTATAGTATTTGGTCTTTATTATTGCACAAACGAAAGGAAACAAGAGCTTGTTTATGTTGATAACATAAAACTCTTCAACGGTTTCAACATGACCAAAGACATTAAAACAATCGAGGAAGCAAAAATCAAAAAGCAAGGCAAAGAATTAGATAGCTTATATACCAAATTTCAGTCCATAAAAGATAAGGAGGATGTGTCTTCTAAAAGTCTGCAACAGCAAATAGCTTATAAAAGTAAAGCCTTTCAGGAATTACAGGATAATTATTCACATAATTTGAGCAATACTATTTGGAATAGACTTAACGGCTATATTAAAGAATACGCACAAACATATAGCCTAAAAGTCGTATTAGGCACTAGTGGCAATGGCAATCTTATGTATGGTGAAAAATCTATAGATTTTACTAACGAGGTTTTAGAATTCTCAAATCAAAAATACGAAGGGCAACATTAAGGCTGACCTTTAATATTCAAAGGGAAAACCTTAACAGCACTTTCTAAGTTTTCTGTAATTTTAAGAAAAATTTAACAAGTGTTTTATGCAGCCTTATAAAAGGTATTTTCCCTCACTTTATTTTATAGTATTACTGGTATTTGGTCTGTCCCTATCATGTGATAAATTTTCAAAATCTACTGAGATACAGGAGTACAAATTTTTCAATCTCCAGCAACAAGGTTGGAAATCTAAAAGTGTCACCCAATTTGTTGGTGATATCAATTACACAGCTACCGAAGTCCCTATTCAGTATTACCTATTAAAAAATAACCAAGAAGATCTTACAAAAGTAGATTCTCTTTATTTAGTAAACGCTAAAGAACGTGTTATAGAAATAGAGTTTCAGCATGCCAATCAAACAGATTTATTGCTAAAAGACTACACCAGCAAAACCTATGAAGATGCCGTAAAATATATGGCATTTACAATAGAAAAAGATTTCACGGTTGTTACCTCTTCAAACGACACCATTTCATGCTCAGGAGTAAACTTTGAAAGAAATTTTAAGGTAGCCCCCTTTAAGCGTGTACTTCTATATTTCAATAATATTAATACTAAAGATAACATAAAACTTATATACCAAGACCAGTTATTTGGGAATGGTATTGTAAAATTCAATTTTAACGAAATACCATTGAAATTATGAAAACTATAAAATCAATTATATCAATACTATTATTTTTAATAGTTAATTTTTCATTTAGCCAAACTAACTTAGCTCTTGGGAAAACTACAGAACAATCAAGTTTAGATCACTCTGGTATTTCTTCTAGAGCTGTAGATGGCAATACTTCATCTGAATGGAGTTCAGGCAGTATAACCCATACTCTTTTTGAGGCTAATCCTTGGTGGAAAGTAGATTTAGGAGAGATATATAATATAAGCCAAATTGATATCTATAATAGAAGTGATATTTTAGGTAATGGAATTCTGGCTAGTGATAGAATAATAGGATCAAAAATATATGCTGGTAATATTAATTCTTCAAACCCCAGTGATTATACCTTGGTTGCAACCCTTATTAATAACGATATAATTCAGCAAATAAATAATCTAAATTTAACGGCCAGATATATTTTGGTTTATTTAGAGGGTGCTAGTAAGGTTCTTTCCCTTGCAGAAGTAGAAGTTTATGGTTTACAAGACTCTCAACTTCCAACGACTCCAACATTATCTAATGTTGCTCAAACTGATGTCACAGTAGATTTAAATTGGACAGCTGCTACTGATGATACAGCGGTCACAGGTTATAAAATCTATAAAGATGGTGCTTTAAAAACTACTTTGGGTAATGTTTTAACTTATCAAGTTACTGGACTTGTGGCTGCAACAACATATAATTTTACTGTTACGGCTTTAGATGCGGCAGGTAATGAGAGTGCTTTGAGCAATATAGTGAACGTTACTACAAATTCATCTTCTGGTGGTGGCGGTTCAGGATATTGGAGTTTAAACAATCAAGATGTTTATTATAATGATGGTAAAGTTGGAATAGGCACTGACTCGCCACAAGCAAAACTTCATATTAAAAATCAAGACAATACAGTATCAAGTATTTTGGGTGAAAATAGCTCACAAGACAAATTTTATACTAGATCTAAAGATTCAGGTTTTGAAATAGGTGTTTATAATCACTCTATAGATAACCCAGGCAATTCTATTGGCGAATACGAATATGCTTTTACTCAAAGACTATTTTTAAATGGCACCGTAGATGTTATGCCAAATTTAAATTATTCTGATTTAGTTGTTGGTTCTGTTTTTACTATAGGTTCTTATTCTTCAGTTTTTGGTGAAAATGCAGGTAGTTATAATTTCAAAGTTAAAGGCAACGGGCATTTTACTAGTTATCTTACTGTCGGCACAGATAACCCTGCTGGATACCTATTGGCAGTTGGTGGAGATGCAATTGTAGAAGAAATAAAAGTATCATTAGTTGAAAATTGGCCGGACTACGTATTTAATGAAAACTACCATTTACCTTCACTTAAAGAAGTAGAAAACCATATTCAAATTAATGGGCATTTACAAAATTTGCCTACTGCTTCCGAAGTTGTAGAAAACGGTATTTCTCTGGGTGAAATGAACGCTAAACTTCTTGAAAAAATTGAAGAATTAACACTCTACACTATTCAACAACAAAAAGAATTAGAGAATCAGGAGTACAAAAATAAAACTCTTGAAGAGCGTCTAGCTAAACTTGAAAGTTTAATTGGGAAGTAATTTAATTTTATTCTGCAAATACCATTTTTAAATCAAAAAGATAAGCAATAAACTATCTGCAAATGAAAAATATTAGAACCAGTAAAATATCCCGAATAATAGCATGCTACTTGTCAATACAATTGATATTAACGAGCATACATCCATCAAATTTATTTGCACTCACAGGAGGCCCTTCGCAACCAGAATTTAACTCCTTTACACCTATTGGGACATCAGATATGGTTAATCTCTCAACTGGAGATTTTAATTACAATATACCAATAATGGATGTTGGTGGCTACCCTTTAAACCTTGCTTACAATTCAGGCATTACAATGGATCAAGAAGCCTCATGGGTAGGATTAGGCTGGAATCTTAATGTAGGGCAAATTGCTAGAAACGTACGCGGTATTCCTGATGATTTTAATGGGGATGAAATTCGTTATGAAAATGATATGCGAGATAATGTTACAGTTGGTACCAATCTCAGACTTCAACCTGGTTTCTTTGGGGAAGATATTCCTTTAGATATTGGATTAGGCTTAGGAATAGAGTATAACAATTACGAAGGTATTTCATTCAAACCGTCTTTTGGTATTAGCTATAATATCAGCGATAATGTAACCGTAGGGATGAATGTATCTTCAACAACAGCCGAGGGAGCTACAGTAACTCCTAATATTTCACTATCGAAGAAAAGTGATGTTACTGAAGATATTATGGTTCATACCGCTACTGGAAATATAGGTGTTGGTTTCAATTCTAGAAAAGGTCTAGAAAACATGAGTCTATCTCTTTCTGGCAGGAAAAATGAAGCAAATAATTGGAAATCAAATACTAATGGAACAGAAGAATATAATGAAGGAGGCTATAAAGGAGGCGGAGGTATTGGAGGAGGTATTTCATTTAACGACCAAAGCTATACTCCAACAAAGCGTGCTGGCATGGAGAATAGTAATTTTTCGTTTAGCGCAGGTTTAGGAATTACTGTCTTTGGAACAGATTTTCAGCCTAGAGTATCAGGGTATGGCTCATATCAAGGTTTAAGAGCATCAGAAAAAGATAAGAATGTTCAGGCTTTTGGCTATGAACATACAGAGGCTAATGAGGGGCTAAATGGTATTTTAGATTTTAATCGAGAGAAAGATAAATCTTATTCTAAAAACACCACAGTATTACCTATAACAAATTACACATATGATATTTATGCCATATATGGGCAAGGTGCTGGAGGTCAATTTAGACCATTTAGGAGCCAAACAAGTTATGTGTACGACCAAACTATAAACGATTATGGGAATGGTGGTAGTTTTGGTCTAGAAGGCGATGTTGGTAATTTGGTTCATATTGGTTTTGATATTAAAGTAAATCCATCTACAAGTTACACAGGTAAATGGAAGAATAAAAATTATGCATTGCCTAAATTTATAGAAACAGAAGGAGATCAAAACCCAATTACATATGAGCCTGTATATTTTCAAACCATAGGAGAATTAGGTTTAGATCCTCAACCAGAACTATATAATACTCAGTTACATTCAAATCGAGCAATTAAAATTGGTCTAGGCGGAGGAAGGTATAATAGAAAAGCATTGCCAGAATTTAGTGTAAAATCTATAAATGACGGTACAAATGGCTCCGTTAATGGAACAGCAACTTATTTGTCTTCTAATATCTCTTCCAAAATAAAAAGAACAGAACGTAGAAACCGTAATCAATCTATTCAAAAAATAATAAAAGAAGAGGCAGAGTTCGATGAGTTTATTGATTTTAGGGAGACTGATAATTTTGCTCAAAACCACCATACGGCTGGAATAAAAGTATTAAAACCAGATGGCAGTACATACGTATATGGGGCAACTGCCTATAATACCAAAAAAGTAGAAGCCACTTTTGATGTATCTGGTAGTAATGATGTTAACTGTGCTACAGGTATTGTTGGAGATATAGGTTCTAATGGAAACACATTAAAGCATAGTGACCATTTTTTAAACAGAATAACAACCCCTGCTTATGCACATACATATCTTATAAGCTCTGTACTTTCTAGTGATTATGAAGATGTTGATAATAATGGACCTTCTCTAAATGATTTAGGAGCATATACTTTATTTTCATACAAACAACATGAAGAAGATTTTAAGTGGAGGGTACCCTATAATACAGATGAAGCATCGTACAATGAAGGGTTAAAGTCTAAGTATCATGATCAGAAAGGAAACTATATTTATGGTGAAAAGGAGTTAGTTTACATTGATAAAATTGAAACTAAAACACATGTTGCAGTTTTTAAGCTTATTAATAGAGAAGATGGGCGTGGAGCTAGAGGAGAAACTAGTAATGAAGTAACTAGCCCAGGTTTTCAAAAAGCAATTGATAAAATTTATTTGTTTTCAAGACCAGAATTTGAACCATTTAGAGAGCTGTTTAACGGTAATATTGACGATAATGACCCTGTTTTTGCACTTTTAGAAAAAGAAGCTATTAAAGTAGCTCATTTTGACTATAACTACAGTCTTTGTCCAGGAGTACCCAACAATCTTGAAGGAGGCGGTAAACTAACCTTAGAAAGAGTTTATTTTACCTATAGAGGTTCAAATATGGGGCGCTATACGCCTTACACATTTAATTATGACAATCTTAATCCGAATCGTAATCCAGAGTACAATTTAAAAGGATATGATGTTTGGGGGAATTATAAAGTAAATGATGTGCTATCTGGATGTGATGCAAATGACCCAATAACAGCAGCAGAATTTCCATATACAGATCAAGATAAGACTACAGCAGATAAAAATGCTAGAGCTTGGACTTTAGCCTCAATAGATTTGCCTTCAGGAGGAAAACTATCTTTTGAAACAGAAGCAGATGATTATCAATACGTGCAAAATCGTAAGGTAATGCAGATGTTTAATGTTAGTGGTGCGGGAAATACAGTTGCACCCAATGAAACAGATTTAAACAATGCAGTACTCTATAATGGTAATAATCATGCTAAATTTTTGTATATAAAAATAAGTGATGATACTAATACTGTCGTAACATCTCAAAACCTAATTGATGATTACATTGGAGATCAAATTGGAGAGGCCATTCAATTTAGAATGTTACTCAACATGACAAAAAAATCATGGCAATATGATTATGTAACGGGATATTTTAAGCTAGATAATACTGTAAACAATGGTTACAATGTTATAAAAATAACTAATGCATCAGACGCTACTAAAAATGGCACTTATGCTACCCTACCACTACAAGAATTAAAAAAAGAAGGTGGTTTTATTAATAGCGATGCATTGGTAAACCCAATAGCAAAGTCAGGGTGGTATTTTGCGAGAAGTTATTTAAATAGAGAGGCATATAGTTTAGGAGGTGATTCTAATAATACTGATTTCGCCTCTATTGTAGGAGATTTGGTATCTAGTTTAGGAAGCGTTTTTGAAATATTTTCTGGACCAAATGGAAAACTACAAGACAAGGGATGTGCTCGTATTTTTAATCCAGAAAAATCATGGGTGCGCTTGTTAAACCCAACTAAAAGAAAACTTGGTGGAGGTTTAAGAGTATCTAAAATAGAAATGCATGATAATTGGGATGCGATGACCAGTAATTTAGGTAACCCTCTATACAAACAATTTTATGGTCAAGAATATAATTATAATAATGAGGATGGAACTACTAGCGGAGTAGCAACTTACGAACCAGCATCAAGTAAAGAAAACCCTTTTATTGAACCTATCTATGATACATCGGAAACTGCTCGTGATAAATTAACTGCTCCAAAAGAATCTAACTATACGGAAAAGCCTTTAGGAGAATCCTTCTACCCATCTCCAACAGTCACATATGCGCGTGTTGAAGTCAAAAATTTAGAGAGAAAGAGAACTGATAATGGGACAACAGTAGTTCTTAAAAAACATGCGACAGGGAAAGTGGTTAATGAATTTTATACATCATTTAATTTTCCAACAATAACAAATTATACCGACATAGGGCCAACCTATGTAGATAATGCAAGCGGTTTGTCAAGCATATTAAATATTTCTGTTAGAAACCATATCACGCTATCACAAGGATTTGTGGTTGAAACCAATGATATGAATGGAAAGATGAAAAGTCAGCGCGTTTATGCTGACGGTCAATCTACGGCAATATCTGGAGTAGACTATAATTATAGCACTAATGATGATGACACATTAAATAATATTTTACCTACAATTAACGAGAAAGGTGAAATATCAGATAATAAAACATTGGGGATACATTATGATGTGGTTAATGATTTCAGAGAAAGTTATAGCAAATCTGAGACTTTTGGGGTAAATACAAATGTAACGGCCATGTTAATTGGTATTTTTCCAAATATTGTTGTGCTTCCTGTACCTCAATATGCATTTCATGAAAATATTTTGAGAACTGCTGTTACTACTAAAGTAATACATAAAACCGGTATCCTAAAAGAAAAGGTAGCTTATGATGTAGGTGCTCAAGTATCTACTGAAAATGTAGCTTGGGATGCAAATACAGGACAAGTGTTGTTAACTAAAACGGTAAACGAATATGATAACGCATATTACAATTTTATGTATCCAGCATATTGGTATTATAAAGGGATGGACAGAGCTTCTAATAATTTAGGTCTATCTGGATTTTTAGAGCCTACAACAGATAATGAGGTAATGTTTAATGTAAAGGCATCAAACACTAATACGTATCTCTCAGGAAATCTTCCTTTTTATCCAGGAGATATTTTAGAAACTCGTAATAATAATAATAATAATAATAATATGGACAGTCAAAAGCTTTGGGTGGTAGAAATTGAGGATAGCAAGGTGAAACTTATGGATGCTGAAGGTCATGTTATAAACCATGAATGTACCCCATATGTTAAAGGTAATCTAGAGTTTAAGATCATCCGCTCAGGATATAAAAATACGCAAATGGCTTCAATGTCATCTGTAACTAGTATGTTAAATCCAATAGACTTAAATAACGATAATTTATACAACAATATTAATTACATATCATTTAATTCTGATATATCAATTGGGCTTGACAATCCAAAAGTAATTAATTCAAGTGCCGTAAGGTACAATGAAACATGGAAACCTCAAGATCAATTGGGCTTACCAAGATTAACTCCCGCTGTAGAAGCAAAACTTGATGAAGCACTTCAATTAAGCCCTACACCATTTACAAATCCTATACCAGCAATAAGTTATGGATTTAACCCATATTTATATAATGTATTAGGAGAATGGCGTGCTGTAGAATCTTATGCATATTTAACAGGAAGAACATCAGACATTCCAACAAATGAAAATCCAGTTTTAAAAAGTAATGGCTATTTTGAAAATTTCATACCATTTTATGTGAACTCAGGTGGTGTTTGGGATATAATTAATGTGTCTGGTGTACCACAATCGCTTAATAAATGGACGTCTGCTAGTACAGTTACGCAATATAGCCCTTATGGAGCAGAATTAGAGAACAAAGATGCTTTAGGAAGGTATTCTTCCGCACTATACGGATATGGTTATACGCTTCCAACCGCAGTAGCTTCAAATAGTAAATTCAATGAAATTGCCTTTGATAGTTTTGAAGATGGTGCTTATAGTGCTCCTTTAAATGCAACCTCTGCTGTAATAGACGAAATAAATTACGATACTGAAGAAGTAACTTATTTTAACAGGGATCATTTTAGCATTAATACTTTTAACGGAGATACTCAAGGCAATGGAAATGTAATTACAACAGAATCTCATACAGGAAGAAGTAGTTATAAACTTTCTGGAGATCAAGTGCGAGTCACTAAGGGGCTTACCCCTTATAATTATGTAATTCAAGACTATCCATGTTATGAATCTGATAATCAAGAAGTAATTGATACTATAACGGTAACCCGAGTACCAAGTTCGTTGCCACCAAATGATTCTGGTGATGATGGAAGGATTTATACTTTGAAGGGCCATTCATTTACACCTGTGGTTTGGAATTTTTTAATAGAAGGAAAACCATATGACATAGTCTATTTACATTGTGAATTTGAAAATAGTGTTACTGATAATTTTTCAGAATCTTATACCGAAATAGTATTAGATGATAACAATATGGAGGGATCTCTTTTGTCTACCGCAAATCTAAGTACAACAAGCTTACATATGGTAAGAAGCTCTTATTTAAAAGTTAAGTTGGATGCCAATGGAGAAGCTAGTTTTTTAGTAAAATCTAGAGTATACAATGGTGGTGGTGCTAATAACCCAGAATTAGTTGCAAGGTCTACCCTTAGATTTTTTGATGCTTTAGGTAGAGATAAAAATGTAAATAGTGTACATGGTTTTATAAATGAATATTCAAATCTTAATTAACAATGAAAACTCAAAGTAAAATACTTATAATATTTATTATCTTATTTAGCCTTAAAATATGCTTATGTCAAGAGCTGGAATGTATTCCTGTAATTTCTTATGAAGACGCAACTTTCGTGAATGTTCCAGCAAATAATAATTCCTTAAATAATTATTCTGGTACAATAACAAATACCAACTGGACAACCGTTGGAACACCAGATGTGATCACACCAGGAGTTAATGGTTGGCAAGGTAATTGTACAAATGTAGATGGTTTGCATTGTAATGAGGTTAATGCTATAGATATTTTAAGACATGATTTATCTTCCGATATTTCAGGTGAAAATTATGCTATAACGAGAGGATATATAGATCATGATGAAACTATACAAGCAAGAAATAATAATGTTTTAGGGGCAATTGAATCCGAGGGTATATCACTTTCAGTAAGATTAGAGCCTAATCAAAAGTATTATTTACGTTTTTCTCAAGTAAATGCAAGACGTCAGAGATATGATCAATTTATAAGTTCAGCTAAATGGATAGTCACTTTAGATGGTAATGAAATTGGTTCTAGTATTTATATGCCAACTGCAAAATATAGTGAGGGAAATTTATCATGGCATCAATCGATAATAGTTTTCGAAACTGGTGATACTGAAGATTATATTCTAGAGTTCATTGTAGAAGAATTACATCAAAGCGCGGATCATATACATGATTTTAAATTGCCAATATCGAATACAGGATTCAATACAGATTATAGTCTTGCATCCATATATAATTACATGCTCCTAGATAACATTTCTTTAATACAAGAAGGGCATTGTACGGCACCCCCAGGTGTAACTGAAAAAAACAATAGTTCATTTATTCCAGACAAAGAACAAACCTATGTTATTAGCGGTTGGGTTAAAGAAGATTACCTACCGCAGAGAATATCATATTCAAGTAATATTAGTGTTTCATTTAATGAAGCCGAAAACACATCTACCCCCTTTTATTTTTACCCTTCAGGATCAGTTATTGAAGGATGGCAAAGAATAGAAGGAAGTTTTACCGTTCCAACTAACGCCACAGATATTAATATAGTTTTAACTAATGATATTCAAAGTTTTGGATACAATGCCTTCTTTGATGATATACGTATTCACAGATCAGATGGCAACATGAAAAGCTTTGTGTACGACCCAGCAACGCAACGTCTCATGGCTGAATTAGATGAAAATAATTATGCAACTCTCTATGAATATGATAATGAGGGTGGTTTGGTTCGTGTTAAAAAAGAAACAGAACGTGGTATATATACAATACAAGAAACACGTTCGGGGAATTCTAAAATCAATGTAACTACCACTAACAATTAAATAATACTAGGGCAAATGGTACCAATTGTAAAAAAAACAAAATATAAATTTTTTTTTGCTTCAAACATTAAGTTTCCATTATTTCTGATGCTTTTATTTCTAGTTTCAAATATAAGCGCACAATCAAAAAGCAATACTGAGAATGTAAAAGAAATTTTCGAAAAAGTAAAAAACAACTACGAAACAAAAAATTTTTATAGTTTTAATATAAAGTATCAGCTTTTTAAAAGTGCCAATGCTACAGTTGTAGAAGAATTCTATACTGGTAAAATTATAAAAAATGAAGCGAAATATTATTCTAAAATAAATAATACTGAGTTTATTCAAATAGAAGACATACATCTAAAAATCAATCATGACGAAAAGGCAATGTTGTATCTAAAACAGCCTGTAAGTAGTTATAATAGTTTAATAGAACTAGCATCATTTTTAAAGTTTTTTGAGCAAACAAATATTGAATTAAAGCAAGATACTTATGTATGTGAGCTTGTTTCTAAAAATATTACTGTTTTACCATATAGTAAGGTAATAGTGTACATTGATGCTAAAACATATTGTATTAATAAACAAGTGTTATTTCTTTTAAATCAACAAAATTTCGAAGATGACAAAGGAAATATAATAGCCTCAAATCCAAGGTTAGAAATTATATTTTCTCCTGTTAATCATAACCCAATTTCAGGCGAAAAATTCGTGCTATCTAAATATGTGTCCTTAATTGATGGTAATATTAAACCTTCAAAGCATCTAAAAGGGTATCAAATTATAAATACAACACTGTAAACTTTACTTGTTAAATTAAAAAATCAAATAGATGAAAAAATTTGAAACTGCTTCAATATCAAAATACTTCAAATGGCAAATAACATCTTTCTTATTTTCTCTGTTATTAAGCATAACAATACAGGCTCAAGATTACAATTACAGTATCAAGGATACTTACAATTCAGGAGATATTGATGCAAATTCAGGTTCAAGTATTTTCTTATCAAGTAAAGTAGATGGAGAAATTGGGCTTCAGGATATGAAATCGATTACCAATAACTCTTATGTAAAAATAGGTATAAATCATGATGCACCATTTACATATTGGTATAAATATAGTATAGCACTAGAAATTACTCCAGTTTTATCTGACGGTACAGAAGGTACAGTATATTTACTTGATGGTGAAGATGCATTAACAGTAGAGTATAATCCATTAAGTACCAGTAGTAATCATGTTAATATTGCTCAACATATTATACCAGAAGGCTATGGTATTAAAATAAAAGTAATAAATATTGAAACGGAAAATTTAGATGATACCTCTCAGCCATTAAATACTAGTAGCTCACCACCAAATATATATCTTGAAACTGGATTTCAATCAGAACGTTACTATTCATTATCAAACCAACTTACTAATATTTCAAGTACATCAGGCACTTATATTGATGAAAATAATTTAACACAAAATTGTAATTGCATAGGCTTAAGTTGGACCCCAATAGAGGGTGCTGTTTCTTATGATTTAGAATGGACTTGGATTGATAGCTACAACGATGATATTTCTAATACTACTCCACTAGGCGCTGATGTAATCACTTTGGAAGAGGAGGATTTTGAATTGAATAGTACAAGAATTTCTACTAGAGATATCAATTATAATATACCATTAATATATAGTCAGGGATATATAGTTTATAGAATTAGAGCTGTTGGTAGGTTTTTGAACAATCCAACCAATGAGTATTTTGGTAATTGGAGTTCAGGAAATTCTCAAAAAACAAATATTAGCGATTGGACGAATCATCACATAGCTATTTCTGGTCATGAAAATAATAAAAACTGGCAATTTCAAGCAAGTTATGCTGAAGAAGGCAAGAAAAAAGAAGTGGTAAGTTACTTTGATGGAACTTTGCGTAATAGACAGACAGTAACCAAAATTAATAGTGATAATAATGCTATTGTTGGTGAAGTTATTTATGACAATCAAGGACGTCCAGCAATTGAAGTGTTACCTGTGCCAACTGGAGATAGTAAATTAGAGTTTTATACTGATTTTAACTTGAATTTAGGTAATGAATTATATACTCATCAAGATTTTGATTGGGATAAAACTGATGCTGAAGCTTGTGAAATAGACATAAACGGAATGTCTACACTTATTGGAGCTAGTAAATACTACGGAAATCTAAATAATTTCACGAATACATATCAAGATTATGTGCCAAATGCTCAAAATTTTCCGTTTTCACAAATTGAGTATACTCCTGATAATACTGGTCGTATTAGACGAAAAGGTGGAGTTGGCGCAAATCACCAATTGGGAACAAATCATGAAATGAAATACTATTATGAAACACCTTCTCAAAAAGAATTGAATAGACTATTTGGTTACAATGTTGGTAATGCTTTACATTATAAAAAGAATATTGTAGTTGATCCTAATGGACAAGTAAGTGTTAGTTATATAGATCCCCAAGGTCGTACAATTGCCACAGCTTTAACGGGTGGTAGTCCCAGTAGTTTAGAAGCATTAAACAACGATCCAGATATTACACTTACTACAGATATTTTAAATAAAATTAATCCATTAGATATTGATACTAACATTGACAATAATTTTAAATATACTACATCAAGATTTGGTAATTTAATTGATGGGTTAAAAGTACCTGAACAGTTGGGGGTAGTTTCAGACGCTTCAGAGTATAGTTTTAATTATTCTATATCAAAACCTAATTCATTTATTCCTGAATATTGTTCAGACGAGGTATACCCATTTGTTTACGACATATCAGTTAGTTTAAAAGATGATTGCGCCACAGAATTAATGCCGGATGAAGTTAATAATATACAAGCAGGAACTGAAAGTTTAGGAGGAAACAATATACCCGTTACAACACCAACTGATTTACAAAATTTACCTCCTCTAATATTAAATACTGGTACATATACACTATATAAAGATTTAAAAATAAATAAAGATGTATTAAACAATTATGCTAACCACTATTTACAAAAACTACAAGACTCTACAAATTTAGGCTGTTATATAAATCCAAATGATTTTGCCCCAAATGCAATTCTTGAAGGCTGTTACAAAACTTGTCAAGAATGTGAAAACGATTTAGGTACTAAAGAATACTATGTTTTAGAAGAATTAGAAATTAATTATGGAAGCCCTACAAATTCAGATATTTTTAGTATAACAGGATTAACAAGTGATGGGTTTTTTACTGTTAGCATTACAAATATAGATATTGATAATAATGGGACTAATAATATAGACCCCCTAGAGGTAGAAGCATTAATCAAAACATATTCAAGAGAGTGGGAATTACTGTCTCAGGAATGCAAAACTTTAGGAGGGTGTGATGTAGCCCCAGAGCTATCTTCTTGTTCAATTAATAACTCTTTACTCTTACAAGATATGAGCCCTTTAGGACAATATGGCAGCATTATCGATGCAACAGAAGGAGATGATATTTTAGTGATTGATGATCCTTTGAGTATTTTTAATGAAAATAATGTTTTGATATATCAAGGTGCATCAGGAAATATAAGTTGGAGAAGTGCAGGAACATATTACGATGGTAATGGGATAGAGTCAATAGTAAAAGTAGTACTTAATAACGATGGTACATATACACCCGAAGTAAGAAATGATAATGATACAAGCTTAGTTACTACAGTGCTTACTGATGACGGTATTACTGTAGATTACCGTTGGATTAAACCACAAGATTTAGCTCAAGTAGAGGGTTTTTTAACATATTGGGAAAATTCTTGGGCAGAGTCACTTTTGCAGTATCACCCAGAGAATTGCTATTTAGAATATACTAAAGAAGTATGTAATTTACCTGTTAATTCACTATCATTGGATACAGATGCATATGATGCGTATTTGAACTCTGTAGATACTTACACAGAAGCTGAAACAGCAACTTTCATATCAAATCAACTCAATATTTACACTCTAGACCCCTATTTTGATAATACTTTGTCCATAAGTGAATTTGGGACTTCATTGTTTGCTTGGAGAACATCCATAATGGAACAAGCTATAAATCAACAATATGAAGATAACGCAGGTCTTACAATGCTACAAGTAGCTTATAAAACAGTAAAATGTAATGGTATAACCAATGATTGCCCTAATATTAATGCTTTTTCTGATGTAGAGGCAAACCTTAGAGATAGAGTTTGGAATACTTATAAGACCTATTATTTAGCTTTAAAACAGAAAATACAATATGTGTTTTTAAATGTGTATGCAAAACAACAAGGCTGTTATAATGGTTGTATTGGAGCAGAAGGAGCGTCAACTTTAACAAATGTTATTCGTAGTTATCCTCAAGCGAATAATATTCAAAATTATATAAACGGTCTTTCTGTTAAACAATTTTGTGATGTTGCTCAGGCTATTAAATACAAAGAAAAAGCAAAGCGCTTCGTTCCTAATGATATTGGCTATAATTCTAGTTCAGATTTAGATAATGCTATTGCAGAATTAGAACAAGATGCAGATTTAGCAGTCTATTTAGAAACAGGAGAATGTCCTTTACTACAAGATTTAGAAATCTTTTTTGGGGGCCTTTTAGGAGATATCAATACTGTAGGTTTAAGTATACCTTATAGTTCTCAACAATACTTGTCAGCAGATTTATACGAAGCTTTTGGCGGTGTAGTAAATGAAGCTTCGTCTCTAAATATAAATCTTGTACCAGGTACCACAACTGCATCTATAAGCCTTGATATCCCAGAAATAGCAATACAATGTGCTAACCCACTTACCATTACACTTCCAGCGTCCTCAAATCTTAATTGGACATCTTATAACTCTACTGTTGGAGTTGGGTGGCATATTATTGAATTTTCTAATTTATACTTTGACCAAGCGCTCTCAGATTTTACAAATGGGAATCAAATATATGGATATCAAATACTAGCCAAAATAATTGATGGTACAGAATTAAAAGAAATTGTACTTACTGGAACTACGTGTGTAGCAATAGGAAAGTGTAGTACTATAGATGATGGAGATGATATTGGCGAAACCATAAGTCCTAACGCAACGAATGTTAACAGTCCTTTTGGGTGTACAAAACAAGCTAAATTTAAGAGGGATTTTATTAAGCTTTTAAATGTGTTGAACCAAGATAATACAATTGATGGGGTTGATATAAACTTAAATCAATATCCTGTTTATATAAATAGTTTTTTACCTGAGTTTTTGGGTGATGATATTGAAAACCCAGTAGCTATGTGGAGTTATAACTCTTCTATTTCTTTTTACTCAATAGATATATTAGGTGATGAAAAATTTCATTTTTCATCAAGCTCAATAGATATTCCAAATGATAATAAATTTGAAAGTATTACTATAATAGAAGGTCATTCATTAGATTTTGTATCCATATATGCATCAGATGCTTCAGGAAACTTATATACTGATTTCAATTCCTCTACTCTGGGAGGCCGTATTTCCCCGGGTTTAGATTACTCTTGTTGTGGCAATAATAGCAGCGATGATTTAAATTTGATTCCTGAGTTTACTCTAAGAAAGCAGATTACTAATGGAGGTGTGACAGGGGATGGAACCGTAGGAAATAGGTTGTATTACAAAGATGTTGTTTTCACTCCGAAAGATGTTCTCTTTGATTTTGATGAAATCATTGACATGGATTTTACAACCTCTTTTACTAATTATAGCCTAAATGAATCAGATTATAATAATACACTATTAATTAACGGCGAGTTATTTAGTGTTGCTAATGGAAAATTGAATGTTAGTTTTGTTGAAGGAATAAATCCATTTGTCACTCATCATTGGCCTCCAGTAAATAGATTGTCATGGAATTTATGGAATCCAATGGAAATGGATATATTCTATTTGGAATATAACGCTGGAAGTTTACAAAGTTTTGACTTCAATGAAGGTACTGGTAATGCATTTTCTGGATTATTAGAAATGAATATTGATGAAAATAGTTGGATTACAGATCCAATTCATGGTACAGGTATTCGTTTGGATTCGTCTCATCAGGCAAATTGGATAACTACAGGCAACGATATATACTTTGAAAATGGAGAATCAATTAATTTTAAGTCTAAAATTAGGTTTAGGGGTAATATCATCCCAGATCCAGATTTTCCAGATTTTCCAGATTTTGGACATATAGCCCAAATAGATGATATATATGATACTACTGGTAATCTGTATCAACTTTTTGTTACATCAAGAAGAAGTATTGAAGAAGTAGATTTATTAAACCGGGATGGATCTTTTGAGTGGGCACCTAAATCTGAAATTTTAAATTATTGTAATTATGATATTCCTAATACAGGGTTGGTTTTACCAGTTGACTGGTCAGGAGGCAGCTCAGGATGGTCATTTGAGGTTCGTTTACCCTCTAGCGATTATATTAATAGTACTATAAATAGTGGATATTGCTATAACAGTTCTACATTTACTGTGTCAGGTATCGATAATATTCCTAATAAGGGGTTTTTTCCTGATAATATTCCTGCATCTCCAGATGGTGGAGCTTTTATGGGTGCATTTCAATGGAGTGATGCAGGTAGTGATGCCTTAAGAATTACATTAAGAGATTTAGAAATAGGTAAAATGCATACTGTTTCATTCTATCAAATTAATTTAGGATTTTCAGACTTTACTATAAGCAATAATCCAAATTTAAACATATCTCCAGCTAAATGGAATTTAATAATATCAAATACAGATGGTTCTGGGGCTCAGACCAAAACCGCTAGTGAATATATGCCTTTTACAACTGGACAAAAAGTTTGGGAATGTGTAGAGTATACATTTACACCTACAGATTCAATACAAAACATACGTTTTGTTGGTGTAAAACAACTTAGTGGGGCACCTAAATCTTATATAGGTATAGACGGTATAAAAATAACTAAAACAGATTCAAATAATTTAGATTCCTCTTCAAATAACGGTTATTGTGATAATTGTATCCCACAAACAGTAGCACCTCTAAGTACAGATAAAAAATATGCAGATTTTATTACCTTTTTAGCATTTAATAATGATACCGATCCAGAATCAACAATAATTGCCAATCTCTATCAATCTAGCTTACCGGCATTACCTAATCTACCACAGGATAAAGACCCTGTTTTAGAATACTTTAGAGCCTTTAACTATGCATATTTGGTAGAATCCTATAAAAAATATATAACTGATTTAAATATAAACTCAACCCAAGATATAAATTATTTAACTTTATCTGAGTTTGGTAATACAAGTTTAAACTATGGTTATAATGGTATTAATGCAATAATTGATGCTTACGTAATACATAATTCATCAAATAATAGTGTTGATGGTGGTTCACAAGATGATATATTTTGGAATGATTTTGCAAACCAGTATTTAATTAATAGCTCCAATATTTGTCCTCCTGCAGAAATGCAACCAAACATAACTTTATCAATAGGTAATCCGCCTAAATCAACTTGCGAGCAAATAACAATCAATGTTTCTAAAACTTACGAGGCAGATTCTTATGCTAACTATTTAAACGAGTTAAAAAATAGGTTTATCAGAGAGTATATCAAAGAAGGCATAGAGAATGTTGTTGAAACTTTTGATGTAACCTATTCTGATAAAGAATACCAATACACCTTGTACTATTATGATCAAGCTGGCAACTTGGTACAAACAGTAGCACCAGAAGGCGTAGACAGATTAGACGCTAATAACGAACAACTGATGAGTGATATTGACACTTATAGGAAAAATAACGAACAAATAACTAATACAACTCTTTTACCAACACACTCGTTTAAAACCCAATACCGTTATAACTCCCTAAACCAGTTGGTATGGCAAAAAACACCAGATGGAGGCGAGACCCGTTTTGCGTATGACAAGTTAGGACGTATTATAGCTTCTCAAAATGCGAATCAAGATAATGAAAGCACACCAACGAATACAATTATTAGTTACACCCTCTATGACCAACTTGGGAGAATTGAAGAAGCAGGTCAAGGACATATAAACACTAATTATATCATCACAGATACTGGAAAATTAGACTTGGCCACAGGAGGGAATGAAATAAATGATGCCGCAAAAGACCTTGCACCTCTATTTTCAAAAACAGAGCAAGTAACCAAAACAATGTACACCGATACGGCATTGCCATCAGGAATTAATGAGAATGACTTCTCACAGAACAATACCCGAAATAGAGTAACCTCAGTAATTTATATAAACGATTCAAATTCTGGAATTGAATGTGACAATGCTATTTTCTACGACTATGATATACATGGTAATGTAAAGAAAATGGCCTATTATATCTATTTAGGAGACAATGCTGAAAAGACATTAAAAATAACCGAATACGACTACGATTTAATAAGCGGTAACGTTAATCAGGTAACCTATCAAAAAGGTAAAAACGACCAGTTTATACATCGTTATACATATGACGCCGATAATAGAATTACGGCAGTAAAAACATCCCGAGACGGTATGCTTTGGGAAACAGATGCGTCCTACAACTATTATGCACATGGCCCGCTAGCAAGAACCGTTTTGGGCGAGCAGCAAGTACAAGGTTTAGACTATGCCTATACCATACAAGGCTGGTTAAAAGGCGTTAACAGCGAGCAGGCTGGTGTTAATGATATGGGTGGCGATAACGGAACAAGTACCGCAAAAGATGCCTTTGGGTATTCCCTGAATTATTTTGCTGGAGACTATATGTCAGTAGGTACTGCAAATCCATTTACAGTAGCAGAAATAGATAATAATAATAATGCAGTATATAATCCAAACAATCTATACAATGGCAATATAAAAACCATGGTTACCAGTTTAATAGATTTAAACGAAAATCCATTAAGCGTATTACAAAACAACTATACCTACGATCAGTTAAACCGAATAAAATCAATGACTAGTTTTGATATTGCTAAGCCAGTAGGTTCAATACCAGAATACTTATCTTATTATGAATATGATCGTAATGGTAATATAACAAGCCTTTCTCGCTATATAGAAGGAGCAAGTCCAATAGACCTTTTAACTTATACATATAATACCTCAGCCAGTCCTGAATTAAGAAACAATAGGTTATATGCTGTTAGTGATGACCCTAGTCGTGATAATATTGTAACAACCGATATTGATAGTGGTCAAAGTTTAGGCACATTTAATAGTAATATAGGGGAATTTGAAAATTCCAATTACCAATATGATGCCATAGGTCAATTAACAAAAGATTTACAAGAAGGTATTTCAAACATCAATTGGCGTGTAGATGGTAAAGTAGAAAGTATTGAAAAATTAGGTGATGATGGCACTACTACCATTAGTTTTGAGTATGACGGACTGGGAAACCGCATTGCTAAAAAAATTATGAGACCGGACACTAATGGTAATCCAGAAGACGATGTCACGAACACCTATTATATCAGGGATGCCCAAGGCAACGTTCTATCAATTTATAATAGTGGGCTTATAGAAGTTGACAACCAAATTTCAGATGTAATTGTCCCCCCTGGTACAATATATTCAACTGCGCAAACCATAGAGGGCCTCAATATAGACATAACAGGTGTTGTTTTCGAAAACCAAGCCAATGTAGTTGTTATAGCAAAGAATTCAGTAGTTTTAAAACCCGATACGCACCTAAAGTCAGGGGAATTAAAACATATATATATTGACCCCAATTTATCGGCCCCACCAAATGAGGTGGTAGTAGGCTTAAAACTATCAGAACACCACATATACGGAAGCTCTCGACTGGGAATACAAAAATACACCGATGAAGCGACTTTATTAGAAAATGAATTTGCCAATATTGTAGGAGATAAGCATTATGAGTTGAGCAATCATTTGGGAAATGTTTTAAGTGTTATAAGCGATAGAAAATTAGTAAAAAATGGTATCTTTACACCAGACGTTCTTACATTTAATGACTACTATCCCTTTGGTATGACCCTGCCTAACAGGAATGGTGCAATAGAGCCTAGTCTTTACCGCTATGGCTTCCAAGGGCAGGAGAAGGATGACGAGGTTAAGGGGGAAGGGAATAGCTTGAACTTTAAATTTAGGATGCATGACCCTAGAGTTGGAAGGTTTTTTGCTGTTGACCCCCTTGCTGCTGAATACCCACATAATTCTCCTTATGCTTTTAGTGAAAATAAGGTCATTCAATTTGTGGAGTTAGAAGGTTTAGAAATTGGAATGTCACATATATATGCTACTGTAAGTCCGAAAGCTTATCAAGCAACAGCATCTGCTGTATCAGTTGAGACAATGCATTATGCTTTAGATGGTATTGGGTTGGTTCCTGTATTTGGTGAGCCAGCTGATGTTGTAAATGGTGTTATTTATTCTTTTGAAGGAAGAAAGTGGGAAGCAGGTCTTAGTTTTGCTTCGGCTATACCTCTTATAGGGTATGGAGCAACGTCAATAAAAGCAGGGAATTATGTTAATAAGGCTGCAAAAGCTGCAAAGGTAACTTTAAATTTAGCTGAAAGAACAGCTTTATATGAAAAACTCAGACCTACAGCGAGTAAAGCCCTTGGACTAGCCTTAGAAGGAGCTGGGGTTCTTAAAAGAGCTGGTGACCAAGCTCATCATATTATTTCTTTAAATTTTATAAAAAATAATAAATATATTGGTGATTTAGTAGAGAATGGATGGGATATTAATAAAAAGATTAATGGAAAATGGTTGTCAAGTGCTCCTGAATCTATTTGGAGAAAAGGGTTTCATGGTAATGCACCAGCATATGATAAATACTTACAGAATCAAATAAATAACTTTATTGAAAAAAATGGAGGTGAAGGTCTTGAGAAATTTATAGAGAAAGAATTAATACCAAAAGCGGATAAAATGTTAGATAAAATGTACGAAGCTTATAAAAAAACAGGAAAGAATATGAATGACCAGTTCAAAGAACTTAATTCTAAACTTGGTGTAAAATAAAAGATAAATAATATGAAATATTATTCAATAACAACTAATGAAAAGCATGGTGTACAAGTTTTACATGACGGTATTAAAGGAGATACTCTTGATGGAAAAAAAATATACGAAAAATTTGATGATAATATAATTAAAGATTTAGTCTTAGATAAACATGCAATAAAAACAGATTTCCTCGAAAGTGGAGACCTTAGTTTAAAAGGATTAATAATTAGTTCTAAATGTCACAATCTATTAAAAGATTTTAATTTACATGATATTCAATTTGTAGATATTCAGAATAATGGACTAAATGATTACATGTTCATGTTTTTTAATGGAGACTTAACTTCTAAAATAGATTATAAATCTTCAAATTTCAAACTTTATGAATTAGATATTATAGAAATGGAATTTGAAGAGGTGGATTTTAAAGTGCCTCAAGATAGAAAATCGATAATTAAACTTGATATTGATGTAGTAAGTAGAGATATTGAAAAAAGAATTTTTCCAAGCAATGGGTATAATTTCAATGACGATTTTCAATTAAGTAATTATGATATTTTTAGAATTGGACATTTTGATTTGAACTATTATGTATCGGAAAAAGTAAAAAATATACTTGAAGAAAATAAAGTTTCTGGATGTGAATTTATCGAACAGAAAATGTTAGAGACCTAGCTACCGCTAGTATTTACTAGTGGCGGTAAAACCCTGATGGTCCTAGTATGCGCTACCGCTAGTTTCCAAAACTAGTGGCGATAATGAGTAAGTAAAGTAAAATAATAACATTAATGATACAAAACGGGTATATCTTTTATGCTCGTTTTTTTATGCGGTAATTTAAGGTTTAACCAATTGGTCTAAGGATAATAGGCTTTTTATTTATTAGATTTTGTAGTTGTTATTTTACAAATAATCTTAATTTAGTAATAAATATTAAACCTACAACTAATGTTAAAAATTTTCACCCCAAAAGACATTCAAGAACTCATTGAAAAAGCTATACAATATGAAGCAAGTTCTGAGGCAGATGATTACTTGCAAAACCTTTTACCAAAGTTATATCCGCATATACTAGAAAATGTGCATATTGATTTAGACCATAGATTAGTTATTCTAAAAGAAAAGTCGCCATTTTATATTGTTATGGATATATATAAAACTATGGAGATGGATGGTCATGGTGCTATGGCAAATAATGAGTTTAGAATTTTCTGTGAGTTAATTTTTGGTGCAGATAATGAATATGTTTTGGTGTATCCTAATCAAAGTTTTGAATACTATAAAAACCAAGAATTACAAAAGCGTATTGGAGAGATGTATGATAGTATGGTAGATTTTGGTTAATCTTTTTATTAAATAGTTGTAATCAAGTAATTTTTAGAACATGCAAAATTATGAAATTCCACTTTATGAGGATGAGGATATTCTAAATACGTTTTTAGAAAAATGGTCTATTCCCCCAGCTAGTCCTCGTATCGGCTAGCGCTTCGTCTTTGACGAGTGCCGTACCGAGTAAGCCCTCTAAAATACAGGGAAATCGTTTCCAAGTGGGGCGTTTTTTTAATTTCAAATCACACTTTTCAAAATCAAAATAAAGCCCTATTTTTACTCTATATTTTACCGTTTTAGTGCATGCAAAACGTGCCAAAAAAGCAAAAAAAGGTAAGTTTTTAAGGTATTTAAAAACACGAACGTTCTTATACATAAAGCCTTTGCGGGTGTTTTGATTAGGCTACCTTCGGAATGACCTTGCCAAACAGGCGTGGCGGTGACCCTGACACATATAGATATAGCTTCCAAGGACAGGAGAAGGATGATGCGATTAAAGGAGAAGGGAATTCAACCAACTTTAAGTACAGAATGCATGACCCAAGGGTAGGGAGGTTTTTTGCAACTGACCCATTGGAAAAAAAATATCCTTGGTATACACCATATCAATTTAGTGGTAATAAGGTAATTGCATTTATGGAACTAGAAGGATTAGAAGAAACACCTTCTCGCTCGAATTCTACAAGGACCAATAGAGACTCTGGGGCTAAGCAACCTCCGTCACTATTTCAGCAATTAATGAATGACCCCAAGGGAGCAGCTCAATCTTTTTGGAATGGAGTTACTAGTCTTTGGGAACAAGGAACCACCTTAAGTATGTTTCAAGGGAGAGAACAACTTATGGAAGAGAACTTAGGTAAAGGCTCTGAAATTAATACACTATCTCGTTTTTCAGGTTTCGATACTGTTACTGGAGAAGTTGGGTTAGATGTTACATTGAATGTAGCTACCGAATTAAAAAATGGTTTGAGTTTATCAATGGATAGTTGGTATGAAAGCGTGACATCTAATAATATATATAGAGTTGCTTATGGAACAGGACAAGCGACCAATCTTGCGGCAGGCTTTTTAACACCTTCTGGAGAAGTATCTTTATTTAGTAGGATTTCAGGTTTAGCTAGGTTGTCAACATGGAGGGCTTATGGTTTTCAAGGAATTAAGATAGGGCAAGTATCCCTAGGTTATAGTAGATTGCATAGAGGCATAAGTCTAAGAATTGGGAGAGCAGGTAGAGAGATTGGTTTTGATTTTCATAGATTCAATGGAGTAAATAAAAGACCTGTATTTCATGGTCATTATTTTCAGGATAGCTTTTTAAATAGTCAACCAATATTTAGTAAAGCTAGACATCTTAATTGGATAAAAGTTGCTAATGAAGTAGGATGGAAAAATGTATTTAAACTTATGAAGAATGGCTTTCCAGAAGCTAATTTTACGAGAAGTCCAGTCTTTAAATCAATGCAAAAAAACTCTCATAAATCAGCTAAGAAATTTTTAGAACAACAGTAGTTAATGGATGTAATAAAGCTAGAAAAGTTAGAAAATAAAATAAATTCTTATCTCATTGAAGATGATTTTGATAATGATAATGGATTGAAAAATATAGAAGAAGCAATAAAACTTGTTTTTAAAGAATACGATAAATTACATGTATTAGTTTCTGGAGGCAACTTATCTGATAAAAACCTTTATAATCATATAATAGAATATGAAAGAAAAAAGAATTTTCTAGTATTTGTATCAAGTATAGATGAAGAGTTTTTTAAAACTATAGATATATTACTAGAAAATAAGAATGACATATCTATACTTAAATTGAAAAATAGTTTTCATTTAAAAGATATAATTAAAAGATATTTTAAATTTTCTATTAAACTAATGTTTTCATCAAATAGTTTCTATTTAAAATGGAAAGACTTTTCTGATAATATTATATTTTACACATCAAATGTAGGAGGAACAGTTATTTACACTGAAAAAGAATTAGATTGTTAAAAAATGAAAAAATTATTTAGAAGTTTATCCCCAGCTAGTCCTCGTATCGGCTAGCGCTTCGTCTTTGACGAGTGCCGTACAGAGTAAGCAAGTGCCAAATATATGTAGAGCGTCTCCAAGCGGGACTTTTCTTCGTTTCAAGACACACTTTTCAAAATCAAAATAAAGCCCTATTTTTACTCTATGTTTTTGCCATTTTGGTTCTTATAAAACGTACCGAAAAAGCAAAAAATGGTAAGTTTTTAATATATTAAAAAACACGAACGTTCTTATACATAAAGCCTTTGCGGGTGTTTTGATTAGGCTACCTTCGGAATGCTTTTACCTAATAGACATGAAGGCACGCCTGACTACCGTTATGGTTTCCAAGGGCAGGAAATGGATGATGAGGTTAAAGGTGAGGGTAATAGCTTGAATTATAAATACAGGATGCAGGACCCTAGAGTGGGAAGGTTCTTTGCTGTGGATCCTTTGACTCATAGTTACCCTTGGAATTCATCTTATGCTTTTTCTGAAAATATGGTAATTCAATTCGTTGAATTAGAAGGTTTAGAAATATCTAATCCCATGGCTGCAATGGAACGAGATCTTAGAGAAAATGGCACTTTATTTCAAAAAACAGCTGTAGGAACTATGTTAATGGTGGACGATACTTGCAAAGGCATTATGTTTATTTGGAATAACCCTAGTGATGCAGCGAAAGGAGTAGGTAATTTTTTAGTAGGTTTAATAGCTACTAATGCAGCTACTTCTAAAGAGCAACTTGAAAGTAATCATTTTGCAGAAAGGGCTGATGCCATGTTTGGCACTTCGTCAAAACAGGCTATGGATGCTTTTGACCAAAGTATTAGTAAGGCTGGAGATATGTTAATTAATGGAGATGCTGTGGACAGATCACGAATTATATCAGGTGTTTTTACTGGTATTGCGGGCGATAAAGGTCTTAGTAAAATTGTAAAACTCGGTAGGGTATCAATTTTGGCAAAAATCCCGGGAGGTAAAATAATTCAATATATCGCTGGGGAACACAAATATTTATATCATGCAGATGACTCAGGCAGAATATTAAGAGCTCAAACTGATAATCTGCAATTGAAAACTCATGAAGGCAGACTTACTCATGACCCCAATACTCCTGGAAAAATGCCTGGAGATCATGCTGGACATTTGTTAGCTGACTTGTTTGGAGGAGATCCTTCACTTAAAAATTTGGTTTCTCAAGCAAGTAATGTAAATTTGAGTGCATTTAAAACAATTGAAAATATTTGGAAGAATGCTGTAGCGGCTGGTAAAAAAGTGGAAGTAGATATAAAAGTAAACTATAAGGGGGAATCTGTAAGACCTGATAACTTTGATGTGACTTATAAAATTGATGGAAAAGTGTATAATCAAGTTATTGAAAATACAAACCCTCCAAAGGGATAATAAATTGAAAAAAGATGTTTGGGATTTCTAAAGATAAATCATTTAAAAGAAAGTATGAAGATAAAACTAGCTCAATGGTTTCTTTAGCTTTTGAATATGTCAATAATGACAAAGAAAATATTGATGCAATCTATATTTATGGATCAAATGAAGAAGGTTTTGTTTATTATGATTGCTTTTTTAATATAAACCACGTTTTATTGGAAAGACATAGAATTAACGATACAGGGTTAAATTTTGATATTTCTGACCAAATGCAGTTAAAGTTTATTAAGTATGCAAATCAGGATTTAAAAGGTTTAATTGAGTTATTTAAAAAATATAAGAAAGATATTCCGACACAAATAAAAATGGAATATTATCCAAAAACAGGAAAGTTTGATTGTTTTTTAGATTACGATATACATTATTCTAATAAAAGTGATGGAACACCAGATGAAGTTGCTGAATCTTGGTTTAAGGAATTGAAATTAAAAATAGAGCCCCGCTCCCGCTAGTATTTACTAGAGGCAGTAATGAGTAAGCAAATAAATAATAACATTAATGATACAAAACGGGTATAACTTTTATGCTCGTTTTTTTTGTTGATTAAGTAGTGGGAGAAAAAAGGACTTTTTTAGTTTAGTCCCGTACTTTTTACAATCAAAATAAAGCCCTATTTTTATGCTATATTTTTGCCATTTTGATTCTTATAAAACGTACCGAAAAAGCAAAAAATGGTAAGTTTTTAATATATTTAAAAACACAAACGTTCTTATACATAAAGCCTTTGCGGGTGTTTTGATTAGGCTACCTTCGGAATGACCCTGACCAACCGCAACGGTGGCGACCCCAACTACCGCTACGGCTTCCAGGGACAGGAGAAGGATTATGAAGTTAAGGGGGAAGGCAACTCGCTTAATTACAAGTATAGAATGCATGACCCTAGGGTTGGGAGGTTTTTTGCAAAAGACCCTCTTAGTGGTCTATATTCATGGAATAGTCCCTACGCATTTAGTGAAAATAGAGTAATAGATGGTGTTGAGTTAGAGGGGCTAGAGGTTTATGCGCCTGAAGCTACTGAATTGATACATAAGCCAGATGATAATAAGGCTGAATATGCAGGAAAGGTAGCCTATAATTTTAGTGCCAATGCCTACAATGCTATTATTGGTTTATGGAATTACGCTGGGGATTTGACAAATCCAAATGATGTGTGGGATATGCAATTTGCTAAAGACAAATTAAGAACTGATGCACATGCGATAAAAACCATTTTCAAGGAAATGGATGAATATTATTCAAATGACCCCGATGCTTCAAGGTCAGCCCAAGCTGAGATATTACTAAAGAGAAATTTAAATCCAAAGAATTGGACAATTCAAGACTTTGAAAAACATGGAGGAGAAGGGGTTCTAGCATTTTTTCCAATAGGTAAAATCGCTAAAATTGTTCCAGACATTAAGATAAATATACCTAAATTCAGTACTAAAATAGGGAGAGGTAAATGGATTAATTTAGATGCTCCAACAAATATCGGTGATATTCTAGAAAGAGGAGCAGCATCTTTATTCAATGGTAAATCAGGGGTTTATGTTCATATTATGAAAGATGGTAGTTTGTACGTTGGTAAAGCCAATAATTTAGGCTCTAGAGCTAGACAATCTTTGAATGAGTTGTTAGGTTTGGGGAAAAAAGAAGCTAAAACATTTGGTAAGGAATATAGCCATTCTGAGTTCTATGAATTTGATGGTAATTTGTATGAGAATTTAGACCATATGGAGGGAGATATATTGAACGATATGTATAATTTCAGAAATAATGCGGATATTGAAATCTTAAATAAGAAACAAACGGATAATTGGAGCGATTATAGTGGAGAATAAAACTAAAATATGAAAATATATAATTACAAGGGAATAATTTTGGATGAAGTAAAAGGGGTAATTACAATTAGACTTGATCTCTCCAAGATTGAATTGTGTAAAAAAATAATAAAGGATAAAAAAATTAATTCGATAAGCATTAACTACAACCCTAATAAAATTTCCGATATTGACTTTTTAAAAGACCCTTTTTTTTGCGAAATCAATAGTATACATGTAACTTCTAAATACATAACAAATGTTGAAGGGCTTTATTCATTAAAAAAATTAGAAAGATTATCAATTAATGATATAGGAAGTGGTTTAAAAATAGATTTTAATAAGCTAACCACACTCAAAGCAATAAGTTTTGTTTGGTCAAAAAATTTTATAAATATTGACAAGTTAGTTAATCTAGAAAGATTTGTAATAACTAAATATCCTCATAAAGACTTACTTCTTTTTAGCAACTGTAAGGTTTTGAATCATTTAGAATTAATTGAAAGTAAAATAGTTACACTTGAGGGATTAGGTGGTCTAAATAGAATAGTTAAAATTCAATTATTTTATAATAAAAATTTACAATCGCTCAAAGGCATCAGTAAAGATTGTGATAAATTGACATCCTTTGGAGTCTATAGCGCCCCTAAACTATATGAAATTAATGCTGCTCTTTCACATGCCAACAAGTTAAAAAATATAATGCTTTCTAAAGTTAAAAAAGTTGATTCTTTAAAGTTTTTAGATTTAATGTTGGAGTTAAAGGATGTACAAATAAAATCTGAATTTATAAAACTTGCGGATAATGATTACAAACCATTAGAACGAGCAATTAGAAGAGTCGAAAAATTGTGAATGTATGTTGGAAATTAATAAATTTTGACGTGTAATTCCCAGCCAGTCCTCGTATCGGCTAGCGCTCCGTCTTTGACGAGTGCCGTCCGAGTAAGCGTACCAAATATGTTTTAAGTGTCTCCTAACGGGACGTTTCTTCGTTTCAAGACACACTTTCCAAAATCAAAATAAAGCCCTATTTTTACTCTATATTTTACCGTTTTAGTGCATGCAAAACGTGCCAAAAAAGCAAAAAAAGGTAAGTTTTTAAGGTATTTAAAAACACGAACGTTCTTATACATAAAGCCTTTGCGGGTGTTTTGATTAGGCTTCCTTCGGTATGACCCTGCCTAATAGGCATGATGCAGAAGAGGCTAGCGGTTATCGCTATGGTTTCCAAGGGCAGGAGAAGGATGATGAGGTTAAGGGGGAAGGGAATTCGCTTAATTATAAGTATAGGATGCATGACCCTAGGGTGGGGAGATTTTTTGCTGTTGACCCTTTATTTAAACAATACGAGTATAATTCTCCTTATGCATTTAGCGAAAACAGGGTTATTGATGGCGTTGAGTTAGAAGGCTTAGAATTTGGGCCTATGGTAAGAGTTGCATTGAGTAATAATAGTGTAAGACCAGCTCTTCAAGTACCAAGAAGTAATGTGTCTTCAGGGAGAAATGTTAGAACTAATTTTGAATGGAAAGGAACTGTAAGTACAACGGTTGAAAGTGTTGTTGAAGTTGCTGCCAAATTGCCGAATGGTAAACCAATGTGGCTAGCTAGAATAATTAGGGGTAGTGCGGCACATAGAGAATCACAAGCAAAATGGCAGAGTGCTGAAGGATTCGAAATAGAATATTGGTTAGGTAGAGTCAATGGTAAAGGGAATAGAGCAGATGGTTTACGAATATCCAAAGATGGTAAAGTTGGATGGATAAGAGAGCTAAAACCCAATACAGCTTCAGGTAGAGCTAATGGCGCTAGGCAGTTAGGGCGTTATGTTGAAGCAGCTAAACGAGCTCATCCAGATGTAAAAGAATGGAATCCAGAGTTACATCTATATGAAAATACCAATATCGGTATAGGTGTATTTTATACTATCGAACTGGGTGATACTTTGGAGAGTATTTCAGAAACTTTTGGCGTTACCATTGATGATTTAATGAATAATAATTTAGATAAAATTCACGTTAAAAATCAAATTAAGACAGGAACCGAAATTCTTATAAGAACTGGAGAGACTACTAGAGCGGAATGGGAGGCAGAAAAGTTAAGTTCTTATTTAAAAGAATTAGACAAATGGGAAAATGAAACAAAAGAAAAAGAAAAAAGAAAAGAAGATTATAAAAATGGTAACATGATAAAATCTTAAAAAAATGAATAGTACAATACAAATATTAAATCCTTTATTTATTGAATCAGGCTATAAGTTTGTTAAAACAAAAAAAACATGGATTAAACAAAATGATGATATAATAGTCGTGTGCCAATACCAAAAATCGAAATTTTCTAATAATTTTTTTATTAATCTAGGAATTTATTTTAAGTATGGTAATAATTCTCGAAAAAAGAGTGTGCTAGCAGAGGAATGTCATCTGACATCAAGATATAGTCGAATTTTTGAAGATTTCTCAGCAGACAATATAAAGGACGATATTTTTAAAAATCCCAAAGAATTAAGTGATGAGCTTAAACAAACAACGGATAAAATAAAAGAGGGGCTTTTACCATTGTTAGAAAATATGCTTGATATTAATTATTTTAAAAATAATTTAAGTAATTATCCAAATGAGGACTGGTGGCTTAGAAATATTACTAGAGAAGAATTTTATTATATTTTAGATGAAATGGGATAATCCGCCCTGCCGTTCCTTAGTATGCGCCACTTTTTTGCTAGTCCCCTAGCTGGTCCTCGTATGCCACACAAGAGTCAGCGCTAGTGCTCGTTCAATGTCATTAAGTTAAGCTTCTATTTGTTTGATATTCAGTATTTTACATTTGTATTTGTGATGTCTTTTTCGTATATTATACTGGTAATCAAATATTTATAACCTTGA